>JAIOSB010000009.1 GCA_021107795.1 bacterium
AATGCACTGAATGCTTCTCTTAACTGCTCATCACTGATTCCCCAGCTAAGATTACCTACAAATAGCTTTTTTGCCATATTGTGTAAATAATAATAATTAAAATTGGCTATACCACACGGGGAGATCTATCACTCTAAGCAGTTACGTAGAACGCACTCACTCAAATAGCGTGAAGATTATAACACATACCATTCAAATAAGATATAGGGTAGAATGATGAACATGAATAACGAAATAAAAGAGTTTTTTGAAGAGAATAGTATAGAAGGAATAGTGTTTGATTTAGACAGTACATTGACAGACACAAAGAGCTGGCTGTTATTTCTGTATAAGAAATTCTCAATTAGAATATCCACATATATTAATAAAAAATACAGGCTGTCAATTAATACAGAGGATTTTACCCAAGCATACTATCAATCAGAATTTATAGAATACAAAATGGGGAATGTTAACTTCGTGACTAGATTCCCCAGCTCCATATCAAGAACCCTCAGCTCTCTTAAACTAAATAATCTTGACGAAAAAGATATCGTTAACAAATTTACAGAACAGATTAAAGAAATCTATACCCTCTCTGCAGACCCTTTCGATGGTACACTAGAACTTTTACACACCCTCCTAGCTTTCACAAAAGTAGCAATATGTACACACTCAGGAGAAGACTGGACCAAAATTAAGATGAATTCTTTAAAATCGAAGTATAAAGAACTCTATGGCAACATACCCGATATATACTCCTACTATGTTGATATAAATAAACCCAAAAACACATCAGAATGGATTAAAGCAGCCAATACAACAAATTCAACTCCAGAAAAACTAATAGCCGTGGGCGACAATTTTGATGCTGACATCCTCCCTGCAGTAGAAGCAGGATATAAATATATCATATGGCTATCATTATACAACGATGACAAGGAACAGGATATAAAGAAATTAAAAAGCCAAGGAGTAAATATTGCTGTAATCAAGCACATCAAAGAGTTAGAGAACCTCCTTACATCAAACCAACCCTTTGAAGATATTTAATATCGTAATACACAAACCTCTCCTCTGGCATTAGTAAAACCATATCTACACCCAACCCCTCCACAAACTTAGGCTCATGACTTACCATGATGACTGTACCTTCGTATTCTCGCAAAGTCTGAAGCAATATTTCTTGTGAAGAAGGATCTAGATATGTAGTAGGCTCATCTAAAAGTAAAACATTTAGATTCTGTGAGAAAAGTTTTGCTAATGCCAATCTAGTCTTCTCACCACCTGAAAGAGTACCAACCTTTTGATAAACCATCTCTCCACTAATTAGAAACCGACCCAAAAACTTCCTCCAATACTCATTAGTCCAACCGTCAAGTGTTGATAAACTACAAACATTCTCTAAAACGGTCTTACTATAATCCAAATTCTCATACTCCTGTGCATAGTAACCAACTAATGCACCCTTACCCCATAAATACTTACCCTTGGTTTGTTCTAACTTCCCTGCAAGTATTTTAAGTAAAGTAGTCTTACCAACTCCATTCTTACCAATTATTACAACCTTCTGACCTCTCTCTACCTCAAGATTAATATCTTCTAGTATCACATTCTCCCCATACTTTTTAGATACTCCCTCTATAAGCAGAACCTCCCTAGAACACCTCTGTGGAGTAGGGAGAGTGATCTTCATTCTCTTACTCTTGGCCAACATTGCCTCTTTCTTTCTAATCTCTACCTTTAATTCTGCTACCTTTTCAAACCTTCTAGAAGCCCGTTTGGCCTCTTTGTAGGTCTGTCTACCCGACAATTGTTGAGCTGATTTCTCTAACCTTTTAGCAGACTTAGTAATATTGGTAATTGCACGAACCAAAGAAGCATCTTGCATAGCTTTTAACTTAAGAAACTTGTCGTAATTACCCTTGTAAACTTCCACATTATTATTTAACTCATTTAAAAACCATATCTTGCTTAAACCACGATTCATAAGACGAAGATCATGGGACACAACTAATACTGCATTAGGATAGTTGATAAGGTATCTCATCAACCACTCTGAAGATGGAATATCAAGAAAGTTTGTAGGCTCATCTAATATTAAAATATCCGGTCTCCTCAAAAGTATCCTTATTAACTCCACCTTAATCTTCTGTCCTCCAGAAAGTTCTCCAAGTACACTCTCACAATCTTTATCATTCATATTAAGATTGTTAAGAAACTTACTAATCTCCCACTGCTCAACATCAAGTCCCTGATCAAGTATTAAATATTCTGCAATAGTTAGGGAGGAATTCTCATACTTAAACCCTATCTCCTTATGTATCTCTTGAGAAAGATATGAATACGATCCTTTCATACTAATCTCCCCACTATCCTTCTCTACCTTTCCTACAATCGCTTTAAGAAGAGTAGACTTCCCCGCACCATTCACTCCTACTACTCCAACCTTTTCTCCTCTTCCTAAGAAAAGAGATATATCCTTCAATATTGTTTTACCTCCTACTTCGTAAGAAAGGTTTTTAATTTGTAACATAGCAACCTATTATATCTCTTGATACAATTAAGAGAAAGCTATATATTGTATCAATAACTTTTGTAACTCTTCTCCATGACCAATTACCACGGATCACTTTGCTTAATGTCTTGCAACTCAGGATTGGAATTCTCTAAGAAGCTCTTAAAAGAGGTTAATAAAATAACAGGAAAGAAATTACACTTACTTAAAACAGAAGAGATAATATTTGCAAACAGGGAAATCAAAAGCATACTTAACGAAAGCATTCGAGGCAAAGATGTCTTCATCGTCCAAGACATGGAAAATCACTATGATGGGAAAAGTGTAGATGAAAATCTTAGGGCTTTATACACAATGATTGGAGCCTGTAGAAGATGTGATGCCAACTACATTACAGCAGTAATCCCATCCTTCCCCTATGCAAGGCAAGACAAGCAAAGTGGAAGAGAAGATATAACGGCAGCAAGAATAGCGTGGGAATTGGAGGGAGAGTTAGGTGCAGACCATATAATAACCATGGATTTACACAATACAGCAATACAAGGATTTTTTAGATCAGCACAAATTGAAAACCTAAGAGGTAGTCAAGTACTACTTCCATATGTGGCAAAGCAAATCCAAAGCCCTGAGAATACTGTATTCATTCCCACAGATCTTGGTGGTGCTAAAAGTGCTAATTACTACGCACGGAAGTTAGGTACTCAAGTAGCTTTTACATACAAAACTAGAAATTACTCCAAAGCAAATACCGTAGCAGATATTGAAATAATGGGAGATGTGAAGGATAAGGCTGTATACATAATAGATGATATGATTGATACTGGAGGGACTTTTTGCAAAGCATTGGAGGTCGCAAAAGAGAATGGAGCAAAGGACGTCATAGGAATAACTACTTTTGCATTACTTCATGGGAATGCAATGAAGAAACTTGAGAAATTGCATAGTAAAGGGATGCTAAACAAAATAATTTGTACTGATGCTACATATGTACCCAAAGACCTTCTTAAAAAACATAAATGGATAGAGGTCATATCTGTAACAGAGTATTTCGCAGAAATAATACATAGACTTAATACCAGACAATCAATCGGAGAACTCCTAGACTAAGATATTCTGGCAATTAGTTAATCCATGGTAAAATACCCCCATGCTAACCACTTTCTACATCAAAACATACGGTTGTGCTATGAACATAGCGGATAGTAATACCATTCGTAATCTACTCACATCATACTCCCTACAAGAAAGCAGTGATTGGAAAAGCGCAGATCTCATCATACTTCTCACATGCAGTATTAGACAACAAGCAGAAGACAAAGTAGCAGGGTGGGGGATAAAAGCAAATGAAGAGATATTTGAAGATAAGATTGTCATATTAACTGGATGTATGGCACAAAGATACAACAGAAGCTCCAACTCAACCATAGATAAATATGAGAAACTCTTACAAAAAAGATTCCCTTGGATTACACACCTCATCAATATTAAAGATATAAATCAACTACCAAAGATTTTAGGAATTGATAATAACGATTTGATTGAGAATCCAAATATTAACTTTGACAGAAATAATAAATACCAAGGACTCTTTTCGATATCTCATGGCTGTAACAACTTCTGCTCATACTGCATTGTTCCATATACAAGAGGTAAGCTATTCCATATCCCAAAGGAAGAAATACTTAAAGATATAAAGGATTTCATATCCAATGGAGGGAAACTAGTCACTCTACTTGGTCAAAATGTAAACAGTTGGGAAGATGACGGTGATAATATTGTAGACCTACTGAAAGAAATTTCAAACATCAAAGGAAAGTTCTGGATTAATTTCATCTCTTCACATCCAAAAGATTTCTCAGATGAATTGATAGAGTTAATTACAACAAATGAAAAACTTCTTAAACACTGCCATATTGCAGCACAGTCAGGCTCAAACAGAATCCTTAGATTGATGAACAGAGGATATACCAAGGATAGATTTCTAAACATTTGTAAAAAGATTAAGACCTCATGCCCTGACTTTAGAATTACAACTGATGTAATCGTGGGGTTCCCTTCAGAAACAGAAGACGATTTTAATGATTCCATATCCTTAATCAAAGAATGTAGAGTTGAGATGGTCTATATTGGGAAGTTTTCACCAAGAGAGAGTAGTGTAGCATATGATATGAACGATGATGTAGAGTTTAATGTCAAAAAGGATAGAGAGGAAGTTATTAGAAAGTTAGTAAACAAGGTTAGAGAAAAGAAGCATAAAGAATGGATAGGTAAGGCGCTCCCTGTATTAGTAATTAGTAAGAACAAGGGTATTACATACTACAACCATGAAGTTTTGTTAGAAAAAGAATATAAAGAGGGGAGTATACAAAATATTAAGATTATTGGATACAGCAGAAGTGGATTAGTAGGAATCTAAGTGTATATTCTAGATTCAAGGACACCTACTAAACTAATTTTTCTGTTATACACCACATTATATCCATAGGCTTCTATTAAATGCGAAGACTCCAGCAACTCTCCATTTCTGTCAAAGACAAAACGTTTAATAAAATGTCTTTCTTCATCTACAGTCTCAAACATCGTATACACCATACCACCATACACAAGATTACACTTATCGATATCGAAATGATAATATTTATCATTTATCATCTCCTCATCCAAAACTTCTTCATACCAAGACTGGGAACCACGAAAAGGATACTCCTCTTCTATACGTTCAACTATTTGCTGAATAAACTCGGCGTTTTGAGTCTTTTCATTTAACAGTTGTTTCTCTTGTAAGGCTAACATAATCCGACATTTTATCATTTCTCCAACATTTTTGATATAATCTCCATATGAAGCAATTAAAAATCCTTACAATAGAAGATCCAAAAGAAGAGGAAGTTTTAAGAACTCCCTCAATAAAAGTTACCCCCGAAGAACTTAAAACGGAAGAATTCCAAAAGTTTCTAGACAACCTCTTACACACCGCACTCACAAGCGAGGAGCAAGTAGGTATACAATCAGGAGGGATATCAGCTCCACAGGTAGGAGTAAATAAGAAAGTTATATACATCCTCGATTACGACACTAACGAATTTGAACTCCTAATAAATCCTCAAATACAAAATATTGGAACAAAAACAAATATAGATATGGAGGGGTGTTTAAGTATCCCTAATGTTGAAGGAAATGTTGAGAGATACAGTAAGATAAAGGTGAAATATATGAACAAAGATGGGAATACAGTAAAAAGAAGATTTAACAACATTAACGCTAGGGTAGTACAACATGAAAACGACCACCTTGAAGGGATTCTCTTTATCGACAAAACAGTAGACTAGAAATTTCTCTCAACAATCTATACAATGATGTTAGTAATATTATTATCTTTTTAAATGAAAAAAATTCTCTTTACACTTCTAATAATCTTTTTAATCCCAAGCACACTGTTTGCTCAAGACGATATCTCCGTTGACGACATACTTGGAGATACAGATAATGTAGATGTTGATCAAGTAGAACAAGATGAGGAAGAAAGAATAGAAGAAATTGAAAACGAATTAAATATATTAATACCTGAGTATACAGACAACCCAAGCCATATCGTTACATTTGTAGACCCTTCAGAAGACAAAGTTGGTGTTGAACTAGATATTGATGAAGAGGGCTTCAAGAATATAGAGAGTCCATACGCACTCCCATCGCTGGGTATTGGTGAACATCATCTTAAGTTTAGATTTGTTGACTCTCTTGGATCTACTAAACTACTTGAATATGACACCCTTATCATTCCAAGACCTCCAATTGTAAAAGCTCCTACATTTGAAGATAGTGTACTCACCATCTCTGGTACAGGATTTGCAAATAGTGAAGTGATAGTAACACTCTCTGTTCATGCATCAAACTTTGTAGAAATCGCAGAGACAGATTCTGAGGGTAATTGGAGCTTATCTATAGATCTAGAATCCGCAGTAGATGGAATATACACAGTATTTGCATATACTAGGAAAGACGGCTATGCTAGCAATCCAAGTGAAAGTGCTGTTCTCTCATATGGTGATACTAATGGGACATCACTCTCTGGAAGTGATAATCGAGAAGACATTTTCTTTTCCTTCAACAACATCACCTTTGATAATATTCCGACTATTCTAAGCCAAAACACAGATCTAATAATAACCCTCGTTGGATTCCTACTCCTTGGCTCTACTATTTCTGCTATTCTAATCACACTACTTAAAAAGAGAGGCGAGGGAGAAGTCAACAAGGCATTCTCTAAGAAAATAAGTCGTACTAGTACCCCAACAGAAGAGAAAACTCTTTTAGAGGTATTCTCTGAGAAACCAACAAAGAAAGAGAAAAAAAAGGAAGTATTAATAAAAAAGAAAGAGAAGAAGAAGTCTACAAAGAAAGGAATTACAATATCTAAGAAAGACTTTCTTAAAAACTTCAAGAAGTTTGACCCTGATACAGAGAAAGGTAGAGTAAACAAAGGCCCTAGCAAGAAAGATAAGAAGGAGATTGTAATATCACTCACATCCAAGAAACCTTAGCCAAGATGGTGGAACTGGCAGACACGCTACGTTCAGAGCGTAGTCCAGTAATGGGTGGGGGTTCAACTCCCCCTCTTGGCAGATTCTATCTCACAAATTCCCAATTATGCACACTCCTATATACATCTTCCAATCTAACTACATTTTCAAATTCAATACCTTGTAATTGATCACTTACCAAATAGAGATATGATGGTCTATACAAAAAGACTGCAGGAACATCATCTACTAAGTATTTTTGAAATAGGGCATAATCTTCCTTTCGATCCTCCTGGTCTAACTGCTTCCTAGCCTCCTCAAGAAGAATATCTACACGACTATATTCATATCCAGACAGATTTAGATTTGGATATTCCTTCTGTAAAGAATGCCACAGATTATACTGATCCGGGTCAATACTAACCTCTATTTCATACATTAAAACTTCAAAGTTTCTAGTAGCAAGAATCTCCTTTGTCAATTGCGAATATGTAAAAGGTTCAAGATTAATGATAACCCCCTCACTATCCAACAACTCTTTTAGAGTATTCATCAACACTGCATTTGTCTCATTATCTAAATAACTAATTGCTAGAGTTAATAATTTCCCATCCTCCGTTTGAAAATATCCATTCTGTGCATTTGGTGTATATCCTGCACTCTTTAAGCTAGCAGCAGCTTTTTCAGGATCATAGGTAGGATAATCAGGGAGAGAAGAATAAGCCCAGTTCTCCGAACAGATTGGTCCAGAAATCACATGACCAAATATTCCCGTCTCACTTAACAATGTCTCCTTATCTACAAGATAACTAATTCCTTTCCTAAGTGCTTCATTCTGGAATTTGTCTTTCCTTAAATTAAAAAACAAAACCCTCTCCCTATATGGCAAATCTATAACATGAGAAATATAAGAGGGGTATTCTTTCGTGAACTCTGACTCACTATTGTAAGATAAAACAATACCATCAAGAACACCATTCCTAAAGGCTGCTTCTAACTTAGACACATCTGAATATATCCTAATTACCATATCAGAAATCCTTAGTCGATGATTATAATACGCAGACGATTCTAAATAAACAATATTAGGTTCACTCCTATGTATCTTGTACGGACCAGAACCTATTGGATTTCTTGAAAAGATATTAAAGGGCATATCAGAAAATTTCACATTTTCTAAGATATGCTTTGGAACAATATATACAGAGACAATCTCGGGGAAAGTAGCATTTGTCTGAGGCAGTACAAACTTAATTGTATCTTCATCCACAATCTCCACTTCTACATCAACCAGTGCTGAACCAACAGTATCATATCCATGATCTGAAGAAAGTTTCTTTGCTGTTTCAAATGTAAAAAGAATATCATCGATAGTTAGTGATTCACCATCACTCCAAGTATGATTTAGTGATATATCAAATTGATATATCTTCCCATCTTTACTAACCTCCCAAGAAGTAGCAATTCCAGGAGTCATCTCCCCATCCATATCTATATATATTAGTTTTTCAAATACTAATTCTTGAATAGCTTTATCTACATCATTTTGATTACTAAAGAGAGGATTAAATGTCGATATAGCGCCAACACGCCCCTCAACATACTGTGCGTATTTCTTAGAAGTAATACTCTTTGCAAATGTTTCACTCCTTAAAAAGGTGAATAAACCGAAACCTATTAACGCAAAAACGATAATGATACTTAATGGAGAAGTAGCTTTTACAAAACTACTAAGATTGTCTGGATAATTCCAAAGGAAATCTCTCATTGAAAATCTCTGAGATTTATTTGTACCACCCATGTCAGACCTAGGGGAAATCTTTGTGAATGCCTCCCTCATAGTCACAACCTTTTTGGATACTATCTTCTTTGATTTTGACATATTTACTCTCCTAATTTAAGTAGGGTGAGAGATAGTACTATCAACATAATCACCAATATGACAGTGAAGTAGTACAAGAATTTCTCTAACCCTCTCTTCGTTCTAAAGACCTCACCACCTCCCCCAAACATCTTCCCTAAACCTTCCGCTCTGTTTTGGAGTAGTACACTAACAACTAGTAGTATAGAGACCACTATTTGAACAATTAGTAGAGTATTGTAAATATTATTCATATGCTCATTATACTACACCTTAAACACTTTTTCCTAGAGTAAAGAAGATTGTACTAAGAAACGAACTAAATGTAGAAATTATAAGGATTGTAATCATTGGTATAACTTCAAATCCATTGATTTGTAAGAAGTCCAGATTAATACCTTCAAATGTTACAGTATTGATGAAAAAACCTGTCATAAAAATTTCAAGCAAAAAGAATATTCCTACTAACAATAATGATGACAACAAGAAATAGGTAATAAAGTTTACTTTGATAGTAAGGAAATCCAAGAATGGCTTTGTAATCATTACCCCCATACTTAATATTATTAGGGTAGCACAATAGTACAAGACTATTTCAGGCATAACAATTCCCTGAAAAAGTATGGTTGTAAAGAAGAAAACAAGCAATAGAAGCAACAAATTGTATATAGATTCCTTCATATAGGCAGTATAAAAGGTTAAATAGTTCTACTACATCTTAATACATCTAAATTCGGTTGTAAAACTCATACCTATCCCATATACTGTAATAATATGACTGCCCAAAAGTTTTGTAAAACAAAGATAGTAGCTACCATTGGTCCATCAAGTTGGGATAAGGATGTTCTCAAGCAAATGATTGAAGCGGGAGTTGATGTCGCAAGAGTTAATACTTCGTTCGCTGATTTTGATGAATTAGAGAAAGTTCTGAAGACAATACGAAGTATTTCACCAAGGATTTCACTCTTGATGGATACAAAAGGCAGCAAGATACGAGTGACTGGATTTGAAACACAAAAGATCCTTAAAAAGGACCAAGTTCTTACTCTCATTCCTTCTTCCAAAGACTTAACTAGTGATAACGAAATACAGATTACCTACGATAAGCTACATGAGGATATTACTAGAAATACTGTAATTTTGCTTGATGATGGGAATATAGAACTAAAAGTTGAAGATATCGTTGGGGCTGATGTTGTATGTGTTGTTCAAAATAATTCGATACTACATCCCAACAAAACAGTTAATATCCCAAATTGTTTTCTTAATTTCCCTCTTCTTACAGAGAAAGATCAACAAGACATTCAATCTGCTGTAACACTTGGTTATGATTTTGTAGCACTTTCATTTGTACAAAACAGTGAAGTGATAAAACTCACAAGAGAATTGCTTGGGGATAGTGGTATTAATATAATATCCAAGATTGAGAATCAGGCAGGGATTGATAATTTCGATGATATCTTAAAATATTCAGATGTCATTATGATAGCTCGGGGGGACCTTGGAGTAGAAATACCCTATGAGCAAATTCCAATCATTCAGAAACAACTGATCTATAGATGTAGGGCTGTTGGAAAGCCTGTAATTGTTGCTACACAAATGTTGGAGAGTATGAGGCATAATATTAGGGCAACCAGAGCAGAGGTAAGTGATGTAGCTAACAGTGTAATAGATGGAGCCGATGCTGTAATGCTTTCTGCAGAGACTTCTACAGGAGATCATCCTATAAAAAGTGTAACCACTATGAATACCATAGCTCTCTCTGTTGAGAATATTCTCTCTCCACAGGTTGTATATGGTAGAACTGATGCTTCTGAGAATACAGATGAACTATGTAAAAGTGTTTTCAGTCTTACCCAGTCTCTTGATCTAAAGGCTGTCTTAGTCATCTCACATAGTGGAAAGAGTGTTCAATCTCTTTCAAGACATAGATTGTCAATTCCAATATATGAGGTTACAGACGATGCAAAGCGAGTTAGAGAAGATAATATCCTTCGTGGAGTTAAATGTTACTACTCTCCATCCTTATCTAAAGATCGAGATGAGAGCTTACAAAAAGCGACTGAGGTTGTATTTTCATATGGGGAGTTGGATTTTGACGACAAAATTGCTATTATTAGCGGTAGTTCTATTAAAAACAAAAGTACGAACTCAATATTAGAGATAGCTACCGTTGGAGATTTACTCGGTAAATAGTATTGGTGACGTAGCCAAGTTGGTTAAGGCCGTGGTCTGCAAAACCACTATCATGGGTTCGAATCCCATCGTCACCTCCAAAATAAGCCCCATACTACTTTGTTGATAATCCTTCAAGAATACATTAAAATACATCACTCCAAGCCGGGGTGGTGGAACTGGCAGACACGCGGGACTTAAAATCCCGTTCTAGAAATAGAGTGGGGGTTCAAGTCCCCCTCCCGGCATTTCTTAAGACACATCGCCAAACATATCAAGATCATTGTTACCACACTTGGGACAAACATTGAGTGGTTTTGTACCTTCATAAACAAAACCACACTTCAAACACTTCCACCTTAACCATCTATCCCCTAAATCTTCAGGAATAGGATTATTATCTTCATATTCCTTACCTGCCATCACAACATTGGTACTTTGCACTTGTTGTACAACCTTTTTAGTAGGAACAACCGTGCTATTATCCTTTTTGACATCTTCCATCTCTTAATATTTATAATTTAAACATTCACTCCTCACAAACAACACCCTTCTTCTTTAGAAAACTAGCTATTAAATCAAATGTCTCATCCTCTGTTTGATTAGAGCTATCAACCACCAAATCATTGTATATGCCTTGATTACTATAATCTATTTCATACAATTCTTTATACCTTTTTCTATCCAACTTCCACCTCTTTATCAAATCCTTTCTGATTCGTTTCTTTCTAAGGAAACTTTTCAGCGGATTAAATATCTTCTCCTTTTTAAAAACCCTATTCACTCTCACATCCAAAGAAGCTGTAATCCATATTTTCGCACTACATTGGATAGCCTCTACAGTAGCAATACCAGCAAAAACCTTACTCTCTATCAACACATTCCCTCTCTTTGCTAATTCTCTCAAGAGCTCATCTACTCTCATATCAATCTCTCTTACCGTACTCTCCTCAACCTGGTTGTAAAAAGCCTCCAAACTATCATACCCTTGAGATTGAGCCTCCTTTCTAAAATACTCACCCCCATACACCCTTTCAATATTGAGATATTTTGCAAGACGAGTAGAAATGACTGAAGAACCACTACCTCCTGGGCCACCAACAACTACAACCATTTGGTCATTCATATAGGAATATTGTATATTAGAGCAAGTATGATGTCTAGAAAACGGAAAACGAAAAAGAACCACAAACGGAAGAGGCTCAACGCTGGGGATAAAGTTATTCTAACTATCTCTACACTAATGGTCGTATTTGGTGCAATGATGATCTTTGATGCAAGCATGTATGTAGCAGACCAGATATTCTTTGATAAGTTCCACTTTCTCATACTACACCTACAGTGGTTGGTAATAGGGGTTGGATTAGCTACACTTATCTACTTCTGGGACTATCACAAACTACTCAAAATCTCTGCCCCAGCATTAGTGATAACGATAGCATTGCTACTACTCGTACTAATTGCAGGAGAAGAGATCAATGGATCAAAAAGATGGTTTGTTTTAGGAGGATTAGGTACAATACAACCTGCGGAATTCGCTAAGATAGCAGTGATCCTCTATCTATCCTCTTGGCTATCCAAACAAAAATATAACTACAAGAGTATTAAATCCGCATACAAAGATGGTTTCGGTAAATACTTACTAAGCTTCATTGCAATTGTAGGAGCTCCTGCACTGTTAATTATCTTAGAGCCAGACTTAGGAACTACAATGATTATCTGTATCACTTCCTTCCTAATGTTTCTCATATCTGGAGAAGATCGTATACACACAGCAGGAACTCTCATCTCTACACTATTAATAGGACTGCCACTCACAACACTAGCAATCACTATTGCACCATACCGGTTAGAAAGATTCAAAACTTACTTAACCTTACTCTTCACAGGAGAAATATCTGATCCCCGCGGAAGTGGATATCAAATACAACAAATACTCATCGGCATTGGAAGTGGTGGTTTCTTTGGGAAAGGCTTTGGACAATCTAGACAAAGATTTGGATACCTAGTTGAAAACACTGCTTTTACAGATTCTACATTTGCAATATTACTAGAAGAGCTAGGATTTCTAGGCGGAAGTATACTAGTATTTGCATGGATTGTATTCTTTCTTAGAGGTTTCAAGATAGCACAGAATGCTCCTGACAAAGAAGGCCGACTCCTAGCAATGGGCATTGTAATTTGGCTTACTGTACAAGCATTTCTTAACATGGGTGCAAATGTTGGATTAATCCCTCTCACAGGAATACCACTACCATTCTTTACATATGGAGGCTCAAGTACACTTGTAACTTTAGTCGGAATTGCTATACTTCTTAATATATCAAGATTCACAAAAAACAATGGGAAGAAACAATAGGAAGATATTAATAACAGGAGGTGGAAGTGGAGGACATGTCTCTGTCGCCTCTGCACTAATTGATGGTATTAGAGAAAAATATCCAGAAAGCTATAAACATCTCACTTACATAGGAGGAGATCTCGCTATGATAGGAGAACAGTATGGACAATCTATAGAGCAAAAGCTCTTCAAAGATGCAGACTTCAAATGTTACTACATTAGAGCTGGGAAACTACAAAGAAGTTTCTCCTTCTCTTCTCTCAAACTATGCTTACGAACAATACTCGGTTTTAAAGATGCTTTTAAGCTTATCAAAGATATTAAACCAGACCTCATCTTCTCCTCTGGCGGATTTGTGAGTGTTCCAGTTTGTATAGCAGGATGGTTACAATCTATACCAATCTACCTACACGAACAAACAGCTGCAGTAGGCTTAGCCAATCAAATTGTAGGGAAATTCGCTAAAAAGATATTTATCACTTTCAATTCCTCTAAACAATATTTTAATAACAAGAATGTAATTCAAACTGGCAATGTAGTAAGAACCTCAATACTTAACAAAAAAGGAGAGGGAAAGAATGTAGAAAAGATTAAGAATATGAAAGATGGTAAATTGTCAATTATATACATTTCCGGTGGAGGACTTGGTTCACACAAACTTAACACATATATATTAGAAAACTTAGACCTTTTACTAAGAGATTACAATGTAATTTTACAAATGGGAGACAACCAAGTTTTTAAAGACTATGATTTTGCAACAAAGATTCAGAGTCAATTAAATTCAAACCTTCAAGACAGATTCCTTCCAGTCAAATACTTCAACGAAAAAGAAATGGGGTTTGTTTTCCACAACATAGATCTCTATATCGGTAGAGCAGGTGCCAATACTGTCTACGAGATCGGAGTATTACAAATCCCTTCCATCTTTATCCCAATCCCATGGGTTACACATGATGAGCAAACAAAAAACGCACAAACTTTAGCGAGCCTTGGCTTATCTGAAATTCTACCCGAAAAGGATCTTAGCTCTATCAACATCTCTGTATATATCAAAGACTTCTTAAGTCGAGAATTAGGAGTTAACAAAAAGAAAATAGCGATTCTTTTTCCTACAACAGCCCTAGAACAAATTCTTTCACATATCTTTGTATTATGAAAAAGTTTAAAAACAAATCACTAAGGACACTCAACACCTTCATGGTAGATGTATCTGTAGACCAATATATTGAGGTGGATACTATTAAAGACCTTACAGAAATATATGACCAAGGAATCTTCAATAAGAAATTCCTCATTCTTGGAGGTGGTTCCAACACTCTCTTTGTTAACAATTTTCAAGGCAGTGTAATTCACCCAAATATTCTGGGAAAAGAAATTATAAGTGAAGACAAAGAAACAGTAACCATAAAGGTTAGAGCAGGGGAGAGTTGGGAAGACATTGTAGAATGGTCAGTAGAACGAAATTACCTTGGACTCCAAAATTTAGCTAATATTCCTGGTGATTGTGGTGCAGCTCCAGTACAAAATATTGGAGCATATGGTGTAGAGATTAAAGATTTCCTAATCTCAATTGAATACTTTGATATGAAAACTGGAGAAGTAAAGAATATTTCAAACAAGGATTGTGAATTCGGATATAGAGATAGCATCTTTAAACACAAGCTTAAAGATAGTGCTCTCATTCTCTCACTCACCCTTTCTCTTAGAAAATGGAAGCGTGACCTTGAAGTACCCGAGAACTTTTTAGTATATAAAGGTATAACAGATCGATTAGAAAAGAGTTGTGAAAAACCATACACCATAAAGAAAGTATTTAACGTAGTATGTGAGATTAGAAATGAGAAATTACCAAAAGTAGGAGAGTATGGATCTTGTGGAAGTACATTTGCTAACCCAACTATCCAGAAAGAGAAATATCAAGAACTACTTGTCAATTCCCCCAATCTTCCAAGTTACAGTACCGACAAAGAAAATGTTGTAAAAATCCCTGCAGCATATATTTTGGATAAATTGGGTTGGAAAAACAAAAGAGTAGGGAAGTGTGGAACTTGGATAAAGCATCCTCTCATAGTTACCAACTATGATAATGCAACTGGAAAAGAACTCTATGATCTAATTCGCACTATTCAAAAAGAGTTCTTTGATAATACAGGTATCAACTTAAATACTGAAATTAATATAATTTTTTAATATAATAATATGGCAAACTTAATAGTTAGAGGTGGGAAGAAACTTAGTGGACAAATCACGCCTGCTGGAAATAAAAATGCGGTATTACCAATTCTTTGTGCAACCCTCCTTACCAATGAGACTGTCACTATTAGAAATATTCCTGAATTACTTGATGTGACTCAACTCATCGATCTAATGATATCTCTTGGTTCTGATATTAATTGGAACAAGGAGGAAAAGGTTGTTACGGTAAATAATTCAAATTTAAGAAAAGATTTAGGTGATAAAGGATTCCCTTTAGGAATGAGGGGAGCTATCCTCCTACTAGGTCCGTTAGCTAACAGAATGGATCATATTGAAATAAAGACAAATATAGGTGGTTGCGCACTTGGTATTAGAGAATTAGATCCACATATTGATGTCCTCAAGGCTTTGGGTGCAAATGTTACAACGAAAGAGCACCTTACTGTTGACACTACAAACGGTCTTACAGGAGGAACTATTTGGACCGACTATATGTCAGTTACAACTACTGAGAACTTCATCATGGCAGCATCTATGGCTCATGGGACTAGTACACTAACCAACGCTGCCTCTGAACCACATGTCCAAGATCTTTGCAATTTTCTTGTTCAAATGGGAGCTAATATTGAAAATATTGGTTCATGTAAGATAATAGTGCACGGTGTAGAAGAACTCCATGGTACAGACTTTACAATATCATCTGATCATCATGAGATAACTACACTTCTAGCACTAGGAGCAATGACAGGTGGAGAAGTAAGAGTTACCAACGCTATACCAAATCACTTTCCTTTAATAAACAAAGTCTTTAAGAAACTGGGAGTAGATATTGAATATGAAGAAGATACTGCAATCGTAAGAGAGAATCAAACACTGGAGATACTCTCTCCATATACAAAGAATATGCTACCTAAGATAGAGGCTGCACCATGGCCATACTTCCCTGCTGATTTACTCCCTTTGATGGTAGCATTGGGAGTGAAAGCAGATGGTTCTATCATGTTCTGGAATAAATTGTATGAAGGAGGTTTCCTATGGATACCTGAACTTGTAAAGTTTGGTGCACAAGCGATAATGTGTGATCCACATAGAATTATCGTATATGGAAACAAACCCCTTAAGGCCGCTAATGTAAATGCTCCAGATATCATCAGATCAACGGTAGCTCTACTTATGTTGGCTTTGACAATAGATGGAGAGAGTAGAATAAATAATGCTGATTCTATCAATAGGGCACATCCAAACTTCATTGAAAACTTAAACACATTAGGTGCAGATATTGAGTGGGTAGAGTAGGTTACTCAACAATATTGTACAAACCAATACTATGACTAGCTTTTAAAAGCACTGCAGACTCTCTTTGACCTCTTGTAAGACTCCCTACCACCTCTTTAGCTTCTTGCCAATTCTTCAATCTCTTGCCTACACCAAACTGATCAAAAGAATCTCCAATATAGAAAACCTTATTAAAATTCTTTGAATTTACTAATTCACCAATCAACCTATGCTGCTCATCAGACACCTCTCCTAACTCCTTCATATCACCAAGGATTACAATTCTTTCATACTTCTCCCCATCAAATATCTCGTCAAAGGTATCTATTGCCATCCTCATAGAAGTAGGATTTGCATTGTAAGCATCATTTACAACAGTAACACCCTTACCAAACTCCCTCACCTCAAACCTTCCACTAAACCCCTTGTATGAAGAAAGTGCTGGTATAGACCTCTCAACCTCTATTCCCAATAAATTAGCCAAGGCAATGGCAGCTAGAGCGTTGTACGCCATCTCTTTACCATACACTCCAATAGTACACTCATACTCCTTCTCCATATATACAAATACAAATGTAGTACCACTTCTAGAAACCTTAGAATCTATCAATCTAAAATCCTTCCCACCATATCCGTATGTAAGAAACTGGTAAGAATAATCATTCTCAATCCCTTGTAACCACTCATCATCACTATTTAACACCAAAGGTTTACCAGTACGATGTAAATAATCTGCCAAATCCTTCTTAGTCTTAAATACATTCTCAATACCTCCCACATTCTCTGCATGTACATACCCAATATTTAATATCACACCCAAATCAGGCGCTAAGGCTCTACATGCCCACCCAATCTCTCCCAATCTATCCATTCCCAACTCTAAAACAATATATTCATGCCCATCATACTCTGAAAGAATCTTGGCATTCCCCCACAAGGTGTTAAGATTTGTATCTGTACTAAGTACACTACCTTTCTCCCCAAGTATTGTAACCAACATATCTCGAGTAGTTGTTTTACCAGTACTACCCGTAATTGCAACAATGGGGGCTGATATATCTGAAAAAAGGATATTTACAATCTTTTCTAGACCTTCTTCTATAGAATCTACAACTATTATTGGCTTCCCCAGATCACAAACACTACCTACATGCTCACTATCACACATTGAAACTACTGCACCACCCTCAAATGCTTGAGTAATGTAATCATGTCCATCGAAATTCTCTCCCTTAAGTGGGAAAAATATCTCCCCCCCCTCTATACTTCTAGTATCATAGTTAACTCCAGTAATTTCAACATCCTCAAAGTTAATAATTTCAAATTCTGGTAACTTCTCTTTAATTTCTGACAGTCTAATATTCATACAAATAAATCTTTGTAATTTAGATAACTCATATTACCATATATTTAATAATAGAGACTACAAGTCAAGATGACCTCTTGTAACAATCCCAGTTTAACAACAGTTTTGTAATAATACATAGCTTGTAGTATTTCTCACTTGACCACCCACAGTATTTAGTTGTATATTAGTGGCAGGAAGTGGCGAGAAGTGGTGAAAGATGATATAGTGAACTATGCTAATAGGAGAATACACAAGTAAAATAGGAGAAAAGAAGAGGGTATCACTTCCAAGTAAGTTCAAGGAAGAACTAGGTAACAACCTAATTCTTACAAGAGGTTACGAAGATGCGCTAATTATTGTAAACAAGAAATTGTGGGAAACAATAGCATCAGAGGTTATAAATGGCTCTTTTATAGATAAAAATATCCGAGATACAAGTAGATTCTTAGTCGGTGGAGCAAAAGAGATAGAACTAGACTCTCAAGGCCGTTTTGTAATACCACAATCCCTTTTTACCCATGCAGACCTACAAGATGAGATCATCTTTGTAGGACTAGTCAATTGGGTAGAGGTGTGGGACAAAGGAAAATGGAAAGAGAGAATAGAGTATTTGAAAGAGAATAGCGATCAAATTGCACAAGAGATAAGTAAAATGAACAACAACACTGATGACTAAAATCCACATCCCTGTACTTCTAGAGGAGTGTCTTGAATCTTTGAGTATAAAAGCTGAAGGTTTTTATATTGACTGTACCCTTGGAGATGGAGGCCATAGCTATAAGATGCTGTCCCGACTTTCATCTCAAGGGTTACTCTTAAGTATCGACCAAGATCAACATGCCATTGATTTTGTAAAGAACTTCTACGAGATACCCAGCAATTGGGTACTCGTAAACAGTAATTTCTCAAAGATATCACAAATACTCATTGATAACGATATCACTAGAGCACTAGACGGGATACTAATGGACCTTGGTCTTTCATCAAGGCAATTAGAAAGCTCTCATGATAGAGGATTTAGCTATCAAGCAGACAACGAACCATTAGATATGAGAATGGACGAAAAACTGGGAGTTACTGCACTTGATATGCTCAGAGCCTCAAGCGAGAAAGAACTTACAAAGCTTTTCGCAGTATATGGTGAAGAGCGTTTTGCAAGATCAATTGCAAGAAAGATTAAGAACAATATCTCAAGGATAAATACAGTTGGAGATCTTACAGGACTTATCTATGGGGCGGTTCCGGCAGCACCAAACCACAAAAACCCAACGCGCAGGGTTTTTCAAGCTCTGCGTATTGCGGTTAATGATGAACTTTATAGCCTTGAACAAGGCTTAGATAAGTCCTTTGAGATCTTAGCAGCAAATGGGAGGCTCTCAGTAATATCCTTCCATTCTTTGGAAGATCGCATTGTCAAGAATTTCTTTGACAAGCAAGTTAAAAAAGACAGAGGAGAGCTACTCTTTAAAAAAGTAGTTGTACCAAACCAAGAAGAAATGGATAGAAATCCTAGAGCGTCGTCAGCGAAATTAAGAACTATTATAAAAATTTAATATATTTACTACCTAACTAGTGAAAAATATAAATATAACACAAAAAATCTCTTTAGTAACAATATTCCTATTTTTTGTTGCCCAACTCATTGTGAACTCAAATCTTAGCCCACTAGGAACACAGCTACAAACTCTAAACAGTGAAAAGGAATATCTTGTTGAGGTTAATAATAATATCAACGAACAATTAGCTAAACTAAACTCTATTGTTGTAATCAAAGAGCTTGCACAAAAGCAACTTAATCTTGATAAAGCCTCTGCTCAATCTACTCTTTACATTCAAGTCGAAAACGTATTGGCTGAAAGGTAAATATGAGTAATCTCAACCATTTACACTCTAAAAAAAGGTCTCCTAAGAAAAAAATCTCTAAATCAGGATACAATTTTGTTATCTTTTGTGTCCTCTCTTTTGGTGTATTAATACTTCTCCAGGCTTTTCGGTGGCAGATTATCAAAGGAGATGACTTTGTTGCAATGGCAGCTCGACAATATTCAAATACACAAGAGGAGTTACCTCAGAGAGGTATGATACTCGCCATTGACAATACAATCCTTGCAGTAGATGAACCAATATGGAATGTATATGCAAGTTTAAGCTCTGATCTCACCGAAAGAGAAGAGTTCTTTTCTAATAAATCCGAGTTTGTAGCCGAAGTCTCTACAATTCTTAGCTTAACAATCCAGGAGGTCGACTCTAAGCTTACACAAGATTTTAGATATGTTAAATTACTGGACGGAGTCTCCAATGAAAAGAAAAGCGCATTACAATCCGTTGATGTCTTTAATATCCCTACACTTGGACTATATTTCGAAAAAGATATAAAAAGGACATACCCCAACAACTCTTTGGCAAGCCATGTCCTTGGCTTCATTGGAAAGACTTCAGAAGGAGAGTATCTAGGACAATATGGTATTGAAGGATACTATTTCTCAGACATTGAAGGGCAAGCTGGACATTTCACAGGAGAAAAGGATTCTAGTGGCAATGTGATTCTTAATGCAGAATATGACCCACTACAAGCTAGGTCTGGGAAAACCTTTAGATTAACAATAGATCCCAATATACAGCTCAAAGTGGAAGAAGCTCTTGAGAAGGGAGTCAAGGACACTCAGTCTAAAAGTGGCACTGTAATAGTGATGAACCCAAAAACCGGAGCGATAATCTCTATGGCAAATTTCCCCAACTACAATCCAAACGAATATTGGTTAACTCAGGAGCCTTGGATATACAAGAATCTTGCGGTTTCTGATGTTTATGAATATGGATCAGTTCACAAACCAATTACAGTATCAATCGCCATTGAGTCCGGCATCCCAAAAGATTATACTTGCGAAGATTCAACTGGTTCACTAGATTTATTTGAGGCTACTGGATATGCAGATTTAAAAGGCAGAAAGATTTATACATGGAACAAACGTGCAGGTGGTCTTCAAGACTTCTCTCAAATGTTTGTCAATTCCAATAATCCTTGTATCGCTAAAACTGCATTAGAAATTGATTTTGAATATTACTACACTAAAATGAAAGAGTTTGGTATTGGAACTTCCATAAACATTGGATTACAAGAAGAGTCCACTAGCTATCTCAAACCGTTTGATTCATGGACAAAACTAGATCTCATCACAGCCTCTTATGGACAGGGAATCTCTGCTACTCCCCTACAAGTGATTTCTGCTATTGCTACTGTAGCAAATGATGGGATTAGAATGCAACCATACATTGTAGATGCAATGATTGAAGGGGACGACCTTGAAGTTACAATCCCACAAATCCTTTCCCAGCCCATTTCTAAAGACACCGCAAATGCTACAGCTTTAATGATGCAAGCCGTGGTACAGAATGGTGGTATACCAGATTATGAAGCAAAACGCGTAAAAGATTATGAGATATCTGCAAAAACAGGTACTGCACAAGTCATCAAGGAGGGGGTCGTAGGATATCAAGAGGATAAAACTAACACCACCTATATTGGCTTCTCACCAAGTATTAATCCAAAAATGATCATGCTTGTAAGATTATCTGAGCCTCAAACTTCAGAGTATGCTGCACTCACAGTAGTCCCTGTATGGAACGATATTTTCCTAGATATTGTAGATGACCTAGAAATTCAGAAAGAAAATTGAGATAATGATGTACTAACTTAATGGAACGAGCAATGATAGAAGTATTAAAAGATAGTCTTAACGGTTTCTTCTTAAGTACATTTGTCTCTATAGTATTTGCCCCTATTGTAATATCTCTTCTCTATAAATTTAATCAAGTTAGCGGAATCAAGAAAACCCGCTTAGCCGAAGGGAAAGGTACAAACGCTCTCTTTATGCGAATTATGAATACACAGAAAACAAATGGCACCCCTAATATGGGAGGTGTAATAGTTTGGATTTTAGTACCCATATTAACATATCTTCTAGTAGATATAACTCCTGTCATCGAAGTTCTCCTTATTGGTTTTGCTCTTTTTGGATTTTGGGGGTTTATAGATGTCGCTATCTTTACAAACAGTTTTAAAAACAAACCCAAGGTAAGAATCTTCCAAGAGACTTTCTGGTGGAGATTCGGCAAACTTTTCGTCGTAACACTTCTTAACATCTTTATCCTATTTCTTTTATTTAATACTGGAGAGTTTGATTCTCTTTCATTCTTCAATGTTATTTCTCTGTCTATCTCACCACTCCTTATTATCCTACTCGGTTTAGTAGGTCAATTTGCAGTGTATTCTGCTGAAATATCTGACGGTTTAGATGGATTAATGATAGGTATCTTTGCAATTGTTAACGTCGCTTTCATTGTTTTGTTGCTCCTCCAAGGGCTGTACACTTACATCCCTATACTAACAATTGTTCTTGGAGTAGTCATTGTCGATTTGTACTTCAATATTCCCCCTGCCAGATTCTGGAATGGAGGTCCTAGTGCAATTCCTCTAGGTTTTCTCTTCTTCTTTATCGCTTTAACCACAAACAATCTAATCCCATATTTACTAATTACTGGTATGACCTGGATCATTATGCTCTCAAGTATGATTCAATTAGTCAGTTTGAAATTTTTTAAGAAACGAGTTTTCAAGATTGCTCCTCTTCATCATCATTTTCAAGCTCTAGGTTGGCCACAGTACAAGATTGTAATGAGGTTTTGGCTATTTACAGCTTTCGCTAGTATAGTGGGGATCTACTTGGGATTGTTCTAAGAATTACTCACACACTACAACTTCACCATTTTCACCTACAAAGGCATCTCCAATATTGTAGACTTTACCCTCAAATATGCAGATATCGGCCATATATACTTCCATGTCCTCCGCCTTGTAATATATCTTTGATATATGAACATCTGTATCGATTAAAAAGACATTAGAAACCATACACTCCTTACCATAGCTACCTGCCAAGAGATTTGTAGAAGTCGTTAGATATATTTCTGAGTCAGAAAACATATAGTAACCAATCTGTGGAGGAAGTTCCCCATCCTTATTACACATACTCAACCTTTCTACCACAACCCTTAACCCCTCTTGGGTACTGGTTACCTCACTAAATCTTACACTCACGAAAGGAGATTGGACATCTAAGAAATTTAGAAACTTGGAGGAGAACTTCAAACCGTCATTGATATATTCAGAAACTTCTAAGGTATTGTCCTCTCCAGCCTCTGGCTCACAAACAACCACCCCTTTTTCATTGCAGTAACAGTTAGGTTCGCCTGATATAGTTTGACCTACACCATACTCCCCATCACCATATACACATTTTTTTAATCCCAACTGATCTTTTACAGTAACTGCAAACATTGTTAGTGCAGTAATTAGTAGGCACATGGTAAACAGTACTAACCAGTTAGGACTCCATTTACGATTCATAACGAGTTATTCTACCACATTACAAGTACAATGTTGTACACTCCACACTATAGCGTAATTAACTTCTAAAATATGATACAATCTCTCTATGCATGATTCTCACATACATTTAGCACGAAATCCTCTTAAAGATAATTGGAAAAGAGATACTCAAGATTTCATAAATAATGGTGGGAAAAAGATTCTTACACAAGGTTCCGATGTAGAGGATTTCAACGACACCTTCCAAGTGGCACAAAAGATTAACCAGAGATTTGGGGATATAGTGGATATAGCTCTTGGTATTCATCCTACAGTTTTCCAAAGAAACTTCGACAAAAACAACTACGAGGACATTTTTAGTGGTAGTAAGAAGTTACTAACTCGTTTTGTAGAGATATTTGGGCAAGAAAAAGACAAATTAAGTGCAGTAGGGGAGACAGGGTTAGACTACTTTGAGATGTATAATGCGGAATTAGAACAAAAGCAGATAGAAGCATTAAAACAAGTACAGAAAGAAAGTTTTAAAGTACATATACAACTCGCTAAAAAGAATAACCTACCTCTTAGTATTCATGCAAGAGAACTCTCTGGAGAAATAAATTGCATTGTCGATGCCCTAGAACTTGTAGCTAAAAATGGGAATGGATTAGTAAATGGGAGTTTCCATAGTTACACAGGTGAACTCCCCCCTGTATCTGACATATTAGATCTTGGATTCTGTATAGGGTTTAATGCAATCATTACCTATCCCAATGGAGAAAATGTAAGACAAATATTAAAGAAAACTCCCAATGACAGAATCCTATTCGAAACAGACGGACCATTTCTCACCGTACAAAGTGTTAGGAAAAACAAAAAGGCATTGATTAGGTATGGAAGATCTGCACAGGTCAAAGAGATCCTCGAAGTCGCTGCAGGAATAAAAAACATTTCTCCCCAAAAACTTGAAGATATTGCCGATGAGAATTATGAAAGAGTCTTTGGTTAATTCTTTTTTGATACAACAACCACCCATTCTCCATGAGGAGTCTGCTCTAAACCATCTTCTCTTAAAGAAGACATTACCTCTGACACATTCCCAAAGTACGCTTTCTCTCTCTTTTTACTAATATCTCGAATAGCAGTTACTAGAGTGTCACAATCTAAATCTTGAATCAGCTTCAATAATTTAAACAATCTGTTGGGTGACTCATATATAACTAGTGTGTTTTCTAAACCAAAAAAGTGTGACAGAAGTTTTTCTCTTTTTCCCTTCGACTTAGGCAAGAACCCTAAGAATGTAAATCTGTCCGTAGGCAAACCACTTACTGATACTGCACTCGTCAATGCACTAGGTCCAGGTATAGATACTACATTGTAACCCTTCACTCTCAAATCTCTTACCAATTTATACCCTGGGTCTGAAATCAATGGAGTACCGCAATCGGATACCAAAGCTAAGTCTAAACCCATTTCTAATTTCTCCACAATCTTCTCAATCATCTTTGTATGATTTTGATCTCTATATGATATTAATTGAGTATCAATATTGTATTCGTTAAGAAGCTTTTTTGTTTCTCTAGTGTCCTCAGCAAGTATAAAGACTACTTCCTTAAGAGTTTCAATAGCCCTCAATGTAATATCTTTTAAATTACCAATTGGAGTAGCTACAACATACAGTTTACCTTTATCCATTCTCTATCACCTCAATTACTTTATCTACCCCCATTATACCCCTTCCTGCATCTTCTACAGAAAATCCACCAATATTTACCCTTCTTAACTCAACTGCTGTAGCATAATTGCCCAACTTCTCACCAATATCATTTACCAAAGTACGAATATATGTACCAGTAGAACAGAGTATCCCTAACTTTAATTTAGGATATTCATATTCCAATATCTTACACTCATATATTTCAATTTCCTTTGGCAAAAGTGTAAACTCTTTTCCTTCTCTAGCTAATTCATAGGCTTTCCTCCCCTTAATCTTCTTTGCCGAGTAGTGGGGAGGTGTTTGTAATATCCTTCCTAAGAACTCTCTTTCTACTACTTTTTCGATATCCTCTTTGGTAGGGATATCTCCATCCACACTTTTCTCTACTACTTCTCCCATAATATCTTGAGTATCTGTCTTGAAACCAAACTGCGCTTCAACCACATACCTTTTCTTAAGAGTATGAAACCTTTCCATTAGCTTAGTAGCCTCCCTACCTATCATCACAATTAGAAGCCCTGTAGCAAACGGATCAAGTGTTCCAGCATGTCCAATTTTAGTACCTTTTACTAAATCTTTTTTCAACCTTCTAATTACATCGTAAGATGTAATTCCCTTCTCCTTGTCTATTAGCATGATTCCGTTTATCATATATCAATCACTAAATTATACACAATTATCGCACATGCCAAATGGTTTAGCATTAGCAATATCAATTTTAATACTAGCCTTAGTCATCTCATATGTCATAAGCATGTTACTGAGTTTCTTTCTCTCGACTACACCAACTCCTAGGAAAGAGCTTAGACCTCTTGCAAAAAAGATGAAACTTAAGAAAGGAGATGTCTTCGCAGATTTGGGATGTGGAGATGGTAGAGTAGTATTTGAAGTAGCAAAAAGATACAAAGATGTGAAATGTATAGGGTATGAGATCTCCCCAATACACCTCATGCTCGCCAACCTCTCTAAAACACTTCTTTACCCATTTACCAAGCGAGTAGTAATATATCCAGAGGATTTTACAAAAGCAGACTTAAGAGACATTACCGTTGTATACACCAATTGGGGAAGAAATATTAGTAAAAACCAAAAAGAATTCTTGAAAAGGATTAAAAAAGAAAAAAGGATTAGGATAGTGAGTGCAGAGTAATCATATTTCAAATCCATATCATAGTGTAATATAATGAGGTATGAACGAACCATTAGCATCTAAATACAGACCAAAGAATTTCGATAACTTTGTAGGACAACAACACCTCATTGGGACAAAAGCTCCAATTCGTCAATTCTTAGAACTAGGACGTATCCCATCCATGATATTCTGGGGACCACCCGGCACAGGAAAAACGACATTAGCTTACATCATTTCCCAAAACCTCTACTACGATTTCTACAAACTTCAAGCAGTAAGCAGTGGTAAAGACAAATTGAGAAAGATAATAGCGAAAGCACTTGCCAATCAGCAATACAACAAAAAAACAATACTCTTTTTAGATGAAATACACAGATGGAATAAAGCACAACAAGATGCATTACTACCATATGTGGAAAAAGGCACAATCATTCTCATTGGAGCTACAACTGAAAACCCATCTTTTACTGTAATCTCTGCATTACTCTCTAGAACAAAAGTCTTTGTATTCAACCAACACACAGAGGAAGACATTTTTAATTTACTCAAACGAATATCAAAAGAAGAATACCCTGAGATTACAATCACAAAGAAGATATTACAAACAATGGCAAATCTTTCGAATGGAGATATAAGATCTGCATTAAACATCCTTGAAATGGCTACAACACTAGCTCTCGCAGAACAGGAAAAAGACAAAAAAGCAAAGGTTACAGAAAAAATCCTCTCCAACACCATTCAAAAGCCAATCTACTACGACAAGAATGGAGAGGAACATTACAACACCATCTCCGCAATACACAAATCTATGAGATCCTCTGACCCGAATGCAGCAATGTATTGGGTAGGAAGAATGCTACAGGCAGGAGAAGATCCACTCTATGTCGCTCGTAGACTTCTCCGATTTGCAAGTGAAGATATTGGAAACGCAGACCCACAAGCAGTCATACTTGCTAATACTGTATATGAGACCTGTCAAAAACTAGGTATGCCTGAGTGTGGAGTAGCACTCTTACAACTAGCAACATATTTAGCGAAAGCACCAAAAGACAACAGTTCATACAAGGCAGAGCATAAAATCAAACAAGATATCGAACAATATGGGAATTTGCCAGTACCACTACATATACGAAATGCACCTACAAAGCTAATGAAAAATATTGGATATGGGAAAGGATATCAATACGACCATGATTTGCCCGATAAAAAATCAGACCAACAATGTTTACCAGACAAACTAAAAAATCGTAAGTACATCACCTAACTAATATGATATAATTTTGTCATATGGCTAATACAACAGTAAGAACAGACAAAGAAATTATCGAAAGAATCTTAACCAAAGCGGTTGAGCAAATTCTCCCTGATAAAGAAAGTCTTGAGAAAAAGCTCTACTCTGGAGAGCGTCTCAATATCTACCAAGGCTTTGACCCTACAGCACCTACACTCCATGTAGGACATACTGTCACAATGAGAAAACTAGAAGACTTTAGAAAACTCGGACACAATGTAATCTTTCTAATTGGAGACTTCACAGCTAGAATAGGGGATCCATCAGACAAGAAGAGTGCCAGAGATTCTGCAAGAAAAATTCTAACAAAGAAAGACATTGATAAAAACCTAAAAGAATATACCAACCAAGCCTCCTCCATTATCGACATCAAAAACAAGGAGAATCCTGTACAAGTCATGTACAACAGTACCTGGTTAGAGCCTCTAAACTTTGCAGATATCATAAAACTAGCTTCAGAGTTTACAGTTCAACAACTACTAAAGCGAAGTATGTTTCAGAAGAGAATAGAAGAGAAGAAACCGATATTCCTAAATGAATTCCTCTACCCAATGATGCAAGGATATGATTCTGTCATGATGGACATAGACGTTGAACTGGGAGGGAACGATCAACTCTTTAATATGCTTGCAGGTAGAGATATGGTTAAAAACCACCTAGACAAAGAAAAAATTGTAGTAACCGGAAAACTTCTAACTACAGCACAAGGAGACAAGATGGGTAAAAGTGAAGGGAATATGATAGAACTTAATAATAGTGCGCAAGAGATGTATGGCAGAGTTATGGCCTTTACTGACGACCAAATTGTGGAAGGGTTTGAATTACTAACCAGTGCAACAATGAGCGAGGTAGAAAAAATAGAGAAACGGTTAACTGCAAACGAAAACCCTATGCTCCTCAAGAAAGAGTTGGCACTCCAATTAACAACCGAACTTAAAAGTCCCAAAGAAGCTAAAGCAGCACAAGAATATTTTGAAACAGTCTTTCAAAAGAAATCTTCTGACACAGAACTTACTGAGATATTAGTTACTAATAAACACTATCCTCTCACAGAGCTAATTGTCGAACTGGACTTAGCCCCAAGTAAATCTCAAGCGAGAAGACTCGTAGAACAGGGTGCTGTCAAAATTGATGACTCTACAGTGAACGATTGGCAAACAACAATGTCTCTCACTCAGCCCATCATACTCAAGGTAGGTAAGAAACTTCTCAAAGTAATTCACACACCACAAATCTAAGGGGGAGATTTTTAAGTTTAATCCCCTAAGGGGATTCTTTAATATGGAAAACACAAAAATAGGGAACAAATTAAAAAGCAGCTGCCCAAAAGAATTCCAGAACATCATGGATATTTCTCTCAAACTTGCACAGAAACTCTACACAACCACACAAAGACCTACTGGAGACAGATATTTGAATCATTGCATAGATACCGCACTCAGGCTACAAGAACAACATTTTGACTATGCGACAGTAATTACAGGATTACTTCACCATATTGAAATGACTGATACCAACATTGAATATATTAACAAGAATATTTCTGAAGAAGTCTCTCACTTACTACAAACCTACAAAGAAATAGAAGGTGAAATAAAAAACCTAGACGCTTCATATTTGCTTATCACAAGATACATCCTTAGCAAAACTAAAGACCTGAGACCAGTACTAGTCCACATAGCAAATGCACAATCAAACAGCCATATTCTCTCCTCCGTCAAAGCAGACAAGAAAAGCAAAGATATCATTCTTCGTAATTTCCATATCCATGGGACCTTAGCAAAATATCTAGGATTTGGAGACAAGGAGAAAGATATCATGGAAGAATGCTTTAGAATTACTCAGCCGGAAGAATATGATTACATAACAAGACTTTACGAAAAAGAAAATATCTCAAAAAAGACCCTTCAATCCTATAATTCCTACCTTCAAAAGCTTTTGAATAAATATAACCATGAAATTGAAATAACCTCAAGAATAAAGAGCAAGTACAGTACGTATCTTAAATCAAAGAAATATATAGCTGAGGGAGTTCTCAATCCAATCGCTCATATTGATGACCTCATTGGCTTTCGTATTCTTACTAAAGACAGCAATACCTGCTACAAAATCCTCAATACAATCTGGGAACAAGGTAAAGTAATTTCAAAGGAATTTGATGACTATATCGCAAATCCCAAACCTAATGGATATAAAGCAATGCAAGGCCCTGTAGTTTTTCCAGAAATAGCAGAGTTGCGAGTTGAGATCCAAATTCTTTCCAAAGATATGTATGTCTACAATACATATGGTCCGGCCTCCCATCTTGCATATAAAGAAAGTAAGAGGAAATATGCAAAAGCCTCTAACACATATGACTGGGTCGAAGAGATTCACCACAATATTGAAAAGAACAAAGAAAAGTCTAATACAAAATTCTCCATACCCATCACCGTGAATATTTTCCCTGATCAAGTATACCCACTAACCCCACAAGGTAAAATCATGACCATGAGTCAGGGAGACACTATCACTGATTTCGCATACCTACTACATACAGAAGTAGGAAACAGTATGATCGCTGCAAAGATAAACTCTAAAGACTCTAGTCTTGACTCACTACTCCAAACAGGAGATGTTGTGGAAATAATTACACAAAAAGGGAAAACCCACCCAAAACCAGAATTACTAGGATACGCTAACTCAAAACACGCGAAAATCAAAATTAGTCGCGCTATCAAATAGCTACTAAATATTGTACAATGACTAACCATGAAAAAGAAAACACGAGAAATTCTTAAAAAACTTTTAAATCTACTCATTGCAATAGTATTGATTGGTGGAATGGCAATTCCCGTAATTCTTAACCTCAGCAATCTCTAATGCGGATATCAGCAAGAAGCAAGATTACCTCACTCAATGGTGTAGGTGAGAAAGTGCAATCAAATTTCAAGTCTTTAGACATCTCAAATATTGGAGATCTCATTAGATTTATACCTTTCAAATATCGTGACACTACAGATATTTCAGATATCAAGACTTTTAAAGAAATTGGTGAGGGAACCTTTCTTGCACAAATTGTAAATGCAAAGAATGTTTTTACTAGATATGGAAAGAACTTCACCAAAGTACAAGTGAAAGACAGTGAAAACAAATTAAATCTAACCTTCTTTAGTCAACCATATCTTTCCAAAACATTTCAACCTAAAGGCTGGTATATCTTTGATGGGAAAACAACAACCAAAGGTAAAAGTAAAAACATATACAACCCTAAATATGAGAAGTATTCAGGAGATATCAGTATGCAAATCACACTCGGGAAAATATTTGGAACATATCACGAAACGAAAGGCGTCACCTCAAGACAAATAAGGAAATTACTACTTCAACTCAAAGATGATATCCCCAGACTATGCAAAGAATACTTACCCAAAACCATCTTAGAAGAGGAGAAACTAATAAATATTGGAGAAGCTCTAGCCCAAATACACTTCCCTGATAGCACCCAATCATTACAATTAGCAAGAGAAAGACTTGGTTTTGACGAAATGCTGAGAATTGCAATAAAGATTGAAAAGCAAATCGAGGAACAATCCAGAAAAACATCTCTCGCCATTAAGATTAATAAAACTTTACAAAACAAATTCTTAAAAAGTCTTCCTTACAAATTAACTAATGATCAACAAGTATGTATCACAGAAATATTTGACGATATTGTACAAACCCACCCTATGAACCGCCTACTCAATGGAGATGTCGGAAGTGGAAAAACAGTTGTAGCAGCATCCGCTATCCTCCAAACCCTCAATTGCGGATATTCTGCCATTCTACTAGCACCCACCACGGTACTCGCAAAACAACACTTCGAAACACTCACTCAACTCCTCAAACCATTCAAGATAGATGTTGAACTCTGCATTTCAACAAAGAAAACAATTTCAGATTCTAACAACAAACTAATAGTAGGAACACACGCAATACTCTTCCAAAAGGATTTACCAAAAAATCTTAATTTGATAATTGTTGACGAACAACACCGATTTGGAGTAAGACAAAGAGAACAACTCCTCAACATTAAAGAAAATACACCACACTACCTTACAATGACTGCAACCCCAATTCCTCGCAGTCTTACAGAAGTTGTCTTTGGAAGTACTCAGGTATCTACAATAAAGGAAATGCCAAAAAACAGGATAGATATAAAGACTAAGTATGTCCCAATTAAAAAACGTGTCGATTGCTTCAAATGGGTTGATACAAAAATAAAGGATAAGAGCTCATCGGAGCAAGCTTTCGTAATCTACCCTCTAATTGAAGACAATGACACTAATATTCGATCTGTCAAAACACAATATGAGAAGCTAACTAATTCCCACTTTAAAGATGTCAAGGTAGCACTACTGCATGGCAAAATGAAAGATAAGGATAAAAACAAAATACTTACCGACTTCAAAAAGAAGAAGTTCGACATTCTAATCTCTACATCAGTGATTGAAGTTGGGATAGATATTCCAACTGCCACCATCATTGTAATCGAGAATGCTGAACGATTCGGCCTAGCACAACTACACCAACTCCGTGGACGAGTAGGGAGGGGGGATTTACAATCATACTGCTTTGTCATCCCAAGTGAGAATATAGACGAAAGAGAAAAAGCCTTAGAACGACTCAAATACTTCACAACTCACAAATCAGGATTTGACGTTGCACAATATGACCTATCACAAAGAGGCCCAGGGGAAGTCTACGGAGTAGTACAATCTGGAATCCCAAGATTTAAAATTGCAGATTTAAGTGACATCAAACTCCTCACAAAAGCAAGACAAGTTGCAAGAAAACTTCTTTTAGAAGATAATTCTACATTAGATAAAATTTCAAACAAGCTTTTTAAGTGAAAATCCATGTAGTTTTAGATAACCTAAGATCCGCATTTAATGTAGGAAGCATATTCAGAAGCTCTGACGGTGCAGGAAGTGTCGAAAAGATATATCTTTGTGGAATGACTACAGACACAGACAATCCCAAACTTGAAAAAACTGCACTAGGAGCCATTGATATGGTTAACTCCGAACACTACGATACAACTCTCGAAGCAATAGAAGAGATTCAAGAACAAAATATCCCCATATATGCCATAGAATTGACACCAAACGCAATAAACTTTCAAGACTTTAAATACCCAGAGGAATTCGCCATTATCTTCGGACATGAGAAAAGCGGAATATCCAAAAATATTTTAAATCTTTGTAATGACACTCTCTACATTCCAATGCGTGGTACAAAAAAATCTCTCAATGTTGCCAACACTGCCAGCATCATCCTCTACCAAGCTACTCAAGATACAAAGTAGGACTAGAAGAAATCACGATAAACTAGTATAATTAGCACATGAGTTTAAGACAGACATCATCAAAAAAATTAAGAAAGAACAAAAACAAATGGAAGGTCGACTCTTGGGAAGAGTATGAAGAAAGAGAAGACACATTCCTAAAAGAACGGTTACAAAGCAAAGAACCAACCATTCCAGGGAAAGTCAGAATTACTGGTGGTAGCGCTAAAAACATCATGATCCAAATACCCAAGACCACTAGACCCCTTACAGACAGAATGAAAGTCCGAATATTTGACATCCTCAGTAAAGATATTGCAGGAAAAACAATCCTTGACCTTTACGCTGGAACAGGATCATTCGCATTGGAAGCTCTCTCCAGAGGAGCAAAACATGCAGTCCTAGTTGACGCTGCAAAGAATGCTTACCACATATTAGAATCTAATGTATCAATCTGCGGATTCCTAGCAGAAACTGAAATTGTAAAATCCAAAGTTGACGAATTTCTTTACAAAGCTGTCAAATCTGAACAAAAGTTTGACATCATCTTCATGGATCCTCCATACAAACTCCTCAACACAAAAAGACTTTACAAAATGCAAAATACAATTAACCTAGCCTCACAACTCCTTCCAATCAAAAACAAAAGATTTAAAGGAGTAGTAATATTGAAACACCCAAGACGATATCCATTAGAAAGATTAAAACTTGATATCATTGAAAAATTTGAATCCTACGAACTCGGTCTCAATTCAATTACGATATTCATTGTAAAAACACCTAAAAAAGTCTAAAATACAAAGTAATGTATAAAACATCTGGAATTTTAAAAGAAAAGATTACTAAAGTAGTATTTACAACACACAAATAATGTTGATTTTTGTTTCCCCATTCACCATATAAGTTTTGACCTTTTGTTTATGAAAAAAGATGATATTTCCAATTTAGAAAGAATAAGGCACAGTGCCTCTCATGTTCTTGCACAAGCTGTACTCACCCTTTACCCTGATACAAAGCTTGGCATCGGTCCAGCAATAGATGACGGATTTTACTACGATTTTGAATTCAGCTCTCCTCTTGAAGAAGAAGATCTTAAAAAAATTGAGAAAGAGATGAAGAAGATAAGGAAAAGAAACTTACCCTTTAATCAAATCTTCATGTCCAGAGAAGAAGCTATCGAATACCTCAAAGCAATAGATCAAACTTACAAACTCGAGCTTCTTGAGGATATTGAAGATAAAGAACTTAGCTTTTACACAACTGGAGACAAAGACTTCATAGATCTCTGTAGAGGCCCACATATTGAAAGTACAAAAGGAATAGGATTTCTGAAACTACTTAAAACCGCAGGTGCATACTGGAGAGGAGACGAGAAGAATAAAATGTTGACTAGAATATACGGCACCACCTTTGAAACCAAAGACGAACTCACAAAACACCTTCACAACCTAGAAGAAGCCAAAAAAAGAAACCATAGGGTACTCGGCAAACAACTCAAACTCTTCGCACTAATCCCCGAAATTGGACAAGGACTACCTGTATGGTTACCAAGAGGTTACAAAATAAGACACATATTAGAAAAGTACATGATTAAACTTGAAGAAGATGCTGGATATGTCCATATCCTTACCCCACACATTCACAAGAAGATCCTTTTCGAGAAATCTGGACATCTCAAGTTTTACAAAGATTCAATGTACCCCCCAATAAAGATTGATGATGAAGAATTCTACCTCAAGCCCATGAACTGTCCAGCAGCAATGATGGTTTACAACCTTGAACCAAAAAGCTACCGAGAATTACCTCTTAAAATGGGAGAATTGGGTACGGTATATCGATACGAAAAATCTGGAGAGTTACACGGCCTACAAAGAGTAAGAGGTTTTACTCAAAATGATGCTCATATCTTCTGTACACCGGACCAACTAAACGATGTCCTAAACGAAACTATGGATCTACTTGACCAATTCTACAAAGACATAGGTTTTGACAAGTATAAATTTGTACTCTCACTCTCAGACAAAGAAGATAAATCTGAAAAGTACTCTGGAGACCCTGCAAAATGGGAACTGGCAGAAAACGCATTAAGAGATGTATTACAAAAAAGGAAAGTCGAGTTCGAAGAAATTCCTGGAGACGCAGCTTTCTACGGTCCAAAAATCGATATCCTCGCAGTAAATGTGTTTGGTAAAGAAGACGCAATCTCCACTATCCAACTAGATTTCAACCTCCCAGAGAAGTTTGATATCACATACATTGACTCAGAAGGTAAAGAGCAAGAACCTTTTGTGATACACAGAGCTCTAATTGGCTCTTTCGAAAGATTCTTTGCGTTTTTAATCGAACATCACGGTGGAGACTTCCCACTCTGGCTTGCACCAGATCAAGCACTAATCATCCCTATCTCTGAGAACCACACAGACTATGCACATGAAGTATTTGACTTACTCAAAACATCAAATATTCGAGTAAAAATTGATGACAGGAATAAGAGTATGCAATCGAGAATAAGGGATGCCGAGAAAATGAAAATACCATACATCGCAATAGTGGGGGACAAGGAAATTGAAACCAATACTGTATCCGTAAGATCACGACTCAACAAAGAGTTAGGCCTAATGAAAAACCAAGAATTCATAGACTACCTTAGAGAAGAGATTAGGAATAAAGGTAATAAATAAATTAACACAATAATTTAATTAATGGCGTATTACAAAACATATACGAAGAAGAAAGATTTTGGCCCTCGAAAGAACGAATGGATAAAAGCTCCAACAGTCCAAGTTATCACAGACGACGGGGACAACTTAGGTGAAATGAAAATCAAAGATGCACTCGTTAAAGCCCAAGAACTAGAACTAGATCTTGTAGAAGTCGGAGCAAAAGCGAAACCTCCTGTATGCAAAATTATGGATTACTCAAAATATCTCTATCAACAAAAGAAAAAGCAAAGAGCAAACAAAGTAAGTAGTAAACAAAAAGATATGAAAGAATTCAAATTTAGTCCTGTAATTGACATAGGAGACATCAACACCAGAGTTAGACGAGCACTCGACTATTTAGAAAAAGGCCATCCTGTTCGCATCACAATGTTCAGAAAAGGTCGACAATCAAGCGAACAAGCCAAACAAGTATTCAATGAAATATTGACTAATTTTACTGAATATAGTAGCATTGAAGCCGATCCTAAACGAGAAGGACGCAATATGTTTATCACATTTTATAAAAAGAATGGCAAGACAAAAAACAAATAAAACAGCAGTAAAGAGATTTAAGCTATCTAACCCTAAAGGCAAGAAGAAGGGTAAACTTATGTATAAACAAAGTCACCAGAACCACTTGAAAACAAAGAGATCTCGAAGATCAAAGAGAAGACAATCTAACAAACGTATTGTCTCTCCTGCAAATGAAAAGAATATGTATAGAAAAATTGTAAATTTGAAATAATAAAAAATGAGAGTAAAAACAGGAAAAGTAACAAAACGAAGACATAAAAAAATCCTAAAGGCTACCAAAGGATACAGAATGACCAAAAACAATCTTTACAAGGTAGCACACGAAGCATACATGCATGCTGGGCAATATGCATACAACGATAGGAAGAAAAGAGCAGGACAGATGAGAAAACTCTGGATTACAAAAATTAATGCTGCCTGTAAAAATAATGATATGAAATACAGTCACTTTATCAACAAACTTTCTACAAAGAATATTGAACTAAACAGAAAAGTACTAGCTGATATTGCCATGAACAATCCTGAAGTATTCACCTTTATCATCAAAAGCTTGTAGAGTTCCTACTGTAATTTTCGAAAGGACTCTACAAAGAGTCTTTTTTTGTCTATAATAAATAAATAATTCAAAAAGAAATGAATATGCCCAGCCTTTCAAAATTAGAATCTAAGATACTCAAAGATTTAAAGTCTTTAGATACAACCAAACTGAAAAAGAAATACCTCTCGAAAGAAGGTCTTCTCACAAAGGAATTTGCTAATATCAAAAACGTCCCTAATGACCAAAAATCTGAATTTGGGAAAAGAATAAACAAATTAAAAGCCCTCATTAACAAAGAACTAGACAACTCTAAAACAAAAGCTAAGATAAAGAGATCCCCTAGAATAGACCCTACAGCACCATTTGATTGCAATACACACAATGATAAGAAACCTCACATATTAGATCTAGAAGGCTCCTCTCACATACTAATGCAAGAAGTAAACCGATTTAATGAGATATTTACATCCATGGGATTTGATATAGTAGAATGCAGACAAGTAGATGATGACTACCATATGTTTGAAAGCCTCAACTTTCCTAAAGGACATCCTGCAAGAGATATGTATGACACATTCTGGACAGAAGACGGATTTGTGTTACCAGCACACACCTCCACCATGCAAAACAGAATACTACGAAACAAGAAACCACCAATACGTACAGTAATACCCGGTAGAGTTTACAGAAATGAAGCTACAGATGCAGGACACGAGCACACCCTCTATCAATGTGAAGGGATATATGTAGACAAAGACATTTCAGTTGCCAATATGATTGCTACAATCACAGAATTCTTAGAAACATACTTAGAAAGCAAATTAGAAGTTAAAATTCAACCTGCATACTTCCCCTTCACAGAACCAGATTGTGAATTTACAATTAGCTGTCCATTCTGTAGCAAAAAAGGGTGCTCAACTTGTGGATACTCAGGTTGGATAGAATTGATGGGTTGTGGAATAATACACCCCAATGTCTTGAAATCAGCTAATCTAGATTCAAACGAATACTCTGGCTTTGCGTGGGGATTTGGAGTAGATAGACTCACAATGATAAAAAACAATATCCCAGAAATTAGACACCTAAGAGCTGGAAGTCTTAAATTCTTAAGAGAGTATTAATATGAAATTACCACTAAACCTTGCCAAGGAATTTACAAAATTACCAGCAAATGTAAAAACAACTGTAGAAATACTCGCAAGTAGAGTAGGAGAAGTTGAATCTTACTCCGACATCTCAAAGAAATATGAGAATATTGTCATTGCTGTCATTAAAGAAAAACAAGACCATCCAGATGCAGACAAATTAGCCATATACAAAATCTCAACAGGGAAAGGAGAAGAGATTCAAGTTGTAGCGGGAGACAAAACACTAGAGATTAACGACAAGGTTGCATACATTAAACCAAAAGGTATAGTACCAAGTACATACAATACAGACAAACCATTTACCATATCCACCATTGAAATGAGAGGAATCACATCACACGGTATGATGTGCTCTGAAAAAGAACTAAATATTGGATCAAACCATAAAACTGTACTAAAACTTGCTCCTAGTGCTCCTGTAGGTGAAGACTTTGCTACTTACTACGAACTTAACGACACGGTAGTTGACATAGAGAACAAAGCCCTAACCAATAGAGGTGATCTCTTTGGAATAATAGGTCTTGCAAGAGAACTCTCAGGCACTCAAGGAATACCATTTATCAGCCCAGATTGGTACTTAGAACCACAAATTAACCTAGAGCCAGCTGAAACATGTTTAAACTTTGATGTAGACAACCAAGCCGAACCTCTTTGTTCAAGATACTGTGCAATTGCAATAAGCAATATCCAAGTCAAAGATTCTCCAATATGGCTTAAATCTGCACTTCTCAAATCAGACATTAAACCAATTAACAACATTGTAGATATTACCAATTACCTAATGATTCTAACTGGACAACCAATACACGCTTTTGACTTCGACAAAGTGGTTAAACATGATACTAAGCAAGCTGATATGGGACACATAGTAATCAGAACAGCTATAGCAGGAGAGAGTATTCATGCCTTAGATGGTAATATATACGAACTAAATGACAGGAACCTTGTCATCGCAAACTCCCAACACCCAATTGGCATAGCTGGAATAATAGGTGGAGTAGATACACAAATAGATAAGAATACAAAAAATATAATCCTCGAATCTGCTAACTTCGATAGATATAACCTAAGACGCTCATCTATGGAACTAGGGATAATCACAGAGGCCTCTACACGCTACACTAGATCACAAAGCCCTTACCATTGCCTACCCGTACTATCACATGCCACAGAATTGATAACAGAGCTCTGTAATGGGCAAATATCAAGCACTTTAGTAGACTCTTACCCCCTAAAAGAAGAAATCAATCAAATTAGTATAGATATTAACAAACTTAATACCAAATTAGGCTTTAATCTTAATCAAGAGGAACTAATTAAACTTTTAGAAAACATTGAGTACAAACATACTAGTTCAAAAAACAAATACATTACATTTCAAATACCACTATTTAGACAAGATATAGAAATTGAAGAAGATGTATACGAAGATGTAGCCAGAATATATGGATATGAGAAAATCACTCCCGTATTACCAGAAAAAACAATAACCGCGACATCACTCCCAAAGATGACAAGCCTCAAAAGCAATATTCGGGATATACTGTCAAATTCAGGATGCAACGAACTCCTTACTTACAACTTTGTAAGCATGGACTTACTTAAAAAGGCAAATCAAGATCCAAATATCTGTCTAAAGCTAAGAAACCCACTTTCCAAAGACCTAGAACTCATGAGACCATCTGTATTAGCATCTCTACTTGATAAAACCCTTCTCAATACTCAAGAAGGAATTAATACCTTTGGAATCTACGAACTCGGACTCTCCCATCAAAAGGATAATTTAGATAAGGAAGAATTACCACTTGAACAATGGAAGCTAAGCTTTGTATTCTCGGACAACACCAACACACTAAGTGGCAACCCTTTCTTCCAATCCAAAAGATATTTAGAAAAGGTCCTTCATAAGGTAAATATTCAAAACCTTAGCTATGAACTAGCTACAGATATTGATTACAATTCAACTCCAATATGGGTTAAGACACTACTAAATTCTTTTGAAAGTAATAGTAGTGCAATAGTATCAACAGTAGTAGGTAAAACAAAAGTAATACTGGGTATAGTAGGAGAGATTAATAATGAAGTTAAACACAATCTCTCACTCAATGACTTTACCTGTGCTTTTGAAATCAACCTTGAATCTGTACTACAAGCCCAATTGAGTACAAATAAATATCTCGAAAGTTCTAAATTTCCATACATTACACAAGATATTTGTTTTGTTACTCCTACCAAAGTAACATATGCCGAACTCCTTTTACTTGTGAAGAAAACAATCAAGAAAAAGAATATACAAAGCAATATTGAATGTATAGATATTTACAGGAAAGAGGGTAGTGATACTAGAAACATTACACTTAGAATATCAATCACAAATACAACTAAAACACTCCAAGACAAGGATTACCAAATGATAAGGGAGAAGATTAAGAAGAAAGTAACACAGATAGATATCAGTATGTAACTGTAGAAACAGCACTATCATAAGCAGTACCACTAATAATAGCTCTTGCTTGAATAGTATAATCCCCATTCCCTCCAGCACTATCTGCCCATGTAGCTACCCAATTCCCTCCACTCTCAACTGCACCAAGTGTAGTGGAATAACCACCTCCGACCTTGTTAATAAAAAATTGGACAGAAGAAGGTACACCAACAACACTAGCTTCTAAATCAACCGGAAATACAATATTAACACCATCCGTAGGAGACACCAATGTAACAGGAGATGAACTTACAACAACAGTAAAAACTACAGAATTACCTGCAACCTTATCCAAGTTATCCTTCACTGCTACTGTCACAGTATGATTCCCCAATACCATATCTGATGGTATATCATAAGTAACAGAATATGTATCATCCTCATTTATCGATGCACCAACAATAGGATTACCATCTATACTCACACTAAACTCTGCAACACTCTCAAGAACTCTAACACTCCCAGAAATAACAAGACTACTACTCTGAGCAGCCTCCTGTCCTGATGTAGGAGATACAATCTCAATCATAGGAGCATTATCTGGACCCAGTGGTAATGGACACTCTGCACTATCAGGCATAGAAATTAGATAGTTACCATCCTCAATACCCAACAAAAACTTATCATACGTACTCTGCTGATATGAATTAGCCAACTTATTATTAATAACCACATAATCCTTTCCAAGCTCATACTTCTTAGCAGCCTCTACATTCTCAGCCACCAAACCATTAGACTCACACACATACACAATCTCTCTTTTATCTCCAGACGGTCCATGACCCTGGATATAAATATTCGATTCCTTTGGACAATCAACACCCTTTTGAACAACTCTCCCCGTATCAGTACAAACAGTAGTAGAAAAAATCCCAGACGGTCTACTATATAATGAAACTGGATACTCATCAGCAACTCTCTGCATAAAAGAATGTGCAATCGGAAGTGGAACATTAGAACTCCAACCACCTGGCATCTCTTCATTATTATTATTCCCTGCCCAAATACCTACTACAAGATTCTTGTGATATATCACAGTCAATAAATCCTTAGGCCCATTAGTTGTACCAGTCTTAAAACAAACCTTCTTACCCTGCACTCGATAAGAAGCTCCCGCTCTATCACCATGCCCTCCTAGATCACAAAGTATGTAGTTTAGTGCATAAATCTCTTTCTCATCAAAAACTCTCTGTGTAACTGGAGACTCCTTCTCATACAAAACCTCTCCTTTTGATGTCTCAACCTTAAGGAATGGCTCTGTCTCCGCCTTTACACCCTCATTAGCAAATACTCCAAACGCTGCAGTATGTTCAAGCAATTTCATCTCTCCAGAACCCAGTGCAAGACTCAAGCCATAGTCAGCCTTATCACTCAAAGTTGTAACTCCCAATTTCTCGACAGTGTTAATAAAGTTCTCAATACCAGCTACTTGCAAAGTATAAACAGTTGGAAGATTTCTTGACTTACCCAAAGCTTCCCTTACTGTCATAAGACCCATGTACTTCTTGTCCCAGTTCACAGGCTTATAACCACCAAAGGACATCTTAATATCTGGAGCCAATGCCCAAGGACCAGAACCCTGTGTAAACGCAGTTAAATATGTATAAGGCTTCGCTGAAGACCCTACCTGTCTAAGACTAGTTGCAATATTCACATTCCCATCTACACGAGGATCTTCCTGATTCCAATAATCTACAGATCCCACCATTGCTATAACTTCCCCATTATTAGGATCCAGTACCACCATCGAACCATTATGAACATTATATCTACCCCCCTTTGCAATACCCTCAGAAATTTCCTCTTCAGCGATCTCTTGAATATTGTAATCTAGTGTCGTGATAACTCTTAATCCTCCCTTTGCTACACGATCAGCACCATACTCTTCTTCTAAAAGACTTTTTACATAAAAGACAAAGTGCGGGGCTTTAATATCAATCTTCTTAGATGTATAAACCAACTCTTCAGCCTTAGCAGCCTCTATTTCTTCTTCGGTCACACCAGTTAAATCAGAATACTTCAACATCTGATCTAGTACAAAATCTTGCCTTGACTCTGCCAACTCTGGATTTGTACCAAACAAAGGAGAATAGATACTAGAGTTCGTAATTATCCCAGCAAGCAATGCGCTCTCAGCCAAAGAAAGCTCACTTACATCCTTACCAAAATATATATTTGCTGCTGTTTGATATCCATAATTAACACCACCAAGAGGAACCTCATTCATATACATCTGCAATATCTCATCCTTTGATAAAGTTTGCTCAACCTGCATAGTAATCAACACTTCCTTAATCTTCCTTGAATATGTTTTTTCATAGGCTTCTTCACCAAGAACATCAAAAAGAATTGTATTTTTTACCAATTGCTGAGTTAGTGTACTCGCTCCACGAACAAGCTCCCCAGATGTAATATTCTGGAAAAAAGCCATGGCAATACCAGCATAATCAACCCCTTTGTGTTGATAAAATTCTACATCTTCTGCAGCAAGCAACGCCCATTTAGTATGACTTGGAATATCTTCGACAGGAACAAATTCTCTATTCTGATCACCATACACTGTATAAAGCAACTTCTCATTCCTATCATAAATCTGAGTACTCTGATCTGAGTTCCTCGCCACTAATTGATCTGGAGCAGGGAGAGAATCTCTCAAATTCTTTAGATATATACCTACAACTAATACAGCAATACAACCAATGAAAAAGCCAACGCCTGCTAATATATATATAAACTTCTTAAACTGTGCAACATCTATTCCTAAGAATCCTTTCTTTCCCACCTTCCTCTTTGTTCTACCAGATTTCTTACCACTCATTCTCTTAAACCTATCCATCTTACTTACTCCAACATACTTTCTACCCTTTACTTTCCTTGGTTTTCTCTTTTTACTTTTTGATAGCATAGCTATACTGTATTTCATAGTTCGTATTCTTTTAATATTACACCAATATAATATAATGGATTTATAAGAAAATCTCAATAAAAGGAATTTTGATGTATGATATAATTCAATATTATGAAAAACACTAAACTAACAACGGCTCCATACAAGGGAACTAGAGACACATATCCCAAAGACATGATGATAAGGAATTACATCTTCGATACTTGGAGTAGGGTGGCTAAAAGATTTGGATATGAGGAATATGACACTCCTCTAATTGAATCTGCACAACTCTATAGAGCAAAATCTGGAGAAGAATTAAGCAATCAACTTTACAACTTTACAGACAAAGGTGGCAGGGAGATTTCTCTCAGACCAGAAATGACTCCTTCACTTGCTCGAATGGTAGCTGCTAAAAAGAACGAATTACAATTACCCCTTAGATGGTTTAATATTGGCAAATTCTACAGATATGAAAAACCACAAAGAGGTAGGCGAAGAGAATTCTTCCAACTCAATATCGATATCCTTGGTATAAGCACTATTGATGCTGAATTGGAGATAATACAATATGTAATGGAGGTAATGAGTGAATTTAATGCTCCTAAAGATACTTTTGAGTTAAGGATTAATAATAGATATTTACTAGATTACCTTTTTACCGAAATACTTGAGCTTTCTGAAGAATTAGTACCCCAACTTGCCAGAGCTATTGATAACTTCTCTAAAATGGAACTTAGTGATTTTAAAGAATATCTCATTGAGATAGGGCTGGATAATGAACAGGTCGAAAAAGTCCTAGACTTCCTAAGCTGGGATCTTTCCATGTTAGAAACTCTCAAAGGGAAATCAGATGGCGCTGATCAGTTACTCGAGCTGTTTGAGAAAGCAAAGAATTTAGATATTACAAATATAGTCTTTAGCCCATCAATAATGAGAGGTCTTGACTACTACACAGGTACAGTCATTGAAATGTTTGATATTGGTGGTGACAAAAACCCAAGAGCTATGTTCGGCGGTGGTAGATATGATGACTTACTTGCCATCTTTGGAGAAGAGAAACTCCCTGCATTTGGATTAGGGTGGGGAGATATTATTATGACTGACTACCTTAGCACCTACAACCTTCTACCTGATACCAAAAGTAATACCAAGGTATATGTAACACTAATGAATGAATCTCTTCTCAGTGAAAGTGCAAAACTTACACAAGAATTACGGAAAAGTGATATTAATACACTAATGTGTCTAGAACCAATCAAACTTAACAAACAACTCCAGCAAAGCAATAGAAAAGGTATAAGATGGGTGATTTTTATAGGAGAAGATGAAATTAAACAAAACAAAGTTCAGCTTAAAAACATGAATAGTGGAGAAAGCTTCTTAATTACAGTATCCGAGTCTATACAAAAGATTAAAGAAATTTAATAAAATACTCCTTAGAGTTATTTATTAACCCGCTAAAGATAAACAAAAAGCGAGTATTGGTTGTAAACATTGAAACAACAAATACTGCTCAACGTTTTCTCGAAAAAGAAAACCTTTGGCGAATTACCCCTCAAAATCTCACAAATGCAACACAGATTGTTAATAATCGGTATGTAGATTTGCTTTGTATAGATACAGATAATACAAACAAACAGCTCCTTGATTTTCTTAAACACCTAAAAAATAAACGCCTTAGAACAAAGATCTTAGCTATTATTCCCAATAATACAAATCTCAAACATATTCTCCTTAGCTACGGTTGTGATGATTATTTACAAAAGCCCTATAATCCAGAGGACTTAGTCCTTCGGTGTAAAAACTTAATCCATTGTATTCCTACTCAATATGAAATTATATATGAGTACAACTTCTTGCGATACGAGAAAAAGATGGATAGGGTTATGTATAATGATATTTACATTCCCCTAACTCCTACGGAGATTAGTTTAACAAAACTCCTAATCAAGAGAAAATTTATATCAAAAGAAGAGATTATTCATTACATAGAATCTAAGGATGGGAAAAGACATACAGAACAATATATTGTAGTAATAGTACATAGAATAAGAGAAAAGATTAGATTGTGTACAGGGAGAGAATTAATTGATAATAAATATGGAGGAGGGTATAGGCTTAAATATTAACAATTCGTTTCATTATATCTAGACTTTCTTCTTCCACTCAATAATCTTCCCCAAAGCTTCCATAGGAGTCATATTATCCACATCTAACTGCTGCATATCCCTCTCAACCTCACTCTCTTTAGCAGTAAAAAGAGGATACTGAAATACCGTCTTATCAACCTTCTTCTTACTCATCAATATCTCAGAATCTTTCAACTCACTCTCTCTACTAAACATCTTCTCCTGTTCAAAACCTTCTAATATTTCATTTGCCCTATTCACAACCTTCTCAGGTAATCCTGCCATCTTAGCTACATAAATACCATAACTACGATCAGTACCACCCTCAACAATCTTCCTAAGGAATATAACAGTACCTGCATCAAGATCCTCTTCAACAAGCACATTGAAGTTTTTAATCCTATCCGGGACTCTTTCTGAAAGCTTCAAGAGTTCATGATAATGGGTAGCAAAAAGTGTACGAGCCTTAATATCCGTAACTAAGTACTCCGCTAAAGCCCAAGCAATACTCACACCATCGTAAGTACTAGTACCCCTTCCGACTTCATCAAGTACAACCAAACTATACTTAGTTGCATTGTTCACAATATTTGCAGCCTCGTCCATCTCTACCATAAAAGTACTCCTACCACGACCAAGATCATCACTAGCACCAACCCTAGTAAATATCCTATCCACGATTGATATTGATGCACTAGAGGCAGGTACAAAACAACCTATCTGAGCAAGCAAAACTATAGTAGCAACCTGTCTAATATAGGTAGACTTACCAGACATATTAGGACCTGTTAGTATACACATATTATTCTCCCTAAAATCCAAGGTTGTATCATTGGAAATAAAGTCATCCTCAAGCAAATTCTCTACAATTGGGTGCCTTCCATCTTGGATATCAACTATGCCCTCCTTTTCACCCAAATCATAGATCATAGGTTTAACATAATCCGAGGTAATAGCAAGATTAGCAAAACCAGAAAGAGCATCTAACCTGGCCACTCTTTTCCCTATCTCTTGGAGCTTACTAAGCTTAGAGACAAAACCATCTCTAAATTCACAAAACAATTTATACTCCAACTCTGAGAGCTTCTCCTCTGCGTTGAGGATAATATCCTCCTTTTCCTTTAATCCCTCGGTAATATATCTCTCACTATTAACCAATGTCTGCTTTCTAATATATCGCTCTGGAACTTTCTCCTGATGAGTCTTTGTTACCTCAATGTAATATCCAAAAACCCTATTAAAACCAATCTTAAGGGAGGTAATTCCAGTCTTTTTCTTCTCTTCTTCCACAAATTTCTTTAACCACCCCTTACTACTACCCGAAAGCTCCCTTAATTCATCAACCTTCTCGTTATACCCATCTTTAATTACACCTCCCTCTGTTATCAAAACAGGTGGATTATCAGCAATGGCAGTATCAATACTTCTAACTATTTCTTTAATAAGACTAATATGAGGAATATACTTATCTTTTAATATTGTGTTCACCCTTAATATTGCATCCAACGAGGTTTGTAGTGCATTAAAATCTCTAGCATTAACTCTACCCAAGCCAATTTTACCAATAATCCTTTCTATATCACTCACAGAGGAGAGCTCCTCCCTTACACTACTTAGCAACTCCCTATCCTTTACAAACCTTTCCACAACATCCAACCTATCATTAATACTCTTCTTTTCAATCAACGGATTAAGAATCCAGTGATACAACAACCTACCACCCATCCTGGTTTTCGTATTATCAACAACCGAAAGTAATGATCCCTTTACACTCCCAGAATAGGAATTCGCAACTAATTCTAAGTTCTTAATTGTAGGCTTATCCAAAATCATCTTTCCATTGATATTTACCTCTCTTGGTTTCTCAATATGGGTCGGATTACACAATTGCGTATCCTCAATATATTTAAGTATCATACCTACAGAAACTAATTGAGCATTCTTACTAAGCCCCAAAGACTCAAGACTTTTTACCTTGTAAAACTGAGTTGCAATCTCCTTGGCAAATTCCATATTCCTTAATCCTTTATCAACAAACTGCACAGGGATATTTCCAAACTCCAATCCGTTGCTCCCATCAATCAAAAGAACCTCAACTGGATCGTACGAAGAAAGTACTGCATCAATATTTTCAGCACTGAAAGGCAATTGCATCACTAAAAGCTCTCCCGTAGACATATCACACAGTGAAACCCCTAGGGAATTCTTTTCTCTAAAGAATGCAGCCAAGTAAGAATTCTTCAAATCATTCGCTTGTTCTCCGTCCAGAGTCCCAGGAGTTACAACCCTTGTTACCCCCCTCTTTACAATACCCTTCGCAAGTTTAGGGTCCTCAAGCTGATCTACTACTACTACACAATATCCCGCATTAATTAGTTTAGGCAAATACTGATCAATTGCTTTTTGAGGAAATCCTGCAAGTGGAGTAGGATTACTCTTTTTATCTCTTGCAGTAAGTGTAATGTTGAGTACCTTAGAAGCAGTCTTAGCATCATCTCCAAAAGTTTCAAAGAAATCTCCCATTCTAAACAGTACAATCTTATCTGGATATTGCTTCTTGAACTTCATATACTGCTCCATCATAGGAGTTTGTTTAATGCTAGACATAGTTCTGGATTATATCATAGAAGAAAGCTACTTACCCATAACTAGCTTCGCTTCTTCTTTCGCTACAAGCTTACGAGCATCCTTAACAATTTCAGGGTTTACACTAACTCCATATACTCCATTTTTGACACACTCACTGACAAGTTGTTTATCTTTCTCACAAACTACCATAACTAGAGCCTTAAATGGCTTCAGAATATCAATCACATTATTAACCATCTTAAGCATACTGTTTGTAGAAAGAGAATACTTAGCCTTAATATCATCTATCCCTAAACCTTGCATCTGCCTCGCAAGTCTTGGCATATTAAGTATGACTCCATCTATCTTAGCTTCTACAATATCATCCACCAATATGATTTCAGCAGGATTATCAATGACAGCATACACTTTGAAAGTAGAACTTCTTCGAAGACCAACACTCGACAGGTTTTTCTTAAAGACTTTCATAAGATCTCCACTCATAGGGGCGTGTACTGCAAGACTCACATTACGCTTCTTGTAAACATCCCTTACCCTTTTCACAATCTTTAGAGTTCGCTTCAACAAATCACCATTAGCAACATAGTGCTTTAACCCAAACTGATCGTCAGATATATCAGACGACTCCATCGACTTCCCTCTAGTTATACCTCTAAACTCTCCAACTGTACTAGAACCAATACTTACTATAACCTCATTGCCTTGAGAAAGTTCTACATACTCACAAATCTTTTCTGCAATTAATTTCGCATACTCCACAAATTTCTTATCTTCAACATACGCTAGAAGATGTCTACCCTGTTCAATCATTATCCTATCCATATCCACAAACACCATACCATGAGAATTCCCAACATACTTCTTGATATCATCTAACTTAAGGACGGGTTGTATAAATACCTTGGTAGCACTAGGCGCGAGAGAAGTATCAACTGGAATACCACCTTCTAACATTCGCTCTTCACTCTTTGCTTCTTTTTTCTTCTTCTTGCCTGAAAGATCAATACCTGAAAGATTCTCCTTACTGTAAGCTGTCACTACTGGATGGACTTTTTCATCTTTAAACCCTTTGGTAATATTGGAATCAGTTTCTTTGTACACACTCCCTACATTACCATCAACACGAACCAAATCTCCCTGTTTAAGGATACTTGATGCATTAACTGCACCAACAACAGCAGGAATCCTAAACTCCCGACAGATAATGGCAATATCACTAGTCAAGCCACCAGAGTCTGTAATAACTGCACCAGCACTAAGTATCATGGATTCCATTTCATATGCGTAGGATTTAATAACAAGGACATCATTCTTAGTAACCGCTACATCTTTTCTTCCATCTTCTATAATCAGGACCTTACCAGTCACAGTACCAAAGCTAGCACCTATACCAGAAAGTAAGAAGTCATCTCTTGTTTGAACTCGAGTTTCTGTCTCATTATTCTCCTTGTTTACACTCTTTGCGATATTAATTAATTTCTCTACATTTCCATCATACTCATGCTTTTGTTTTCTTACCAATTTCTTAGCACCATCTAAAGCCTTCTCTTCTATACTATCTACATCCCTGTATCTGCTTACTAAAGAACTAACTACCTCACCCAGAGTATCCCTATCCTCTCTAACCACAACTACCTCTGGTTCTGCAAACATTTCACTCAATGATTTACTCTGTAATACCCAAATCCTACCTCCAGCCTGTACCCACTCTAAACTCTGATGCTCCCTCGACTTATTCTCAACCACCAACGCTATCTTAGACACCTCTTGCAAATATTTCTCCTCCACCTTCTGCCTATGACTCCAAGCTTGAGATATGGAAATCTTCTCTACACTGCTCTTCTTCTTACCAACACCAACCGTTCTAATCCTCATCCATTCTTGTGGAGATATATGCTTTTCAATCGTAGACAAATCTTTCTTGTTGAGCACATATGTATCTGGAGTAATCTCACCAGTAGCAATGACATCCCCAAGTCCATATACTGCTTCTACACTCACTCTCGTCTTGTCTTGAGTAATCGGATCTACTGTAAACACTACTCCAGACACTTCAGCTTGTACCATTCTCTGTACAACAACAGCGAGTTTAACTGCTGAAAGATCAACTCCCTTTCTTGCACAGTACATTACAACATCATCTGTGAACATCGATGCGTAGATATTTTTCACTGCATCAACCAATTGATCCATATGTCTAACATTTAATTCCGTAGAGAACACTCCACTAAAAGACACCTCTGGATTGGAAGGAAACACTACTGAGGATCTAACAGATACCCATGCATCTGTAAATCCGGATATTCTAGTGTATGCAGTTTGTACTTGATCTAAAAGTTCTTCTTTGAACTTTGTCTTAAATATACTCTTCTCAACTTCTTCATTCTCAGGATTTCTCCCTTTGTGTGTTAGCTTCTCTACATCCCTATCCAAACCTTCAAACACCATATCTTTAAAAACAGTAGGGGAGATGACAAAAAACTCAGGTACTGGTATATCCATATCCTTGAGTTTAAACAAGCTTAATCCTTTTCTACCTACAGAACTCTCTCTTAAGTTCTTTGCATGAAAATCTTCCCAGAAGTACACCAAGTTTTTTGTTTGTGATTTACTCATCCAAAGCTAGACAGTTAAATTAACTAGGACAAAGTGTTAATAGATATTAGCGCTTAATATTTAAAGATGCAAGTAAAAGGGGAGTATATACTCCCCAATTACAACTAATCTTTAACAGCTAAAGATTACCTTCTCTTCGAAAAAGCATATACAGAACTACCACTAAATACGAAAATAGCGGCTACTCCGAAAATCAACATTAAAGTTCTTACCAATCTAATATCTAACTCTCCTGCAGCCTGCGGAATTGTATCACCAGTACCTGCCACAACCCTTCCACTATCCTCTGTATACTGATCTGCTACAGCATCTCCATTTATACGACCATCCACTGCATACTCAACTCTCACCTTTTCATCTAGCAAAGTTACATTGCCAGCTGCATCAGAAATACTTACACTAAAAACATTCTTCCCAGCATCAAGTACAATATCTAAAATCTCAAAGTATCCTTCTCCATCTGCAAGTGAAAGATATACCTCTACACCTCTCTTAATTTCTACTGTAGCGTTTGGTTCTACACTACCAGTCATTCTGAAAGATTCTTTGTTAGTTTCTCCACCATAGATAAGTTCTACTTCATCACTACTAGGAGATGTCTTGTCTACAACTGCAACAAACTCTGCACTTCTTACACTAATCTTCCTAATTGGAAAACCTTTCAATCCTGCAACAGATATTGCAAATTCTCCCTCATCATCAGTTGTATATATATATTCAAACACGCCATCCTCAACCTTGACCTCATCAATCTTCTCATCATTTACAAATATTGCAACAGAATCATATTCTGGAGCTTCTCCTTTTACCATTATCTCCCCTTTATTAGTCACTTCTGTAACATATTCCCATGATGGGGTAACAAAAGTCTCCTCAAATATTGGATCTGCTCTAAATTGAATGAATGAATAAATACCGAAAGCAACAAGCAATACACCCAGACCAATGAAGATTGTACCAACAATCCTAGAAGCCTTATCATTACCATTTACACTCTTGAGTTGGACTTTCTCCTTCATACTCTTCCTAACTTCTCTCTTTGAACTATTCTTACCTTTCTTGATAGATTTCTTTTTAGCCATCTAACCTATAATTTAATTTATATATCTCTCTAGAATAATTCATTTTACAAAACAGTTCAAGTCTTTTCGAATAATTGATAGAATATCCTACTATGACAAAATCAATTTACAAATATCTCATAACAGTTTTTCTTCTGCTACTTCTTTTCGTACCAATATCGTACTTTCTAATCCTCCCCAATTACAATATTCTCATCGGTACATTTAAGCGAGTAGATTTGAAGAGATACACATACGATATCTGCTTCTCACTCCTCACAACTGTCGCACCTACTAAGGAACAAATACTCGGTACATCACAAATATTGGTAGAGGATGTAAGTATTGAAGAATACCTAGGAGAGGTAGAGGATATAGATCCGATACTGGAAAAATTGAATACAAAGCTTGAGATAGAATCGATAGGTGTAAAGGGGAATATCTTCCAAGGTAGTGATTCAAATACCTTAGAGAAAGGTTTCTGGCATTTTCCACTTTCTAAATATCCCGGACAGAAGGGGAATGTGGTAGTAATCTCACATAGGTATTTACATATACCTCCTGCAAAAAACACTTTCTTTAATCTGGATAAGGTAAGAAAAGGAGACAGTCTTTTTTTCACACAAGAGGGTAATAGCTACAATTACATCGTATCTGAGGTTAAGATTGTAGAAAAGAATGATATTTCTGTAATTCAAGATAGCTCGGACTACAGAGTTACCCTAATTACATGTACACCTCTATGGACTTCACACCAAAGGCTTGTTGTGATTGGGAAACTGGACAAATTGTACCAAAAAACGTAGAATTCATAGTCTAAGTTCATTATTAACAAATATGTCAGATATGTACACAAGAGAAGACAAGGGTAAGGATACAGTAATTCTTACAATCACTATGCCAAGAGATGATTTTGATAAGTCATACAATGCACTTCTTAAAGATCAGACTAAGGATAGTAGTGTTAAAGGTTTTAGAAAAGGTAAGGTTCCTACAGATTTACTCGAGCCTTCCATAAAGCCTATGCTTCAATTTGAAGTTTTCGAGAAGTTGGCTCCAATGTTCATAAATACTGCAATTCAAAAAGAAAAGATAGAGCTAATTGCACCTCCTAAATATTCAGAGTTACCAAAGTTTGATAACAAGGATGATTTAGAATTTAAGGTAGAGGTTACGATAATGCCTGAGTTTAAGTTGGGTAATATGAAAAAGATTAAAGTAGAGAAAGAGGATGTAAAGATAGAGCAAAAGGATGTAGATCAAGCAATTAAGGAGTTAAAGACTAATAATGAGACTAAGGCTAAGACCATAAATGATGCTTGGGCCAAGGAGATTGCTAAGAAGTTAAACTTAGAAGATATTAAGAGTTTAGATAATCTCAAGAAGGAGATAGAGAAGATTCTCACTACACAGAAAAATCATATGTTGATGCAAACATATCAGGAGAATGCACTTAAGCAGGCTGTTAATCTTTCAGAGATTGTAATACCTCAAGCCGCGATCGAGTTTGAAGCTAAAGAAAGAGAGAGGGCTTTTGAGCAAGATATGGAGGGTAGGGGAGTTAAGACCGATGACTTTATCAAACAGAGTGGTATTGATATTAAACAGATGAGAGAGGCTTGGCTTAAGGATGCAAAGGATGCACTTGAGAGTGATATGTTTTTGACTTTGTATGCAAAGACTAAGGATATTAAAGTAAAGAAGGAAGATATCGATAAGAAGATTGAGATGATTAAGAAGAGTCAACCTAATGCTGATCAATCCATATTTGAGAATGAGCAGTGGTTGGAATATATAGAGAGGGTAGAGAGGAAAGAGAAAGCTTTTAGAGAGTTCATTGAGGTTGCTCTTGGTAAAGATTTTTTAAATATGGAGGAGAAATAGGAATGTTAATACCTACAGTAATTGAAAAGAGTAGAGATGGAGACAGAGCTTATGATATTTATTCTAGATTACTTAAGGATAGGATTATATTCGTAGGTGGTACTATCAATGATCAGTTAGCTAATATCGTAATAGCACAGTTGTTGTTTTTAGAGAAAGAGAATGAGAAGGAGGATATCCAAATGTTTATTAATTCCCCTGGTGGTCATATTCATTCTGGTTTAGCAATTCTTGATACTATGAATTACGTTAAGTGTGAAATTTCTACTATCGCAGTTGGTATGGCTGCATCTATGGCTTCCATACTTCTTACATCGGGTACAAAGGGTAAGCGCTTTTCACTTCCTAATAGTAAGATTCTCATTCATCAGCCTTTGGGTGGAGTAGAGGGGCAGGCTTCTGATATAGCGATAGAGGCAGAGGAGATTCTTAAGCTGAAGAGTACATTAAATAGGATATTGGCTAAGAGTACAGGGCAGAAGGTTGCACAGGTTGAGAAGGATGTAGATAGGGATAAGTATTTTACGGCAAAGGAAGCAATGGCTTATGGTTTGATAGACAAGGTTGTTAGAAAGAGATAGAATATTTTGTTTAGGGGCGATTAGCTCAGCTGGCTAGAGCATCACATTGACATTGTGGAGGTCACAGGTTCGAGTCCCGTATCGCCCACCACAGGGATTCTTTTAACATTTATTTTTATAGTTATCAAATATGAAAGAAGTATTATGTCCTCATTGTCAGAGAGGGTTAGTATTGGATAGTGATGATTTGAATCTTGAGGTGATAAGATGTCCCGCTTGTGGAGAATTCTTTCTTTTGTCGGAAGCAGAAGAAGGAGAGGATGGGGATGATCTGTTGTTGATAAACATTGAGACGAAACATAACCAAGATGGATCAGTGAAGGCAAGAAGTGGTTATAAAGCCAATATAGGTAGTAAATCACTTAATCGTGTCATAAAGATTTCTGCGGATAGTAAATATGAATTATCAGAAAAGATAAGAGAAAAAGCATATGACCTTAAAGAACAAGCGAAAGCGGAAAAATCGTCTCTAGGGATTGAAGAGCAAATGACAATGTTACAAGAAATCTTGAAAGATGGAATCACGAAGAAGATAGATTTCAAATGGGAAGATGGAAAGAGGGAAGATGCATTTGGAAAGAAGAAGCCTACATTTCAAAAGTCTAAGCCAAAAAGAGGGGATGTCTACCGTTCCCTTGGTTTCCTTAAAGCTGTTTTTAAGAAATATGCTGCTAAAAAGGATTTAGAATACGCACAAAAACTCAAAGAGCTTACTGCTGAATGGAAGAAAGAAAAACTCTCTTATGAAAAATCTTTAAATCAATGGGTTAAGGAGAACGAGGTCTTTGAGGAAGAGAAAAAGGAATTTAATAAAAAGATAGATAAAAAAATAGAAAAACAAAAAATAGGAGAAAAGGTAATCATTGAAGAATACTTTAGGAATATTCTTACTGAATCAGAATATCCGTCATCTTTCTCTAAAAAATTTGATTTGGGATATAATGAAGAAGAAAAGATGTTGGTTGTTGAATATACCTTACCAGAATATGAAACCATTCCTAAATATCAAAGGGAGGACTATATTAGGAAAACAGGGGAAAGGAAAAAAGTCCCTCTATCAGAATCAGCAAGAGAAAGATTGTATAACAATATCCTTTATTCAATTCCTCTAAGAACGCTGCATGAGATTTTTGTAAATGATAAATATGAAAATGTTGAGAGTGCTGTGTTTAATGGATGGGTAGACACTCTTGATAAGGCTAAAGGTAAGAGGAAGATAATATGTATTCTTACTGTACATGCTAAGAAGGAAGACTTCTTAGACATAGCTCTTGAGAAGGTTGAACCTAAGGCTTGTTTCAAAGGTTTGAAAGGTGTAGGGAGTAGTAAATTGAGTAGTCTTGCACCAGTAGCTCCGATATTAAAACTAGATAAAGAGGATAGAAGATTCATAAAGGCAGAAGAAGTTTTAAATGATGTTGATATATCTATGAATATTGCGGCAATGGATTGGGAAGATTTTGAACATTTGGTTAGAGAAGTGTTTGAACAAGAGTTTGCTCAGTCAGGGATGGAAGTTAAAGTTACACAATCCAGTAGAGATCTTGGAGTTGATGCAATTGCCTTTGATCCAGATCCATTCAGAGGGGGGAAGATAATCATACAGGCGAAGAGATATACAAATACTGTTAAGGTAGAGTCTGTAAGGGCTTTGTATGGGATTATGCAAGATGAGGGTGCAATGAAGGGGATTATCGTTACGACGTCGGATTATGGTCCAGATGCCTATAAGTTTGCTCAAGGAAAACCAATTACACTAATAAACGGGAATAACCTATTGTCTATGCTTGAAAAATATGGTCATAGGGCAAGGATAGACCTTAAAGAAGCTAAAAAGCTATTACTGGAGGAGTAGTCCTGCTCGTCATTGAAATGAATGATGTCTTCTGGTTTTATAAGTTTGTTTTCCTCTCTTGTATTACAGAAGAAAGCCAAAGAAATATATGCTTAATTTCAAATTAGCATTATTAACTGTATTGGGTTTTTAAGTTCCATGCTACTCAGTATCGCCCACCACTTCCTCCTATAATTTGGTATAATTACTCATGAAAATATTTTTCATCAGACATGGAGAAACAGATAAAAATGTCGGGAGGAATTTACACGAGAAGGGAGATAGCGAAACTTTAAATCAAACGGGTGTAGAGCAAATAGAAAAAACTGCGGAAATATTAAGAAATGCAAAGATATCTGTAATATTTTGTTCCAAAGAAACACGAGCACAAAAAAGTTCCGAAATACTTTCCAATATTCTTGAATGTCCAACTATACAAATAGATGGCTTTGAGGAAAGAAACTGGGGTGTTTATTCAAATAGGCCTTGGAGTGATGTAAAGGAAGTACTTGACCCTCTTACTCTTGAAGAGAGATATACCTATGTTCCTCCAGAGGGTGAATCATGGGAGATTTTTGAGAAGAGACTTATAGAAGCATTAACAGAATCTATAAAGAAAGGGGATGATGAGAATATTGGTATTGTAACGCATGGAGGCGCTATTAGAGCCTTAATTCCCTACCTATTAGGAGTTTCTAAGGAGGAAAGTTTTAAGTATGATCCCGCGAATGCGTCAATTACTGAATTTGATTACGATGGAAAGATTTTTACGAGACAAAGGATAGATGATACTTCTCATCTATTAAATAAATAGATACGAGATAACTCTATTTCTAAGTTCCGTGCTATTTAATATCGCCCACTATTTTCTGATATAATTATGTAATGATAACAAAGGACTTTTCTAATTTCGCGGACTCCCTAATTTTCCAACTCCCTTTTGATATTTCTAATTTAGAATTAGACCATTTCGGATATCAATGCTCATCCGCAGAAAATTATGATAGCTTTAAGGTTGAATCTCAACAGATTGGTAATATGATTTCGGAAGAGATTGTTAGTGGGAGAAGAGTTTCTATATTTAGATTTAAAGACAGGTTCAAGTACAAAAGTTTTGATATCCTAGGGTTTGAATTAGTAGAACCCAAAATAGGACAAGTTTGTGAATCAGAGTTAGATCATTTAGAATTTGTGATTCCTGTATCTTTCGATGAGTATCTAATGACACATGAAAATGCTAACTGGGATATATCTGCTATGGAGAGAGAAGATTTCCCTAAGATAGTCTTGAAGTTGAATCATGATAAAAGTATTAAATTTCATACAAAGAATATCTTTGAGGAAATACCTGATTAGATATTTAATACAAGAGAGAAACTATTTCTAAGTTCCATGCTCTCAAGTATCGCCCACCATTTTGAAAATTTAAGCGGAAATTGGGGCTGTGCTGCAAAGAATTATCCATACATCAGGATTCTATCCTCCATTGAAGATAGGACTTAACTAGAAACATTCAGTTTCGGGGTAATACCCATCATATGTAGAAGCCCAGGTTGTCTCCCCAGAGATGCAGCCCTAGGGTCCACCCACTTTTCAAAATAGTCTTTAAGAAGGACTCTTTGGGCTATTCTACAACGTGGCTCCACTATTGTGGCCGTACCGTCTTCTTTAATATCCGTGCCAAGCATAATATGGCCAGCACGATATTTCATACCACCAATTATTACAAATCCACCATCTTCACAAACAGCTTGTGCTCTTGAAAAAATATCAGGCCATTCCGACTGGGGAACAATTCTTGTATATCTAGCACCATAGTTGGGCGCCAAAAACTCAGTTTTCGAAATGAGCTGTGGGGCTAAGGTCTTCAGAGCGTCGGGAAGTCCAACAAAATACATTGCATCATTCCAGGCAACATATTTGGCAGTGTAACCCCTTATATCTGTGAAGGTCTTCCCTTCAAGTGCGATATGAATATCAGCAATGGTAATATCTGGAACTTTAGACGTATTTAAATACTCGCACATCTTTATAGCAGTAGCTATAGTTGCCAGTCCACAGCAGTTGTCAGAATCAAGAGTTCTAGGGTGTCTTAGGTACTCCTCCGGATCCAATTGAAACGTAAGAATTTTCCTAGTATTTTCACCCCATAATTTTGTAAAAAACTCTAGATCTCCCATTAATTCAATCCGCTCAGAAAGTGACAATTCCCATACATCAGGCGTTTCAGATGGAGTTACTGTTTCAGTTGGGGTGGGGGTTGGAGCATCTGGTGTCTCAGTTGGAGTCACTGGTGTCTCGGTTGGAGTCACTGGTGTCTCGGTTGGAGTCAGAGTTGATGGAATTGTAGAAGTAGGAGGTAAGCCCTCACCGACGAGTGATTTGCGTACGCAGCCAGCTGCGATTGCACTAGCAGCTAATATACCTACGTTGATAGCATCTCGCCTTGATAACCCTCCAGATTCAGTCTTAGATTCAGTCATGGAAGGATAATAACCTATAACAATGATATCCGTCAAGCAAAACTAGTAGTATATTCCCAACTACTAATTCAACAAATCTAAAAGACATTTAGAAATCTAAGAGAAATGTCATTCTCTTCTTAAGTTCCATGCTATTTAATATCGCCCACCATTCTCTCCATATATTGCCATCCACACAATATAGCCATATACTACAAGATGTCAAATCCTAGTGTAATGTCTGAAAAAGAACCTATCAACAACGAACTTAATTGTATCGTGAACGAAGAAAGAGCAATAGAAGTTATTCAACTTGCACTCGCCGAATATAACAATCCCGAAAGTAAATTCTTCAAAGACAAAAATCAGCCAGAAGAAAGTTACATAAACTTTCTAATAGAAAAAGACGTAAATGACA
>JAIOSB010000017.1 GCA_021107795.1 bacterium
CATTATACATAATAGTTGATAAAATAGAATAGGGAATATATAATCACAGTAGTAATCCGCGATAGCTCAATGGTAGAGCAACTGACTGTTAATCAGTGGGTTGTAGGTTCGAGTCCTACTCGCGGAGCCAATTTATATTACACCTAGTAATCATGAAAATAGCTATAATCCTTCTCTATGGTTTATATGACCCTAAGAATACTAATTATCAAGCATATTTTGACTTTTTGATCACAGAAATCAAAAAACAGAAATTCGACAAAGTAATACTCTGTGGAGGCTATACATTCCCTCATATAGAAAATATCTCTGAAGCAGAATCTGCGAAAAAATACCTCCAATCAAAATCGAAATACGACGACTACATCCTCGAGGATAAGTCTATCAACACTAATCAAAACTTGGAATCCGCTTCAGAACACATATCTAGTGAAGATGACCTGTTTGTATACGGTGATTGGATAAGGATAGCAAAAATATCTTGGATGTCTGCACACTTCCTAATAAAGGAAGATCTTAAGAACATATTCACTGCAATGATGAGATTTAGAGACAAAAAAGACATATACGCACCTTTTAAGATAAAGAACCTAACTGTAATTGGATACAACTTCAAAGGAAAATCTAAAGAGGAAATGGTAGAACAGACTTTCGATACTCTCTTTGATATAATGTCTCTCTACAACAAAGATTTCGAAAAGAGCAACTTAGACAAGAGAAAGAAAGACTTTGGATTAAAAAATTAAATTAAATTATTCACAACACACCATGGCTCAAGATTTACTAAACCGTTTAAAACAAATCCACTCTGATATTACCGAAAACTCCAAAGCTATCCCCAAGCTAACTGAACTACAAGAAGAACTAAACCAAGCCTTTGATAAACGGATAGAACAATTACTAACAAAAAACGAACTTGTTAGAAAGATTAAAATCCCTAAGATACATATCAAACTCTGGAAATACAAAGACAAGAGTATAAAGATACCTATAAACTGGAAATATCTTCTAAGTGCACCATTCATATACGGTATGTTCCCTCCCTCAATACTCTTCCATATCTCTATAGAGATATACCACCAAATATGCTTCAGACTCTACGGTATCCCTCTTGTAGATTCTAAGGAGTACTTCATATACGATCGACAACTATTCGATATGCTAAATCCTTGGGAGAAGATAAATTGTAAATATTGTAGCTATGTTAACAATCTCATTCGATATAGTGCAGAGATAGGAGGTCGTACAGAAAGATATTGGTGTCCAATAAAATATTACCGAAGAGTTGATAATGTACACTCACAGTATACAAAATTTGTAGATATTGATGATTCAAAGAAGATGAGAAAGAAATGGGAAGAATTACGTGATTTCTCAGATTTGGAGTAATAATAAAATGAAAGACATTAAAACAGTTTGTGGAAATTTTTACGAGATAATAGGTAAATTCCCTGAGGTAAGATATGTAGGAGACCCTATTCTACGACAAGAAACAGAAGATGTATCTTTAGAAGAAGGTTACAAGATTGGTAAAAGACTAGGAGAGGTATTGATGAGGTATAGGGGGGAGGTAGGATATGGGAGAGGGTTTGCAGCACCACAAATAGGAGAGGGGGAAGTCGGTATTTGTGACTTTCGTAGATGACAACTTATCAATCTTTATTAATCCTAAGATAGTAGAAAAATCGGAGGAAACAAACTTCTACAAAGAACTATGCTTAAGTTCTGGAATGATGTCTGCAGATATAGAAAGACCTAAGTGGATTGTAATGGAATGGATGGATGAGGAAGGAGTTACACACAAAGAAAAGTTCGATGGTTTCTTAGCAAGACTATATCAACATGAAGAAGATCATCTAAAAGGAATTATTAACCTAGACAGGGCTTGTAACAGTATAGAATTTGCATTATTTGATCCACTGAAAGAGAAGATAAGAGATACAAGATATTAACCCTTCACCATCAAAAACCTCATAAAAACATAGACAATCTTCCTCTTACCATATATCATTAAACTTATGAAAAAGATATTTACTACACTAACGACAATCTGCTTAATACTACTCACCTACTTTGTACTAATACCCTCCCTAATTCTTCAATATGGAAAAAGTAAAATCTATACAGATATAACTAATATACCAACCTACAACATAGCCATTGTATTTGGAGCTGGGCTAAAACTAGATGGAACACCCAATGATATGTTAGAGGATAGGCTAGATACAGCAACAGACCTCTACAACCAAGGTAAGATAGAAAAACTCTTACTCTCTGGAGACAACTCCCTAGAAGAATACAACGAACCACAAGCAATGTATGAATACTTAACACTAAACAAAGGGATACCAACACAAGACGTAGTAAGAGACTTTGCAGGACTAAGAACATATGACACATGTGCAAGAGCAAAAAATATCTGGGATATTGATAAAGCAATACTAATATCACAAGGCTACCACCTCTCCAGAGCAATATTTACATGTAATACACTAGGCGTAGAAAGTACAGGATTCTCTGCTACTAAAGAGATATATGCAGGAGAAACATATTACAAACTAAGGGAACTACTCGCTATACACAAAGCAGTGATAGATGTATATATCATTCACCCGGAATATATAGGGGGAGAAATAGAGACAGATTTCCTCCACTAAACGACTCTCCTATAGTATACTTACTGATGCGAACAGAACCAGAACTAGTACGTACAACAGGAACAGGACTAAAGAACTACATGATAGCTTGCCATGAAATTCTTCATGCAAGAACTGTTTGTAGAAATAATGTCCCGCGTGATTATTCCCAACTCGAAGATGCTTTGGCAACAAATAATCCTGAAGCCCTACAAAACGGTTATCAATATGAAGTTCTCTTTCTCGCCTGCCTATTTGCCCACTCACCATATTTGGATATTAGAGTTTCGAATGCAAATGAAGATCATCATGGGACAGATTTTATCATCGACGATATCAAAGTAGACGTAACAACCCATCTAAAACCTGATAAAATGATTCGTGATACATGTCGAAAGAAAGATTACTCTACTATATTCATCCCTCCTCGAGAACACTATGGCAACCCCTTCCACAAATTCGGTCACAACTCTAAAGAACAAGACTCTTACTACACTCAATTTCTTGATAAGAAAATAGATGCTGGGAAGTTCCTTAAACACATATATACCACCAACCTTTCAATGCTAAAAACTATAAAACAATTCAAAGAGATTCTTGCCAACAAAAAGCACCTTAAATATTCACACGGTATCGTTTCGTTTACAAATAATCTTGACAGAGAACTTCAACACACAATTACGAAAACACCCATCTCTATGATTAATCAAAAGATAGAAGAACTTAACTGCATATTTAAAGAAATAGATTCTTCAATACTTTCCAATTAAACAAACCTCATTCCCATAGCTATCTCCACCTCACTAATTACTTCACCTGCATTAGCCTTAGCCTTCTCCCTACCCTTCTCTAACACCCCTAATACATAATCATCAGATATTGAAACCTTCTTCTCCTGGAATTCTTCCAGAAAGCGTCCTAGGACTTCTACCAAAAGATCTTTAAACTCTCCCATTACCTGCTCACCATCTAAATGCTTCTGTAAAATACTTTCAAATTCTTTCCTTTGTTCATCAGTAGAAATATAATCAGCGATTAACTTCAAACTCTTAAGATCTTCACTCATATCTCCTGCAAAAGCACTCTTAGCTCTCTTAATCTTCTTGAGAGAAACATCAATATCATCATCCAACAATATTGCACCATTAGGCTCACTCTTACTCATCTTCTTACCACTACCAGTAAGTGAAAGAATATTGATTCCTTCACCACTATCAAGTGGTTTTGGAGCTAGAAATACATCCCCATACTTCTTATTAAAACGCTTTACTAAATCATTTGTAACCTCTAAATGAACATACTGATCCTTACCCACAGGAACATACCTAGAACCCTGAAGTAAAATATCAGCAGCCATCATGACAGGGTAGAAGGCAAGAAGAGTATTAGCTGTAGCTTCACCATTCCCCTTTTTAATTTTCTCTTTTAGAGTAGGTACTCTAAGTAGTTCTGCTACTGTAATTAATCTAGAAAGATATATGGTCATCTTACTTACCTCATCCATTATCTGACTCTGCACAAAAAGATCCACCTTCTCTGGATCTAGACCAGCTGCAATGTAGTCTTTGATAACATGAAGTACATAACTCTGAGTCTTGTTTGGCTCTTCAGTTGTAAGACTGTGTAAATCTGCAACAAAAATCATCGGCTTGCCCAATGAACCGTCTTGCATAATACAAAGTATTGGATCAACAACACCTATTAGATTAGCAATACTCATACCAGAAGTAGCTCTCATTCCAGTAAATATATCTGTTTTGTAATTTTTCATTTTATTTTTATTTAAATAATTAATATATTGTACAGATTCTTGTTAAAAACAAAAACCCCACACATGTGGGGTATATAATTCATATGAAAAAACAAAATTACTACCCCAAAAGGTAGAACCACCAAAACATCATTGTATTAATCTTATTGTTTTCCATACATGATTATACAACATCTCTGTATTTAAAACTAATTCTTAAGAAACTAAAGATATTCTCTAGCAGTTTCTAACAACTCTAAAAGTAGTACCGCATCATCTTCATCTGCGACTTTAACCTGCAAAGCACTATCAAATATAGTTGGTGTAATTTTTGTCTGTATTAAATCTCCACCTTTGAAATAGTGAGTCAGTACCATCCCCTGCCTTGTACCTATCCATCTAACCTGATCGAAATATAAATTGCCTAAACCATAAAAAATTACTCCATCCTCATACAACTCGTAAGTCTGTGGTTGATGAGCCTGTGTACCAATTACAATATCTGCACCATAGTCAATAGCTTTTCTAAAAGTTGAAGCCTGCTTATAGACTGGCTTGTAACACAAAGGATAAATCTCATCAGAAGGAGGATAGCTATAACACTCACTAAACTGAAAATCTACAATGATAATATCCACCTCATCCCTAATCTCTTCAATATTCTCTTTGACCTTACTATCTGAATATGAATTAGCACCTGCACGAGAAGTTGTAGCAATTGCACCTGTATTAAGCATAGTGTCAAAGTAGTTATACCCAAGAAAAGCTATCTTGTTACCATCAACCTCCACAATATATGGCTTAGCACCATCCTCTGCATCCAAACCACCACCAAAGTAAGCAATACCCTCCTCAATATATGTATTGATAGTCTGTGTATTATACTTACTACCAAAATCATTATTATGATTCCCTGTTAGCTCTACCACATCTACGCCACTTGCAAATAATGTCTCAATATATTCAGGCCTAGAACAAAACTTCATACCACTGTAGCTAGTACAACCCTCTACAAACGATGTCTCACTCGATACATGAGTCAAATCAGCATCCCCTAGAAATTCTCCAATGAACTCTGCAGGATAGTCATAATCTTTGTGCTGATCCATTACCTGCCCTAGCCCTCTTGTAAGTGCTGTAACCCCAGTCATATTAACCTTCGCAACACTATTTATACTAAAACCATCACTATCAATACTTACATTCTTTTGTATTATATTCGCTATAAAAGAAAGATTGTACTGCTTAGACTCAATGATAAGCGACACCTCTAAACCACTATCAAAAGTATCTAAATAATATTCATTATCTAGCTTCAACAATTTCAGTTCCTTGCTTAACTCTTCTGGTTTAACTAAACCAACACTTACACCCTCTCCACCCTCTATACTCTCAACCATATTGTCAACTACCTCAAAAGAAATCTCAGGATAATGAGTTGTAAGAAAATGATCATACTCTTGATATGTAATAGTTGAAACAAGAGTTGAATATCTCCCCTTCTCCAAAGCCTCACTAGAAATCGAATCCTCTATCCAATACATATGACCCACAGGAAGCAGATAACCAGACGAAATAAAATACTCCCCTATACCATACCCAATACTAACATCAGCTCTTTCCTTACTCTCTACAATACGAAATCTACCTTTTCCATTAAACCCAATATTCATTAACGATACAGTAATCTCTTCCCTAAACTCTTCTTTCACCAATTCATCAATATATACATCAAAAGTCTCATACATGACCTTAGTCGAATTACCCTTGATAGTGAAACCTATCGTATGCTCAACTAAATCCGTATCAGTAAAGAGAAAATAGAAGAAAACCACAAAAAATGGTATAATAGTGGCAAGTAGATATATATACCATCTATTTTTCCCTTTCTTTAACTCTTTTTGCTCCACATCAACGTTTTTCTTATCTCCCATTCATATATACTACCACATTAAAAACAGGCCTGGCATACCAGTGTATGGTATAATATACTATAGGGTGTTATATAAGATTATATTCATATTAATGAAAAATACCTTACAAATAAACAAAAATAAGATATTACCTGTTATCACAGGGATATTGTTTGTAGCACTTACCTTAAAAAGCGTTGGTGAGGCGACTCCTACATCAATATTAAATATGGACTCTTCTAAAGATATTACAGTTTCTGCTGCAAGTATCGTAGAGTTAGAACAAAGCAATATAGAGGATCTTGATGTTAACAAAACACATAGTTCTACAAACACTACCACTACTTCAACCAGTAATCAGATTAAGATTGACAATATTGAAAGCTACCTAAGCAAAAGACATTCTCCATTAGCTGATTATGCTAAAGAGTTTGTAGATACTGCTAACTATTACGGAATTGACTACAGACTAGTAGCCGCTATCTCCATTGTCGAATCAAGTGGTGGTATTCACTGCTTTAGAACTCACAATGCATGGGGTTGGGGTAAAAGTGGATTTGACTCATGGGAAGACGGAATATGGGCCGTATCCAAAGGTCTTGGTAAGTACTATGCCGGAGGTAGAGATACACCAGAGAAAATTGCACCAAGATA
>JAIOSB010000019.1 GCA_021107795.1 bacterium
TCCGCAGGAGACTACTGCGTTGATAGGCTCTAGGTGTAATTGTAGTAATATATTTAGCCGAGGAGTACTAATTGATCAAAAGCTTTCATTTTCGTCTTTGCCTTTCTATTCAATTTTGAGTGTATAATCACTCTATAGCTCTTTAGAACTAAATGTCCTGAATGTCTTTGCTTATGCAAAGGCCGTCAGGCAATTAGTATCAAAGTTTTGATACCTATTGCCTGGCGATTGTAGCAGAGTGGAACTACCTGATATCCATCCCGAACTCAGAAGTAAAACACTCTAGCGCCGAAAATACTTAGACCGCAAGGTCTTGGGAAGATAGGTCATTGCCAGGATTGTAAAGCCACTACTTGTAGTGGCTTTATTTTTGTCTATACAAAAATCTAGGAATATTTTTTAAGAAGAGAGAGAGTTGCTGTAGGGTCTTTTACTATATGTGTTGTTATCCCTATACCTAAAGCAGAATAATCATTACCATATTCTCTAAACTCATCACCAAAAAACTCAATATTATCCAAACTAATATTAAGTAGTTTAGAAAGTTTTAAGATATTATTACCCTTGTCTTTACCAATTTCTACAAAATCTATGGTGTTTTTACCAGTAACATAGATATTGATATCGGGAGGCAGGTTTTGTCCGAAATATTGGACTATTTCTATCCGTTTCTTCATATTAGGATCCCAAGAGTTTCTCTCTCTGAGTTTTGTGTCTTTTCCCAAGCATTTAATCGAAAGTATGGTTTCCTTGCATACAATTTGATTCTCTCTGTCCGATTCTAAGCCATATTTGGCGTGATCGAGGTCTTCCCATAGCTGTAATATCTTGTTTCTGTACAAAACATTGAATTTGGATGCATTATATATCTTTTTCCAATGAAAATTCCCTTGATGTATAATATTCCCATACTCAGTGCATAGTAGGATAGTGAAAGGAGCTTCTAGTTGAGGCATTTTCTTAATAAACCAATCTTGAAGATTTTTTTGTGTTCTTCCTCCAGTTAGGATAGCGATATGGTTGTTTTGCAGTAATTGGTAGAGAATAGTTAGCATCTCTTGAGAGGGTGATGATTTTGATGGAGCTATGGTATTGTCGTAATCAAAAATAAGGAGTTTTGTCATAGTGGTCCATTGTACCATAGATATTTAGGGGCAAACTATGGGCTAGGGGAGTGGTTTTTAGACGTTTTTTATGAATATGCTTATGTTACGAGTAGTTGCTATTGTAACGGCACTTGTGCAGACTGTTGTAAAAGTTTCTTTTTGGGAGGTTTCCGGGTAGGTGTTTAGCTTGAAATTGTTTGAACAGAATGTGCAAGGCGCGCGCGTGCAGTATACAAGAGTTGTACATCTGCGCGAACTTCCTTGCGTAAGTCTTGGTTGGTAGTGGGGATGATTAGAAAAGGTAATCCTCTTTGTCTCTGATTGAACCTTTTCCGAAGTAATGCTATTCTTTAAAAGGAGGAGGAGAGTAATTTAATATAGGGTGTTTATGGAATTCAAATCTGTAGCCTTTGAGGGGAGTGATCAAGTTGGAAAAGGTGATGCTACACAGAGATTTTGCAATCATATGATAGAAAAGAAGATCCCTGTTACTCGTATTGCATTCCCAATATATGCCTCTCCAATAGGGAGTTTGATAAGGATGTTTCTTAAAGAGGGGATAGGAGATGTTAAGAAATTGAAGAATATTGAGGGTACAAAGAGAGAATTAGAGGTAAGAATGATGATGTACGCATTGAACAGATTTGAAGCTCTAGAATCAATTCTAAGGTATTCGGAGAAGTATGATGGTATATTCCTGTTCGATAGGAGTCCGTATAGCAATGCTTTGACAATAGCGTATGGTTTGGGAGGGTTGAAGAATATTTCAAGAGAGGGTGTGAAGGGATTAGTAAAGTTGGGATTTGAGAGTGAGAAGTTAATGATTGAGAAATTGGGATTGAAAAATTGTGTAATACAATTGAAGGCTGATAATGGAGTGAGGGGTTGGGAGGTAGCTAGGCCTGAAGATGCTGATTTATATGAATCAAAAGATGTGCAAGAGGTAGCAAACTATGTTTATGCAAATTGGGCCAAGTTAGTGGGTGATGGCTGGAATATTGTTTATACCAAAAGGAATGGCAAGTGGAGGGATAAGGAGGTCATATATAAAGAGGTCTGGGATATTGCAAGTAAGAATCTTGAGTTAGAAAAAGCTAACGAGGGGGAGGTAAAGAGTTTCGATATTATTGATATTGCAAAAGACCTCTATGGTTGTGATGTTTCTGAGCTAGAAGGGGTTGATAGGTATTACAAAGCTATCGAAGAGAGTGATAAAGCTACGATGTACGATGAAGCGTTGGGGATAAGGGAGTATATTGTAAAGCATACTAGCGAAGTGAAGTTTGAGAATAAAGAAGTTCTAAGCCAAGTTAGAAGCATATTAGAGAAATATCCAGAGTGTCTTGACCTTATGGAACACTACCTTGGTAATCATTTCGTAGATAAGTTTAAAGCAGAGATTTTTGGATAAAAGAGAGTATGCAATGAAGGTTCTTAGTGATATTGAAGAGCTTTTTCCTAATGCTAAGAGTGAGTTAGTGAATTGGAAGAGTCCTTTTCAGTTTTTGATTTGTATAATTCTTTCTGCACAGACTATGGATAGGCAGGTTAATAGGGTGACACCTAATTTGTTTAAGGAATATCCCGATGCTAATGCTTTATCTAAAGCAAATCTTGAGGTTGTGAAGGAGTTGATTGGGAGTGTCAATTATTTTAATAATAAGGCAAGATTCATTATTGAAACTGCTAGAATAGTAGATAAAAAGTATGGTGGTAATCCTCCTAAGGATGTAGATAAGCTAATGGAATTACCGGGAGTGGGGTATAAGACGGCTAATGTTTTTCTTAATGATCTTTATCAAGCTAATCAGGGTATTGCTGTAGATACTCATGTTAGAAAAGTAGCTAAGAAGTTTGGTTTAACCAAGAGTGATAATCCAGATAAAATAGCTAAGGATTTAGAAAAGATATATCCAAGAGAGGTTTGGTACAAGATAAATCTGTATTTTGTGCTTTATGGTAGGTATAAGATGGGGAGGGGTGTGTAAATTACGACGATTTGCCTTGATTGTTATTGTATTTCTCAATAAGTTTTAAGTCACTGAGATCTTTTTCTCTCATACTTTGTTTTTTATATTTCACGACATATTTCAGCTGTACATAAGGGAAATCTCCGAGTATTTCTGCATTATCTATCATTTCATCAATATTAAAATCGATATTGGAATCAAGCCAACACTTCATGATTTCAATATTACCAATTTCAAGACAATCTGGATTATCATGTAAAGATGTAGGGTATTTTTTAACTAGGTTATCCCATAAATCTTGTTTGACAATAATATCTATATCATTAGATTCTCTTATTCCCCTTACAGCCATTGGACCACTGCCAAATATTGCAAATTCTCCTAGAGGTAGATTTAATTGTTCTAGTTCGTTTAAATAGTTCATCCTTTTGTTTAATCTTTCTTAAACTTCATCTAATATTATCAGATTCTTATTAAAACAGGAAATTATGCAATAAAAACTTCATAAATGTTCGATTATTTGCTATAATCTCCTTGCAGTTAACTAATTTTATGCGTATATACCTATCTATACTGTAGGATAATATATCGATATGGAGAACCATATGGCAAATGTAAAAACAGATGTGAATAAAGAGATGTATTCACAAATAGATAAGTATCTTGAAGATACATCTAAACAAATTAAACAATTTTCCAAAGGTGATATAGTTGAAGGAGTTGTAGTAGACATGAGAGACGGTTTAGTAATCGTCGATGTTGGTTACAAATCTGAAGGTATTGTTGCTGGAAGGGAGTTAAAGAGTGATACCCTTGATTGGACTAAGTTAACACCCGGTGAAAAGGTGTTGGTTTATGTCGTTAAACCAGAAGATGATGAAGGACAGCTAGTCCTCTCTATTCGAAGGACTCAACAGGCCAGTGCTTGGCTTAATCTTGAAAAAGCTAAGAAAGATAGTGAGATTGTCGAGACTGTTGTAGTTGAGGCTAACAATGGAGGTCTAATTGTAGAGATTAGTCAAGGTATTAGGGGATTTATCCCTACTTCTCAACTTGATGCTACTAGAGTATATGCTAGTGGTGTAAGACAGGTTGGAAAGGACATTTCTTCTAAAGTACAACAGAGGTTGAATTCTTTAGTAGGTGAAGATATTAAGACTCGTATTATTGAATTAGATCGAGAAAAGAACAGAATTATTCTCTCCGAGAAGAGAGTTACCCAAGAAGGAGATGCTGCTCAAAGAGAGAAAACTCTTAGAAAGACTCAAGAAGGAGATGAATTGGAAGGTACAGTTAGTGGTATTACACCTTACGGTATCTTTATCAATGCTCAAGGTCTTGAAGGTCTTGTACACCTCTCCGAATTGTCATGGGACAAAGTTGAGGATGTTGGTGCTCTTTACAAGGTAGGAGATCCAATTAAAGTAATGGTAATTGGTATTTCTGATGCTGGTAAGAGGGTTGCATACTCTATCAAGAGATTACAAATGGATCCATGGGCCAAAGCTATAGCCCAATTTAAAGTTGGTGATATAGTTGAAGGTGATGTACAGAAAGTAGTACAGTACGGTGCTTTTGTAAGGATAGGGAAGGGTCTTAATGGCCTTATTCATATCTCTGAACTTTCAGATAAGCTTGTGAAAAGTCCAGGTGATATTGTAATTGTAGGACAAGATGTAAAAGTCAAAATCCTATCTATTTCTTCTACAGAAAGACATCTAGGTCTAAGTCTAAAGGCTGTTGATCAGGAGGAGGGTAAAGAAGTAGTAAAGAAAGCAAAGAAAAAGAAACCTAAACTTACTAAAGAAGAGCTATCTGATGCAGTTAGTGACGCTATTAGTGAAGAAATTAAGTAATATATACTTACTTAGTTAAGAGAAAAGGGGGGTAGAAATACTCCCCTTTTTGCTGTTTAATCCCCTTACAACCCATATTCTTTCAATATTTGATATAATGTGAATATGAAGAATATTGTTAAACCTAAACAAAACGCCCTATCAAGACTAAGTAAGAATGCAAAAAAGTCACTTAGGAATGCAGATGCAATCTCTAAACATCTTAAACTTGATGAAATTACACCAGAAAGTCTGTTAATAGGGATACTACTTAATAGGTCTTCATTGGCAAGAAGAACAATTGACGCTATGCATATCTCTTCTGATGAAATTCTTACCAAATTACTAGGAGGAAGAGATATTAATATACCTAAAGTGGGTAATAGGGGGGAATTAGTACTAAGTGAAGGCACAAGAGATGTGATGAGAAGAGCGTACCATTGGTCCAGTAAATTCTCTCATGTATATGTAGGAACTGAACATATTGTACTTGGAATATTAAGTAGTGATACTCCTTTAGCTAAACTACTTGCAGAGTACAAGCTAAATATTAAGACTTTTAGAAAGAAATTGGGAGAATATGCAATATATCCAATTGGAATACTCTCGAAGCCTGATATTAGGATGAATATTCATGGAGAAGGAGAAGGTATTGTAGAAGATATTGGTATAGATTTGGTAGAACTCGCACTAGAAAGTAAGCTAGATCCAGTAATTGGTAGGGAGGAGGAGCTTGATAATGTGATTAAGATATTGAGTAGGCGGAATAAAAACAACCCATTGATTGTAGGTGAAGCTGGTGTAGGAAAGACTGTACTGATAGAGGGTTTAGCTCAAAGGATTGCAGATGGTAAAGTACCAAAATCTTTACGAGGTATGCACATTGTTTCTCTTGATGTCGCCTCTATCATCGCAGGTAGTAGAATGAGAGGAGATGTTGAGGAGAAAATGATGGCAATTGTAAGTGAAGTAGTGGAGGATAGTAATACGATCTTGTTCATAGACGAGATACACAACATCCTTTCATCTGGCATCCCAGGTAGTTCTTCTGATATCGCCTCTATACTCAAACCTGCTCTACTAAAGGACGATTTCAGGTGTATTGGAGCTACTACTACTGAAGAATACAGCATGTATATTGAAGAGGATAGTGCGCTAGCTAGGAGATTTCAGACAGTAGTCTTAGAAGAAGCTTCTATAAAAGATACACTTAAGATTCTTAAGAATGTAAAAGTCATACTCGAAGCACATCATAATATAAAGATTGGTGAGAATACACTGATTTCTGCCACAAAACTCTCAGATAGGTATGTAAGTGATAGATATTTACCAGATAAGGCGATAGATTTACTAGATGAAGCATGTGCTACTAAGAGGATAGAGATAGAATCTGGGTACCAAGAGCTTTCTAATATGGAAAGTAAGCTAAGAAGTATTAGAAAAGCTAAGAGAAGTCAGGTTTCAAGAGGTAATATGGAAAAAGCTGAAAAATTAGATAGTGAGGAAAAGGTGTTAAAAAAAGAGATGGTGAAACTAGAAAAAGAGTGTGATAAAAGTAAAAAGGATGTTGTAAATGAGGTTAATGTAGATGATGTACGCTCCATTATCTCTAAATGGACAGGAATTCCTCTCGATACTCTCGGTAGTAAAGAAAAGTCTTCACTTCTTAGGTTGGAAAAGAAATTGGACTCCCTAGTCATTGGTCAAAATGAAGCTGTAGGGGTAGTTGCTAGTGCCATTAAGCGTGCTAGGACAGGAATCTCAGATGAGGGTAGGCCATGGGCATCTTTCCTTTTTCTAGGTCCTAGTGGTGTAGGTAAGAGTGAGTTAGCGAAGGTCTTAACAACAGAATTGTTTGGTAATGAGGATAGGTTAATACAGATAGATATGAGTGAAATGATGGAAGGTCACAGTGTTTCTAAGTTGATTGGTTCTCCTCCTGGATATATTGGATATAGGGAGGGGGGGAGGTTAACAGAAGGAGTTAGAAAGCATCCTCATAGCGTAATTTTGTTTGATGAGATAGAGAAGGCTCATCCGGATGTTTTAAATATATTACTTCAGATACTTGAATATGGTCATCTTACAGATGGTAAGGGCAGAACTGTCAATTTCAAGAATACCGTTATCATCCTCACCTCTAATATTGGTGCAGAGCAAATCGGGAAGGACAAGATATTGGGGTTTGTGGGTAGTAATGGGCAGAGGAGTGATAAGGAGATAGATGGGGCATATGATAGTATGAAAGAGGCTCTTGTTTCGGAGTTAAAAAACACTTTAAGACCAGAGTTAATCAATAGGTTGGATGATGTAGTAATCTTTAGGGCATTAAATAGGAAGGATGCTAGAAAGATTGTCAGAATATTGGTTAGTGAGTTAAATGAGAGGCTTTTAGATCAGAGTATTAAGGTAAAGTTAGATACAAAGCTTGTTACTCATATTGTAAAGGAGGGCTTTAGTGAGGAGTATGGGGCTAGGCCGTTAAGAAGGTTGATACAGGATACAGTAGAGAATGTTTTAGCTGATTATCTTTTAGAGAATATAGTAGAGGGTGAGGAGAAAATTAGGAGTCTTAAGCTAGGGTTAGAGGATGGTAAGGTAGTGGTGCTAGATTGACGCGCACCCTATAGTATCGTATAATAGAGTGGTTAGGTAATAGAAACTGCTGTTTTCAATTATGATCGTAGGTAGAAAGAAGGTCTTAAAAGGGTTTTCTTTTTGTTTATGATTTAATCGTATTCAATATGTTCGTTAATAACTAGGGGTAGGGGGGAACACAAGATTAAGGAGAAAACAATGAGTGAAATAATTCTCATGCCGGTTTTCCAAATCTCTGTAATCGCAGGGATTATCTTAGTAAAAAGTGTCTTGAAAATCAATAGATTAAAAGATGAAGATGGAACAGGTCGCTTAGGGATACTCCCTGAGACACTTGTCGTAATAGGCTCTCTGTATATCATTTTTTTACAATTTTAACACCAATTAATCCCCCACCCCTAGTTCCACCCCCTTGTTCATTAATCATATTTTTTCAAATTAAGTGTTTTTCATATATAATAAACATATGAAATACATCTGTTCTAGCTGTGAATCTCAATACCCTAAATGGGCTGGTAAATGTCCTACATGCAACCAATGGGGAACACTAGAAGAATTTGAAGAGATAACTGATACTAAAAGGGTAGGGAATAACCAACCTGCCAACTATAAGTCAATCACAAAGTTTGGTAAGAAACCTTCTAGTAAAGAAGGGGTAATAAATCGCCTAAGTACAACATTCTCCGAACTAGACAGAGTGCTAGGAGGAGGGCTTGTAGAAGGTGAGGTCGTACTCATAAGTGGTGAACCCGGAGTAGGGAAATCAACACTACTACTGCAGGTGGCAGTCAACTTAATCAATCAGGATAAGGATATATTGTATGTATGTGGTGAAGAATCACCATCCCAGCTTTACTCTAGGCTAGAGCGTGTAACTGGTGGGGAATCCTCTAGTAAGTTCAGCAAACTCTCTGTCTCGGACAGTGTGGATGTTGACGCTATTAGTACCCTCATAAACGAGAAGCACTTTGATCTTGTAATAGTGGACTCTATTCAAAGTATCTCCTCTCAAGCATCTAGAAGCTTTGTAGGAAGTACATCCCAAGTAAGAATATCCGGAACAATTCTAACAAGAACTGCTAAACAAAGTGGAACTCCTGTAATTGTCGTGGGGCAGATAAATAAGATGGGAGATGTCGCTGGGCCTAAAATATTGGAACATGTTGTTGACTGCGTTCTGTATATAGAGGGGGAAAAATTTAATCAATACCGCATTATACGAGGCATGAAAAACAGATATGGTTCCACGAATGAGATAGGGGTGTTTGAGATGGGATCTAAAGGGTTAACTGAAGTATTGAATCCATCTCTAGTATTCCTAGAGGAGAATCATAAGGTGTCGGGAAGTGCAATCGGTGCTGTATTGCAAGGATCTAGAGTTGTATTTGTAGAAGTGCAAGCACTAGTCTCTGAAAGAGAGGAAGGAAGTTCTACTGCACCACTTAGAAGGGTCGCGAATGGTATAAAAAGGCAAAGGCTTGATATGCTTTGTGCTGTAATTAGCAAGAGGGGAAGCTGTTTTTTGGGTAACAAGGATGTATATGTAAATGTAGTTGGGGGTCTCAACATCTTAGACCCGGCACTCGATTTGGCAATATGTGCAGCTATTAAATCTGCTTCAAAAGATAAGGTTTTGGATAAAAATACGGTATACTTTGGAGAGATTGGACTTACGGGAGAGATTAGGGGATCTTGGGGTTTGGAAAATGTACTCAAAGAGTCTGGAAGAGTAGGGTACAAAAACGCCATAATCGGGCGATGCAATATTAAGACTACGAAAGATTTGGAGGTCAAGAAAATCTCCTATCTAAAGCAACTTTAAGCTCTTTTAAGTTTTTTAAAAAAGAAAATGTGAGCAGTTGTGGAGAGATTTTGGTCGACATGGTTACCCACGGTTTGCGTTACAACATAAAGTGACACAGCTAATCGTAACAATACAGAGGATGGAATAGCAGAATGTCGGTAGTACAGATAACTTAACGATAGTTATACTCGTATGTGGATGGTTTATATAGGGTTGACAGTTATGGTGTTGAGATGTATAATTTATTACTCTCTTTAAAAATCGATGTGGATATCCTAGTTTTATCCCTTTGTCTGGAGTGTCACAAACACGACTGGGCAAAAGGATAAGGCTAAGAAACCGGTCTTTTCATCCCTGGGCTTGGGGTACCATAAGTACATCTGAGTCTAAGGATGAGAAGATGGGGAGTATCGAGAGATACGCGTCGATTTCTCTTCACTATATTAGTGGAAAGAGACCGGGGTCGGTTGGGGCAGTACCGATCCCTTTTCTTTATCAAAGTATTGACTTAGTAGTTTTCCTTCAGTTATACTGAAGTGTTTTAGACAAACATGTCTAAATGTTTAAATTTCCCAAATAAAGGATATGGCACAAAAATCAAAGAACATTCACGATTACGAAAGTATGAGTCTTGCTGAGTTAAGGAAAGAGGCAGGAATACTTGGACTTGAGAATTATATGGAGCTTTTAAAGCGAGCACTTCTTATTGAAGTACTAAAAAAACACACAGAAAAAGATGGTTACATCATTGTAGAAGGTTTGCTTGAAGTTCAAAAAGATGGATCTCATGGAGTATTAAGAACAGATGGTGTTCTCCCAGGAGAGAACGATGTATATATATCAGGTTCACAAATTAAAAAGTTTGGTCTTAAAGTTGGTGATGCAGTCTCTGGTCCTGCACGATTGCCCAAAGAAAAAGAAAAGTATCTAAGTCTTCTTAGGGTAGATACTGTATATGGTAAACCAGCCTCTGAGGCCCCTAAAAGACCACAGTTTAGAAAAATGACTCCGATATTCCCTAATAAGCAGATTAAGTTGGAGACTACTTCTAAGGTTCTTTCAACTAGAATGATAGATCTTCTTTCTCCAATTGGTTTTGGTCAAAGAGCTATGCTTGTGTCTCCTCCTAAAGCAGGTAAGACATGGTTACTGAAAGATATTGCTGATGGTATTGCTAAGAATCATCCTAAAGCAAAACTTATGGTAGTCCTCATTGCAGAGAGACCAGAAGAGGTTACTGATATGAAGAGATTTGTTAAGGGCGAAGTATTTGCTTCTAACTTTGATGAATTACCAGAACAGAACTGTAAAGTTGCTGAGATGGCACTACAGAAAGCAGAAAGAATGGTTGAATGGGGTGAAGATGTCATTATCTTAATGGATAGTATTACGAGACTTGCTAGAGCGTACAATATTACTATGCCAACATCGGGTAAAACCCTATCTGGAGGTTTTGATCCAGCAGCCTTATATCCACCTAAGAAATTCTTTGGTGCTGCTAGAAACTTCGAAGAGGGTGGTAGTTTGACAATTATTGCCACTGCACTTGTAGAGACTGGTAGTAGAATGGATGATTTGGTATATGAAGAGTTTAAGGGTACAGGTAATATGGAATTACATTTGGATAGGAATCTTGCTAACAGGAGAATTTACCCATCAATTGATGTTGTATCATCTGGTACTAGGAACGAAGAATTACTTCTTAGTAAAGAGGTGTTAAATCAATCCTGGAGAATTAGAAGAATGTTAGAGATGTTGAATCCAAATGAGAATCCTACAGAAGTGTTGGTAGGTCAGCTTAAAAAGACGAAAGATAATGAAGAATTTTTGGCAACTTTGCATGAAGCCTAAGTTTGGTATAATGGAGTTGTAAATTAAAACTATCTTTATATGTCTATAGAGGAAGATTTATCAAAAAATATATCAGGTCTGAGTTTTAGAGATATTCGTTTAGCTAAGAATAGTGCTGAGCATAATGATATGCTTTTCTTGGATGAGGATATATCATCAAGACCTTTCTTTTTTAAGATTAGGAAATTCTTTTTTAGAGTATATGAGAAATTAGAGAGTAACCAAGGTGTTGGTGGCTTTGTTGTAGACTTTATCAAACATTTGTCTTCTCGGACAAGAGCGTCACTTGTTATACTTTCTGTTATTCTGGATATCTTTTTGGGGAGACTGGAAAAGGAGAAGGATACTTTTATTAAGAGACTATTCTGGGGTAGAGGAGACTTTATTAAATCATCTATGCAGTTTCTTTCTGTTATTTTGGTCTTTGTCATTCTTCTTACCTATTTTTATAGGATACCAAATATACAGAGTGTGAATGCTGAGGATCTAGACTATATCGATGTTCCAGAGACAGATCTTTTGGTAATGAATGCTACACTTAATACTGCGGTACCCAAGGATAGGGAGAGGAGAGCTGTAGAGAAGTATATCGTTAAGACTGGAGATACTCTTAGTACTATTGCTCAGGATTGGGGGGTTACAGTTGATACTATTAAATGGGCAAACAGTTTGTCCTCGGATTTAGTGAAGCCAGGTCAAGAATTAGAGATTCCTCCGTCGGATGGAGTATTGGTTACAGTTAAGAAAGGGGATACCTTGAGTAGTTTAGCTAAGAAATATGCTGCTAATGATCAAGCTATTGCTGACTTTAACTGGTTGGATTACCCATTTAACCTTGTAGCTGGGACAGACCTCTTCATTCCTGAGGGTAAAATGCCTGCTCCAAAACCTGTAGTTGCATCAAGGAGTACTCCTTCTTCATATGTTTCAAATTACAGAGGGTCGGGTACAGATGTAGGTTCTCCAGATCCTAATGTTGGAAGGTTCTTGAGTTGGCCTGTTGCTGGGGGTAGCGCTAGGATATCTCAATATTACAAAGGGGTATATCACAGGGGGATTGATATTGCAGATAGGAGTTTACCAAGTGTTGTATCTGCAGCGTCTGGTACAGTCATCTTCGCTGGTTGTTACGGCAGTTGTCCTCCACTTGGCTCTACATACGGTGGTTCTTCATATGCCTGGTCTGTTCAAGTGGATCATGGTAATGGATATACTACATGGTATGCTCACTTGAAGAATATCTATGTTAGAACTGGGCAGTCTGTATCTAGAGGTACTTCTCTTGGGCAATTAGGATCAACAGGTCGTTCTACAGGTCCTCACTTACACTTCGAGCTGAGGAGGGGTAGTGCGTATGGTACTCAGATAAATCCAATTTACTATGCAAATTGGTAGTGATATAATGGGCTCATAGTTCAGTTGGCTAGAACATCGCATTCGCAATGCGAAGGTCACCGGTTCAATCCCGGTTGAGTCCAATAACTAATGGGCCTGTAGCTCAGCTGGTTAGA
>JAIOSB010000029.1 GCA_021107795.1 bacterium
CAATTTGACCAGTATCTGTTATAACCATTCTCTCACTACTATTTGTATCAAATCTAATAAAGTCCTCATCTCCTGTCTCTTCCACTTGAATACCAGTATCTGAATCACCATCCCACATAGAAGTTTCACCACCAACATTTGTCCAACTCAATGCTCCACTACCATCTGTAATTAGAGCCTGCCCACTTGTACCATCTGCGGTTGGGAAGGTATAAGCATCATTAAATCGAATAGCTCCAGTTGCAACAATCCTCATTCTCTCCAATGAGTTTGTTTGGAAGACAATATCTGTATTAACTGCATACCCTCCTGTTCTCATTATAAATTCGTTTGTTCCACCATCATACACAATCCCTCCACCCTCACTTAGTCCACCATCTCCGTTATAGAAACTAAGAACAGCATCATTAGCAACCCCATTAGCTTCAATAATTGCTGAAGTATTTCCTGCCCCTATACTTTTAACATGAAAATTCCCATCTCTATTTGTAGTACCCACTGTTAAATTATTAGCAACATGTACTTCTCCTCCCATAATCCAAGTCCTGTCATTGACAGAATCAAAAGCTAAACCAGCCATACTAGGATCAGACCCCGGTAAATCAGATGGATTATCAATATTAAAGTAAGCACTTACATATCCATTATCCATCCAATGTAATTCTCCGGAAGCATTAATAAACATCCTCTCAACACCAAGAGTATCAAATCTAATGATATCTTCATCTCCAGTCTCTTCTACTTGAATACCAGTATCACTATCTCCATCCCAAAGAGCAGTAGCACTACTAGAACCCCAACTCAATGCTCCACCACCGTTAGTCTGTAATACCTGTCCGCTAGTCCCATCTACTGTAGGAAAAGTGTAAGCACTGTTAAAGGTAATCGCACCACTACCAGTAGCATTAGCAAGATGTATACGAGTAACTCCATTAGTCCTAATATCCAAAACATGATTGTCGTTCGTACCAAATACTCCTCCCTGAGAAAACATGTTCCCGTGCTGTCTCCAAGCACTTGTTCCTCCACTAGCAATCTCAGTCCAAGCATCATCTAATGTCCCAGTTTTAATCCACAAGTGAGTACCTACTACAGCCAAAGAACCAAGAGGAGCTGGGTAACCTGCTGTTGGCGCTTCATCAATAGAAACAAGATCAAAGTAACTACCCGGTCCGTTCTGAATCCTCACCACTTGATGTGGATTGAGAGCCTGATTACTAACTATATGAAGGGGAACTGCTGGAGTAGTAGTACCAATACCAACCCTGTCATCACTAGTAAGTCTCATAACTTCTGAACCATTAATATTGGAAATAATTGGAGATGTATCAGATGTAAATATATGTAAAGCATTAGCAACCCATCCACTCGCATAACCATTACTACTCATATTCTTCACAATTCCAGCGTCCCCCGTAGCACCACCATGCATCACTAAACCTTCTGCCATATCTCCTGACCTAGTTTCTAAGAAAGTATCATAACCATCACCCTCTATACCTATAACAAGATCTCCAACAGAAGTCATAATCTGATCACCACTACTGACAATCAAATTACCCATCGTAGTATTGCTTGTTCCAATAGCCACATTACCATTACTACCTATTATCATTCTCTCACTACCAAGTGTATCAAATCGAATCATATCTTCATCACCTGTTTCTTCTACTTGAATACCTGTATCACCATCTGTATCCCAAAGAGAGGTAGCACCACTACCAGTGGATATCCAACTCAATGCTCCACTACCATCTGTTGCCAACACCTGATTGTTTGTACCATCTACATTTGGAAAACTGTAAGCATTTGCAAATCGGATACTACCCTGAGTACCTGTTCCACTTGCAACACCTGGTATCAAATTAATATTTCCAGAAGTACCATCTACTACACTACCTGTTTCAATATTAAGAGCCGTAGTCCCTATTGCCCCTGTTTTATCTTTAGTTGCAAGGCTCAGACCTGCATCAGCTACAATCTCCAATGCACCGTCCTGTTGATCAATAATCATATCACCATTACTATTCTGTATTGTAAACACTCCAGCATTGACGTAAATAACACGCTCCACCGCTCCACCATCAAACATAAGCATAGCACCATCATCTATAGTCACATTATCACCACCAGTTGTAGTAGACAAAAGAGTACCAGTTCTACTCCAAGGTCCACCAGTAGTGATTGCACCATCTACATATCCCTTATCAACCAAAGATCGATCTACAAAATTAGCAGAGTAATCTTTATCATAAGTAGCTCCTTGAAAGGTAGTATTATCCATCGATATTTCGAACAAATTACTCTGGAGCGCTAACGAGGTTTCATTACCAACCCCTCCAACTGTATTTCCCCTAAGAGTTAAAGTTCCTGAATTGTTACCTACAATCATTGCCGCTTGGAATGTTGTGTTATTTTGTGCATACATCTGAAAAAACCAAGGTTCTATATCAAAACGACTCCTACTTGATACATCATCAGCTATAATTGCAGAAGCATCATCATTAATTTCATAATCAATAAAACCATTATGGAAATTTAAACCAAACCCATTAGCGTCAACAACTCTAGCTCCAGTAAGTGTTCCATCAGCAGTATAAATGTTGTCACCACTAGCTGTATTCCAACTCAATGCTCCACTACCATCAGTTTGTAAAACTTGCCCGCTAGTCCCATCAGCATTTGGTAAAGTCCAAACCAAATCAGCTACAATACTATCTGGTGCTTTAAATCCAACATAGTTGGTACCATTAGCAACTATCTCATTAAACACTATTGGTCTTGTAACTCCACCACCTGAAGGACGTAAACTGAGACGTCCATCACCTATAACCACAGCGTTTGCTTTTATTCCCACATTTCCCATTGTATCTACACCAAGTAACACGTTATCATTTTGATCAACAATCATTGAGTCAAATCCAAAATCGTCATGTCCAAAAGCAATACTTGAACCATCAGTTGTGTTCTCTGACATAATTGTACGAGGAGTAGGAGAGTCTGTAGCAACATGTAGTAGTTCCCCAGGAGTATTCGTCCCTATTCCCAACCTATTAGTAGTATCATCCCAGAAAAGATTAGCATTATCCTCTGTTACTTCACTACCCGAAGTGAAAAGAAGTGAACCTTCTGTGTATACTGCAGGGGTATCTGTAAGAGCTAGGAAAGTTGAAGCTCCCGTATTGTTAACAACATAAGTCCCTACAGCATTAAGAGCATGAATCAACGAAGTAGACGTCTCTCCAACACCAATGGTAGAACCAATCGTTCCTGTTGCACTATAAATCTCTCCTCCACCGTTTAAGAAATCATCTCCCATAGAACTCCCTGTCTGAGAGAGGTGTAAACTATCATTCACATCAGCAAATCTTACTTGCCCACCAAGCATCTCTATGACTGCTCCATTTGTTTGAAAAAGGATTGCAGCAGAGCCTATACCAGAAGTATTTGTCGCAAACAGATTAATTAAAACATCATCTGAATCATTATTCTCGTAAGCACCAATAAAAGCTCTACGTGTAGGAGATGTAGACATAGGATTGGAATTGGCAGCATCTATTGCTACGAATTCCTGTAACCCTGCACCCAATGTTGAACCAGTATAGTTACCTAACATAACATATCCCATACCACCCAACACCGGATCAAGACCGTTTGGATCAATAGCCAATCCAGCTGTCGCTATTGTTGGATTCGTATTATCTATCCATCCTCCATGACCAACTGTAAAATCTTGCATAATCACCATATCGTTATATGGTTGCAGTCTCAGTGTCCCATCCGTCCCACCAGCAGTAGAGATTGTTAAATTACCATCCCCGGAATCTGATCTAACCAAACTCCCATCAGAAAGTGTAGTAGTAGCTCCCACTACAAAAGCTCCGTCAGTATAGACATTCCCCTCCACCCCTAACTGATCCTGCACAAACATATCCCCTATATCCAACACAAACCCTGCATTCTCCAATGTCTCTACTTGGTCTATCCCCACTATCACCCCTTTATCATCCTCAAAAACACCATTCGTACCATCTTCCCAAAAACCACCACCACTACCCGCACCTACCAATGTACCGTTCCAGTAGAGACTCCCTCCAACATTGTAAAGTTTGTCAGTAGTAACAGCAGGCTCAGCAATTTGACCTAAAGAAACCGACCCATCATTATTAACCACAAACAAATCAGCAGTCGTACTATTACCAAAAGTGATAAGAGCACCACTACCAAACTGCCTACCCCACAACAAAGCGTCTCCCGTTGCGTATGCTGAAAGAGTACCAGTTTCAAAGTACGACTTCTCCCCAATACATTCACAAGGATCCCCATCACTATCAGCAGTTCCTGTGGTAGAGGTATTAGTCCCTGCACAAGTTCCCGCTACACCACCAACCGTCATAGTACACGCCTCACCAGTTACAATCTCACAACCATTCCCACTACCTCCCGTATCAATATCTGCATCTCCATCATTATCATCAAAGTCAATATTCCCAGATTGACAACCACAAACCCCACTCCCACCTGAACAGTAGGTAGTCCAAGCATGTCCTCCACAACTAGCAGTACCATGATATTGAGATTCACAACCATTTCCTACAGTAGCTGTCGAAGAATCACAATCGAAGTGATCAGATGTACTCCCTGATGTTCCTGTACCACTCACCGAATCATACCTACAAGTACATGCTCCAGAGGCTCCAGAACAACCAAGGTAATCTCCTTGACTAGAAATACCACAACTATCTCCATCATGGATTTCACAACTCTGATTATCAGCATCACAATCGTGGTAATCTGTATGACAACTTCCAGAACACTCATATGAGTTTGCTTGATATGCAAATGTACTCGCTTTACAAATGGTATTCCTATGCCAAGTCACACACTGAGGATCACGATTACACCAGAAATTACCACTATTATCACAATATGGAGAACCACCATCTACAGCAGTGTAACAATCCACTACATAACCACCATTAGTTAAGCCATTGTACTGAGTATTAGATGCTGCACTATCTGAACCAGGAGCAACCATAGTGGACATGTCATAACACTGAGAAGTACCACTATCATCTCCACAAATGAGAAGTGATCCTGGACAACTCTGTCCAGGGAAATTTGATTCATCAGCCGCAGGACAAGAATTAGGATTCTCCTGCCAATTTACAGCAGCATAAGCTAATTTAACACCAAGAGTCCAACTACCAACCAAGATAATTGATACTATTAATACTATTCTTAAATTGTTTCGTTTAATTCTCATACTTTTATTGACAACAACTTAGAGGTAACGTAGTCTCACAACTTACTAACCAACCCTTTCCACCACCAACACTATCATATGCCCAGTAAGCTCCAAGTTGAGCAGTACCACTATTAGTCCAACCACTACAGTCATTTGAATTAGAGGTATACCCTGGAGGCCCTTCAGCTATCCAAGCATCAGCAGAAAAACCAGCAATACTGTGTTCTGCTATAAATTGTATTATCTCATCAGTTCTACAAAAGTGACTACCAGGAAAAGCCGTATTACAAATATCGTTAGCTGCTTGATAACCGACATAGCCACCACTACTAAATGACCCACTATATGAAGCTGCTGTTTTACTAATACTAGTTGCACCACCTGTCACTTCTGAAGCCAAAGCCAGTCGTTCCCAGCCAGTATTGGTTCCATCTCCGGAGGCTTTGATATACATATCTCCATTAGTGCCATCTACAGTCAAATCACCAATGGATCCAGCTACTGAAGATTCGGGGGTAGCATCTACCCTAAAGAATTGGAAGTCTCCAGCAGTATTTGCAAGAGTAAGAAGGGCAGTAGCATTAACAGCATTTGAATTAATATGGAGAGTAGTTGTAGGAGCATTCGTCCCAATCCCTAGCATATCACCAGTATCATCCCAAAAGAAATTCGCATTATCTTCTGTGACTGTACTACCTGATGTAAACAGTAATGACCCAACAGTATATGCCATAGGGGTGTCTGTAAGGGCTAAGAAAGTTGAAGATCCCGTCACACTATCTACATACCCTTTATCCACCAAAGACCTATCTACAAAATTCGCAGAATAATCACCTGAATAGACTACTCCAACTTGTGCTGCTCCAGCCCTATTATCAGTAAATCTAAATGAATTTATACTATCATCTAAATGAAAACTAAAATTAGGAGCATCAAAAGAGAAATCTCTTCCAGCTTTTACTTCATATTTAACTGACGCTCCATCATCATCTATTTCATAAGAAGGCATATCCATAAAGAAAGAATTACCACCTCCAACTTGATTGTCAAGTGCTCCTTGCCATGTTAATGCACCAATATGGTCATCAACATATTCTCTATCCACCAAGGATCTAGCTGTAAAATTAGCTGAATAATCATCTCCATATACAACTCCAGTATTATTTATACCATCTTCAAACACCATTTGACCTCCTAAGTGAAGCATGTTAGCGCTTACACCATTATTATACTGAAGATGAAAACCACTTGGACTATGTAGCATTTCTGTCCAAGTTGTTCCATCTGTTATTCTAGTTTCAATTTGATCTGGACGCATCTCAATATGAGATGATCCAGGACCATCATTTGTTTCTAACAAGATAGTATTCTCACTTGTCCCTGTAAAAGTTAACGCATTACCATTAGAAGTAATGGTTCTGTCGCCCGTCAGTGTTCCGTCTATTCCATAGATATTTCCAGAAGAAACAGCCCCATCAACATACCCTTTATCAACCAAAGATCTATTTGTAAATCCTGTTGAGTAATCGGCTGCATATTCAAACCCCTTTGTTATAACTCTATGATCTGTAATGATTGAATCTACATTATTAACATCTATATCAAAATTAGAAGTAGTATTAGTCACATACCAGAATAATGAATCTTGATGTCCCATTTCGAATTGACCAGCACCAGATGCTGCAAGCTTTAATATTGCTCCATCATATTCTATTTCAGCATCTGTCCCATAGAAACCATATGCACCTAAATTATTAAACCATAAGTGATTTCCGTTACCATCAATACTTCTGCTTCCAGTAAGTGTCCCATCAGTATTATAAATATTAACAACTCCATCCGTTATAGCGTCATCCACATACCCTTTATCAACTAGTGTTCGATCTGTGAAGTTAGCAGAATAGTCAGCGGCATAAAGAGCCCCTCTATTACTCAAAAGATCAGTGATAATGACACTATCCCCTACTTCAAGACTAACTCTATTCGCAGGCCCTCCTGGATCATGATAAAGGAGAGTTGAAACGTGATTATAAACTATTCCAGAATCAATCAACCCATCAGTCATGTTAAATTCTACTTGATTCCCCCCTGTTCCAGAAATCAATCTATTCTCAGATATTGTTCCATCATCTGTGTAGATATTGCTCATGGTAGCACTAGTAGCTACCTGCACCCAACCTGTATTAGTTCCATCTCCTGTATTCTTAATATACATATCTCCACTTGTTCCATCTACTACTAAGTCCCCTACTGAACCTGTTACAAAACTCTCTGGTGTAGCATCTGTTCTGAACATTTGGATATCTCCAGCTATATTTTCTAATGTTAATATTGCTGTTGTATTTGCTCCATTACTATTTATATGAAGTACTGTGGAAGGGGCAATGGTTCCAATTCCTACTTCTCCACCCATAATACAGAGGGAGTTAGCTTGGTTACAATTTGTTCCAGTTTGATCATTCAGTGCAACAGCAACAACATTATTTGCTCCCGCTTCAATTCCGTATCCTATTGCTGTCGACATCATCCCAGACGCAGTTGTTTCTATACCCATTGCAGTTGAAGAAAATCCTGAAGCAATTGTATCACTCCCTATTGCTGTTGAATAAAATCCTGAAGCAGTTGTATTATGACCTACAGCAAATGAATGACTACCAATATTACCATCATCCCACTGAACACCATCTATTCGTCCTGCTCTAAATGCTGACTTTCTTGGATACCACATCATTCTTGATCCTGCTCCTAAATCCGGTTCTATCCAACCAGCACCATGAGTTCCTGTAGCTAGAATCGCTCCATCACCACCAATTTCTAATGCTGTTCTTGGAGTACTTGTCCCTATCCCCACATTACCTCCATCAAGTATTACAAAAGATGTTACCCCATTGTCTTGTACCTCAAAAAGACTCCCTGTTCCTAATTGATTTATTATCAACGCTGGAGTTACATCGTTAGAAGTCATTTGGATATTACCTGCAGAGTTAAAAACTACATTACCTGAGTTCTCTGTCTCTACCTGTATATCCTCACTATCTGCATACAATCCCCCTGCCCTATGTGCATATGGATTACTTGAAAGTGGTATTCTAGGTGTAGCTTCTCCATCTACCCCTACCTTCACTCCTATGTAATATTCATCTGTAAAGTCCATATATGCAGGGAACACTACACAGGTAGCTAACCTCTGTCCAAAGATTCCACTAGCATCTGGATCTATCTGCATACAATTCCCCACTGCTTGATCATATATCTCTGTCCAAAGTAATGGTCCAGTAGATGATGGAACATCCGTAGGTGCTCCATTACTAAGATGGTTGTAGATTGAGAATTGTATGGTAGTAGGAGTTGTAATTGGTGTTCCTACATTGTCTTTAAGTTTACCTTGGTAGTTAAGATTCTCGGGGATGGCTGCACTAACCGAAGTTGTAAAAAACAGCAAAAAAGCTAGAACCAATAGGGTTATTCCTTTGTTAGATGTAGGCAGTTTGTTCATCTATTCTTTTATTTAAGCATGCTAACTAAATAGCACTATACTATACACCTTATACAATACCACTAAACAGATACTAGATGCAAGAGAATATATACTAGGAAAGAATTTGCGTAACATTACTCTGTTGGATAAAAAAGTTTATAGGGAACGCCTGAACTATGTATAATAAAAACTACTGCTCACATGCCTACTCTTCACACCACCTTTCAATCCCAAGTACGCACAAATCTTCTTTCATCAGTACATTATCTGACTTTAATGCTTCATTCTCAGATTTCAATAAATCAACCTCTGTATCATTATCATCAAGCCTAGTTTCTACACCATCAACCCTATCAACCAAATCATTGAGTAAACTAACGAACTCTTCGTTATCACCCAAATCTCCTAGGCTATCTATCTTTATGTGCAACTCTTTGATTGCTTCAATAAGGATTGGAGCTATTCTTGAATACGACACTCCCCAATATTCTCCGTCTGTATCTACAATCTCCGGGAAGTATCCTTCTACCTCCTGAGCAATTACCCCTATTTCTGTGTTATCTGTACCTATAAAGTTATACCTCACTCCTCTCATATTCAGAACGCTTTCTAAAGCATTATCTATAGTAATTACATTCTCTTTAAGACGAATATCTGAATTTGCCGTCCAAGATGTTGCATCTTGGGCTATATAAACTCCATTGTCATTATCATTATCTGTGATATATAACCTGTCAGAATTATCACCATCATTGTAAATATTCCACTGTACAGTACCATTTTCAGAAAGATTAATTTCTGCGTCGTTATCTGCCGCTGAATCAATTGTTAAGATAGGAGCAGAGGCTTCAAGTTCTAGAATACTTGCTGGACTTACAGTGCCAACACCAACCATGCCATCATCACCTTGTGGAAAAATCAAAAATCTATTATTACTTGGGGCAAAGGCTTGAGCAGAAGCTGAATATCCCCAAACAAAAGTTCCATCCCCTGAAGTTGGCTGCATATTGCTTCCACCAGTAAAGGCGTAATTACCGGCAACGTCCGAAGAATAACCAATTGCCATTGAATATCTTCCTGAAGCCCTAGAACCACTACCAAATGTGGACGAGTATCTTCCAAGGGTTGATGTATTATAACCAGTCGCAAAAGTATAATCTTCAGAAGCAGTTGTTCTACCTCCTATTGCAGTTGAGTAATCTCCCGAAGCAGCTGTGTCGTAACCCATTGCAACTGAATAATTACCAATATTGGTTTCATTCCAGTGAGTACCAGTTACCCGTCCTACTCTAAATGCCGATTTCTGTGGGTACCACACCATTCTTGTCCCTGCTCCCAGATCTGGTTCTGTCCAACCTGAGCCAAAAGTTCCTGTTGCTAGAATAGCTCCATCACCACTAATTTCTAATGCTGTTCTTGGAGTATTTGTATTAATACCTACATTATCTGTACCTGCATCTACAAAGAACAAATTTGCTTCTGTATCACCTTCAACTCTAAAATCAACATCCGAGCTGTATTCATTAATTACAACTGAATCACTAACCCCTTCTATAAGGCTCAACATCCTCACTCCACCTGCCCTTATTTCAAGACTATCCTCATCTTCAAAATCAATATATGTATCTAGATCAGCCCGACGAACAATCTGAGATCCAACATATAAAGATTTACCAATTTCTATATATTGATCAACATATAGAGATCCACTTCCAGAAATATGAGTTGGTATTGCATCACCAACTATAACCTCTCCTCTACTTTTTATAGACATTCTAATATCATCTTTTGCTACTTCAGTTGAATCAGCGTTATTATCTGTAGCAAATATCAAATCCCCTCTACCATAAGTGTCTGTTCTATTAAAGAATATACCTCCTTTTGCAGGGCTTACACTCAAATCCCCTGACACAGCAAATAATAAACCTACTTCATCATCATTATTCCCATCTGAATCATGGATTAAAATTCTCCCTTCGTCATGATCTCCCGAGACTTGGAATTTGTGAATGGGAGCTGTTGCTCCAATCCCAACTCTACCATTAGTAGCATTTACAAAAAACGCATGTTCATCAGTATCACTTTCTACTCTAAAACTTGTAAAATCGTTACCGTCTTGGTTTATTACAACCTCGCTGTGATAACCAAGATATAAACTCTTTCTTCCATATAAATCAATGAAACTCAAGCTTGCTCCGTCAGCAATCATTCGCCATTGGTCTGCACTATCATCTCCTTGGTCTGCCCAAATTGTTAAAGTGGCAGTTTCTCCTTGTGCACCAACAATATGAACATTTTCATCCGGAGTTACAGTCCCTATCCCCAATCTCTTATTAGTATCATCCCAGAAGAAGTTTGTATTGTCTTCTGTTACTTCACTACCTGATGTAAATAGAACTGATCCCGCAGTGTATGCTGCTGGTGTATCTGTAAGAGCTAGGAATGTTGTAGCTCCACTATCAGCAACCCAACTCAAAGCTCCACTACCATCAGTTTCTAAAACCTGACCATTTGTACCATCAGCATTTGGTAAAGTCCAAACCACATTACTTGCAACAGTAGCAGGTGCTATAAATCCTACATAATTTAATCCACCTGTATTACCCTCATTAAGACGAATACTTCCACCAATAGAGCCACTATTTGCACTCACTCTCATTACTCCTCCAGCTAAAGCCACAATCTCACTTGGTAAAACAGAAAGATAAGAACTAGAGAGATCATCAGTAGACACAAAATGAATGGCGTTACTTCCACCCAAATCAGCTGCTATCAATAGATCATTATTTGCCTGATTAGTTCCATCATCTAGAAACATTCTCCCCAAGCTTGTACTATCAAAAGCAATTCCATAAGTTTTATCAATATTCACGTTTCCTCCGGCAATATGCAAACGATCCTCCACACTGGTAGTACCAATAGCTATATCTCCACCATTAAAATAAGTATCACCATTTCCATTAATTTTAACTGTATTTACATTATTATCCTTAATATTCAATGAATTCTCAGAGTTCCCATTAACTTGAATAGATACAGCAACATCCCCCCCAACAGATTCATAAACCTGAAGAGGATTTTCCCAAGCATCTATTGGATTAATAAGAACTTGTCCTGCATTTACATAAATATTTCCAGCAACTTCTAAACTTTCTCCTGGAGTACTCGTCCCTATCCCCAACCTGTTAGTAGCATCATCCCAAAAAAGATTAGCATTGTCTTCTGTCACTGCACTACCTGAAGTGAAGAGAAGAGAACCAGCTGTGTATGCTGGTGGTGTGTCTGTAAGAGCTAGGAAGGTTGAAGCTCCTGAACCTGTAGCTAATTGCTCCCAACCTGTGTTAGTTCCAGTTCCTGTATTCTTAATATACATATCTCCACTTGTTCCATCTACTGCTAAATCACCGACTGATCCTGTGATTGCAGATTCTGGTGTTGCATCTGTTCTAAATACTTGAAAATCTCCTGCTGTGTTTTCTAATGTTAATATTGCTGTTGTATTAGTTCCATTACTATCTATATGAAGTGCGGTTAAGGGAGCTATAGTTCCAATACCTACTTCTCCACCCATAACACAAAGCGAGTTGGCCTGGTTACAGTTTGTCCCTGTCATATTATCCAATCCAATAGCAATAGTATAAGTTGAACTTGCTTCAATCCCACTCCCCATTGCAGTTGCCCAATCTCCCGAAGCAATTGTACCCTGACCTAACGCAGTTGCGAAATGCCCCGAAGCAGTTGTGCCATAACCCATTGCAGTTGCCCCATCATGTGAGGCGGTAGTGTTATGCCCTATCGCAATTGAACCATCCATTGTGGAAGTTGCTCCACTACCCATTGCGATGGAACCATTACCTGAAGATGTCGTATTAGAACCCATTGCAATTGAACCAGTGTCTGTAGCTTGGGTACCACTTCCCATTGCAACTGCCGCTGTACCTGAAGCAGTCGTTTCTTCACCTACTGCGAAGGCATAATTTCCTGAAGCGATTGTACTATAACCCATTGCCACCGAATAATCACCAATCTCCCCATGATCCCACTGAGTACCATCTACATATCCTGCCCTAAACGCCGCCCTTCTTGGATACCACATCATTCTTGCCCCTTCGCCTAAATCTGGCTCTGTCCAACCTTCATCATAAATCCCAGTTGCCAAAAATGCTCCATCAAGCTCTAACGATGTTCTTGGTGTTGATGTCCCTATCCCTACATTACCTCCATCAAGTATTACAAAAGATGTTACCCCATTATCTTGTACTTCAAAAAGATTCCCTGTTCCTAATTGATTTATTATCAACGCTGGAGTTACATCATTAGAAGTCATCTGGACATTACCTGCAGAATTAAAAACTACATTACCTGAGTTCTCTGTCTCTACCTGTATATCCTCACTATCTGCATACAAACCTCCTGCTCTATGCGCGTACGGATTACTCGAGAGAGGAATCCTAGGTGTAGCTTCCCCATCTACTCCTACCTTCACCCCTATATAATACTCATCTGTAAAGTCCATATATGCAGGAAACGAAACACAAGTACCTAATCTCTGTCCAAAGATTCCACTATCATCCGGATCTATCTGTATACAATTTCCTGCCCCTTGATCATATATCTCTGTCCAAAGTAGTGGTCCAGTAGATGATGGAATATCACTAGGTGCTCCATTACTAAGATGGTTGTAAATTGAGAACTGTATAGTAGTTAGACCTGTAATTGGTGTCCCTACATTGTCTTTAAGTTTACCTTGGTAGTTGAGATTCTCTGGGATTGATGCACTGATTGAAGATATAGACAAAAAAAGGAAGATGACTGTTAGTAAAACTATTCTTTTTTTATATTTAGGCAATTTGTACATCTATATTTCAAAAACTCTGATCAAGAAAATTAAAATCTTGCTGTTTTGTAAACACAAATTCAAAAGTCTCTTCTTCAATACTCTCCCCTTCTTGCCAATAGTAGATGATTGTTGTTTGATATGTTTCTCCATCCCTATCTACCTCTCTATTAATTTCCACACTTATCGGACCACTCAATCCCTCATCAGAATGACTATCTCTCCAACTATTCTTTAGTGCTAAATATTCTTCTTCAGACCACTCCTCTTTTTGTTCTTCTGCTAGAAACTGATAAAGTATTCTATACTTACGAAATCTTTCTGCTTCTTCGACCTGTCGTAAGAAAACCAATACACTACTCTCAATACCAATCTCGATATTCTCCCTCTTCTTAACAGGAATCTTTACCTCTTCAAAGAAATCTTTTCCAACTAGTACCAAAGTGTCATCATTCCATACTTCAAGACTAAACTCTCCTTGAGCATCTGTTAATATATCTAAATCTCCTTCAATCAAACTATTCACTTCTACTCCCTCAAGGGGTTCTTCTGTATCCAAATCAAATACTCTACCTTCTACTTCTATTCTCTCCGCAGGGATTTCTCTGTTGAGAAACTTCACAAAAGAAAATATCAATAGCCCTACTACCCCAAGGAGAAGGATTATACGAAGAAGTTTTATACTCCAAATGTTTAAGAATATTCCCTTCAACCTAGTTTTCTTCTCTCTAATCTTCTTCATTTCCTTTTCTTGTTTTTAAGTTTACTCCATTTTCTATATTGCCAAAGGTTGATGATAATGAGGATAACGACAATTATCCAGAACCACCAAAGTATTAATTGCTTACGAATAATCTCAAACTCTCCTACCCATTTCTCATCCACAACTTCCTTACCACCTTTCATAGAAACTGCATATACATCATGTATTCCTTCTGGAAGAATATTGGCTGCTCGAATTTGCCATTTACCCTCTTCATCTGATGTTGTCATCAAAATGAGGGGGTCGGATTTGACCATTATAGCTACTAGCATATTTGGGTCTGCTTCCCCAGAGAAGATAATTTCATCTCCTTCTATCCTTATCCTCACTGAAATATCCCCTACTCCTACTGATTGCCCATTAATCTCAGAGAGTGTTACAGACTCCAAACCAGAAGATGATGGCAACACTATGCTTGCACTTGTACAAATCAGTTCCCCTATTCTCTGAATCTCCTCTTGTGGTAGTTCACTAATTTCTGGACACTCTTCACACTCCTCACACTCTTCACAAGTCGGACAAGTCTCACAAGTTGGACACTCTTCTGATTCAGTAGTTCCAATAGCTAGACCGTAGGAGACTTGGTCCATAGCGTTGTTCGCTATATCCCTCACATTTATTATCACCTCTAGAGCATAATAAAGATCAAAATCATCATCCGGATTGATTGTAATGAAGTAGTCAGAAGAATCTCCAGAGTATGTAAATGGAGGTACACCAGATCGTGTGTATGTTATACCATTGACTATGATAGATAGGCTATCTATATCAACCCCTGTTCCCTCATCTGTACAATGGAAAGTAATATCATCGGAGACTGCCATAGAGACCGCGTTTCTCTCTGGAGTATACAAACTACATTCAGGAGCAACTGTATCTGCGGTTGTAAAAGAGTAAGAAGTATTTAGTGTATTGATAGTAGGTAGTCCATAGTCATCAACAGTGATACTCACATTGACAAGCGTATTCTCTGGGAAGTCTGTATCTGGATTAATACTAATACCGTAGTCGAAAACATTACCGTAGTCATTGTTACCCAATACTGTGACTATCATTTCTGGATCTGCATTGGTGTAAACCTCAGTTCCCCAACCAGCAGCCGAAATGGTTACACTTAGGGTAGAAATATCAACACCGGTACCGGGATAACCGCCTGGTACTGCTATATCTCTCACATTGAAGTTGACATTGGTCATTGTAGAAACACCATTCTGTCCGTTGTTAGGATTACGATTGTAAACAGCAGGAGCATCATTATCATCCTCTACAGTAAATGTGTACGTATGGTTGGATAGAGTATGAACAGTAGGTACTCCCAAGTCAGAGATGGTAATATCAACTGTCATCACTTCTGTGTAGTAGAAGTTGTTTGCAGGGTTGATAACTACATCACAGTAATCCACTCTGTTAGCATTTGTAGTATGACAATTGTATGATACCCCCCCACTTACTTCAGTGTAATTCACTGTCCCCCAGTTAGCACCAGAGACAGTCACATCTAATGTGGAAATATCAACACCAGCATCACCGTCATTAAGTCTAAACTCAATATTATCATTCGCTGGAACATTGGTAGCACCATCATCAGGATCACGATCACTTACAGTAGGAGTATCACTGTCAGCTAGCAATGAGACTGTATAGTTATCAGCCTGCTCAAGGATATCATTCCCTGTACCATATTCAGCCAAATTACAATCAGTCGTTATACCTGGAGTAAAATCATAGTCCCAATCATAGTTACCGCTATCAGAGAGAACAGTATAGTAGAAATATGCGAAAGTACCAGTACCGTTGTAAGAGTTCCCAGGATTGTTGTAAGAACCCAATTTAATCTGGGTAGTAGAAACAATATTGTTGGTATAGTTATTGTACTGAGAACCAGTATAGATAGAGGTGGCTGCAGTAGAACAGTTACTCTGGACAATCTCAACTAAGGTATTGTCATAGTCAATGATCAAATCAGCACCACCAGTATTATGACCATCTGTATCTAGTACAACATTAGCTCGAACACATCTACCTCTATAGAACTCATTATTCAATACACCTTGACCTTGAGGAATATCAAAAGTAAAAGATGTTGCAGCTTGTACTACCGAAGGAATTGCAAAAGCTATTCCAACGAGTAGAAAGATTTTAATTACCTTTTTGAACTGAATATTTTTCATAATTCCTTCTCTTATTTTAATCTCCATTTATTCCATAATTATTAATTAATTTCGTCATATCCAAAGAATTGACCTGATGATTTTCATCAACATCGGCTCTTTCATCAGAAACACCTCCATCATTTTCTCCCCAATGAGATACTAGATATGTAGCATCCAAAGAGTTCACTTGATTATCCCCATCAGGAGTAGTTACACCCGTATACACATCACCACACAAGAGAGGATCAGCACCAACTAGAGTGAAATCTAAGATATTGGTTCCTTCTGCTAAGGATTGGGCTGGTAACATCTTCTTAAGGTGAGCATAGCCTTTCACTACTACATCATAGACACCCGGTGGGATACCAGTTAATTGAAGATTAGAATATTCTCCATCATTATTGGTAGCAACAGCTGGATATGTGTTTATGGCGGTTGTCTCTCCTACATTCCTAACTTCGATAATTGCTAGAGTCGAATTATTCCCAACCGCAGGAAGACGTTTTTCAGGAATTACAGTGAAGTCAATAAAGACATCACCTTCATCACCGTATAAATATCCGTGTAAGATATTAAAGTTTGCACTATCAGACTCACCAATAGCTAAATCTCCAACTTGTTGATTCTCTATTTCATAGCCCGCAGAGGATGAGTCTTCACCACCACTATTCCCAGAGTTATCAGGGTCAATTGTGTAATTGGTAGAAGAAGTTGCTCTAACTTCACTTTGTATGAAGACCCCTAATAAGAGGACCATTATAGGTGATAGAGCGTATATCATTATTTTTTTAGTTATAGACAGTTTTTCCATTTGTAGATTGATTAAATCACATCTAGCCGTGTACTTTATACAATACCACCAAATAGAGATATTAAGCAACATTAATTAGGGGGTAGTGAAACCTATAATCATTATTTCCCCTCCTTCCTTTTGCTTTTTTCCGAAACATCGTATATATTTAATTAGTGATTTATTCATTTAATTTTTTTATTAATAAATATGAAAGAAGCAAAAACACTACCAAAGAAAAAGGGCTTTGTTAAATTACTCTTACCTCTTCTAGTTGTACTCTTAGCAGGGGCTCTTGTATACCTCTATCTGCAGTATGATAATGCTCAGAAGGAGATTGTAAGATTAGGAGATCCTGCATATATTTCAGAGATGCAAGAGAATCAAGCAAATATAACTTTGGAGAAGTTAGGGAAGTTAATGTTACTTCCAGATGAGAGTCCAACAATTGCAACCATCGTAGATGCAGATGCATTAAGAGGAGAGAATGAGTTGTTCTACAAGGATGCTCAGAATGATGATAAGTTGATTATCTTTTCTGATAAGGCAATTCTTTTTAGAGAGAGTGAAGATTTAATCGTAAATGTTGCTCCTGTATTTCTAAATCCAGAGGCTGAACAAGCAACAGATGAAGTAGTAGATGAGGTAGCAGATGACACCCAAGAGGAAACGTTCTAACCTCTGATTCTAACGATATCTAACGAATTAGACAGGATTAATATCCTGTCTAGTTTTTTATTATCTATATGGTGGGAGTAGATGGGCTTGAACCATCGACCTCGGCTTTATAAGAACCGTGCTCTAACCACCTGAGCTATACTCCCATACCCTGTGATTTTACCAAAAAAGCCCTTAAACTAAAACCCCATTGGAGGAAAACCCCCACTCTTAGGAACAGGCTTCACCTCTTTGTCTAAATCTGCCCTCCTACTAATATCAGCATTAACCACATTAACATCCCTACCATACCTAGTCCTAGAAAGATTCTTAATAAGGGCAGAAGCCTCCTTATTAACCGTCATATCAAACCCAGACATAGGATACTCCTTACCATACAAAGTATTAAGCGAAAAAGGACCCGGATAGTTACCACTACTAAGCATCTTCACATAGTAATGACCCAAACCCTGATTAATTAAATCCCCAGAGGTAAGTATAGGGTCAAACTGAGGCTCTAAAAACTGCCCATCCTCTGCACTACACCTAGCAACAAACAAAGAACCCACATTACCAAACACAGCATCCTTAATATTATCCGGTAACTGACCAATATACTGATGAGCCATTGTTAAATTCAAACGATACTTCCTAGCCTCAGACAATATTGAACAAAAATCATCCGTTGCAAAATTCTGAAACTCATCAGCATAGAAAAAGAAATCCTTCCTCTGACTCTCATCAACATCCTGCCTACTAAGTGCAGCCGCCAACATCTTCTGTACCAACAAAAGACCTACAAAAGACATATTCTCTTCACCAAGTACACCCTTAGAAAGATTAATAATGAGAATCTTCTGATTATCCATTACATCCCTAAAATCAAAAGAAGATTGAGACTGACCAATGATATTTCTAATAGCTAAGTTGGTTGTAAACTTATCAAACTTAGAAATAAAGTAACCCAAACTCTCAGACTTAGTCTTCTGATCAGTCTTAGCAACCTGATCTACCCAATACCTCTTTACCATCTCATCCTTGATGATAGGCAACCACTTATCCTTAACCCACTGCTCATCCTGCAAAACACGCACAACCTCGATAAGAGTAGAACCCTCCTCAGACATAACAGTAAGCATAGAATTCCTTACAGCCTGCTGCATCATAGGGCCAACATACCCCTGATTATGTGGATCAAACATACGAATAAGTAATGCAATAAAACTATTCACTACCTGATGCTTATGCTGCTCATTGTAATACTCCATAATATTTAAACCGAAAGGTCGTTCAAAATCCCCTGCATTGAAATAGATAACATCCTCTACCCTCTCAGGAGGTATTCTCTCTAAAACCATCTCAGCAGTCTCACCGTGAGGATCAATAAAACAAACACCATCACCATTATAAATATCCTGCACTATCATCCTAGTCAAAAGCCAAGACTTACCAGTACCAGTCTGACCAAGAATATATGAATGCCTACGCCTATCTACCCTATCAAAACAAACCCTCTGCACCTTTCCCCTATACTCATTATTCCCCATCCATATTGTATCTATACTGTTAATATCCTGACTAATCTCATTAGACGCAGGTATCGCCCTAGAAAGTAGCCAATGAATATTAGGAGTAGTAATATCCTTGTTAGGAAAATGATACAAAGCAGCAAGCTCTTCAATATTTAACACACTCTTACAATCCAAAGGAGTCTTCCTGTAGATAACATCGTGCATAAACTCATCCCTCTCTCCCTTCTTGACCTTTTTCTTCTTAAGCTTGTTAATCCCAGGATTACTAAACTGACTAAACGCACCTACAATATTATCCAAATGCATCTTAACCAACTCCTTGCTAGGAGCACTCGCTACAATACGAATATCTGTAAGAAAACCAACCTTAGATATCTTCTTACTAATATCCTGCATCTTCTCTTGAGAAACATCAATCCTTTTCTTCTCGGGATCTGCATTATTAGACTCAACCTTACTCACAAACTTCTCACCATTCTTTCTCCACTTACTACCTGCAGGAGACATCACAATCTGAATCATTGCACCCTCTCCATCAGACATCTTACTCAAGGTACTTAGAATATTTGAAAGAGGATCGCCCTGAAAATCTTCCGCAACCCTAATTGGACAATAACTTTCTTCTTCTAGCTCTAACCTAGCAAATTCCACACATGCACCCTTATCAAATATATTGTAATCATTCACCTGCTTAACATCAGCATCTTGATATGATCCTAGTATCTGTTTTTCTACTAATTCAGACAAATTCTTCGGACAATGTACATAGAAACGCAATTCTCCGGGTACAGCCATTATCTCAAAACTAATAGAGTTGTTTACAGTAAAGTTCTCAGCCAATCCCTTACCTCTTCCTCCTATACTTGCTAAATTAGCAAACATCTTCTCAGCCTCCCCTATCTCTATCTCATTGTTTCTGGGTACTCTTACTTCATAGAGTGTCCACTTACTTGCTTTTTCATCTCTATCTTTTTTCTCTAATTTCTTTTTTAAGATAAAGAAGATAGTAACTACCATACCAAGAAAACAGAAAAGAAAGATTATCCAACCCCATGGGTTATTTATATCATTAACATTGTAAGAATCATTGGAATACTCTGTCTGCGTACCCGGTTGTACAGCATCAGAGGAAGGTATAGGGCCTACTTGTGCAAATATCTCATCATTAAATATATATTCAGTACTCATATTGAGTACAGTTTAGCATAGAAAAAGGAAGTTGAGAATTTTATTTGTAACCTACAGAGATAGAAGCACCACCACGTTTTCTATCTAATATCCCTCTAAAAGAGGTTGGTGGTATAGAGGAGTTAAGCTCTTGTAAAGGAATTCGTGTGTCACTTACTGGTATATTTGCTTGAGCAATAGCGTCAGCACCACTTGCAATACTAAGAATGTCTTGCGGAAGCTCAGAAGGAATATCACTAGGAGAACTACCAACCACTTCAGTAGCAGATACAGGAACCTCTGAAGTTACAGGTAAATCTCTAAGTCCTTGTTCTATTGTTTTTGGCTCTATATTATTATTCATATCCTATAACATTATACCATGTATTTCCTCTTGACTCTAGCCATATCCCTCTTTACATCCCTATCCTTCTCTACATTCTTCTTCTCATGCTTCCTCTTACCCTTCCCCAATCCTACTTGAACCTTAATTAGATTCCTAGTGGTATATATACTCACAGGTATTAAAGTCAACCTCCCCTGCTTAAGCTTCCTCTCCAACTGATCTATCTCCCTCCTCTTTACAAGCAACTTCCTACTCCTTGCACTATCGTAATCAACATTACCATCATATTTATACTTAGCAATATCCGCATTCACCAACCAAAGCTGATTATCAAAAATCTTAACATACGCATCAGAGAGATTACACCTACCACTCCGTATAGATTTAACCTCAGCACCAGTTAAGACAATACCAGCCTCAAAGGTGTCTTTAATATCATAATTGAAATATGCTTTCTTATTAGTAATTTTCATACATGATTATACTACAAACCCATTCTCCATACAGTATGATCATCAAGAATATACATATACTCCTCACTCCTATCGACAACAATATCCTTCACATCACTCCACATAGCCTCATTGGGACCCCTATACACATACTGATTAAGAAGAACTAATTGATCAGGATGTAACTTATCATTGTAAGAATCCTTCGGCTTTTCAAACCTCAACACTCTCCTATTCGTACTATCAAATACATACAAACCAAAATCTTGATTTACGGTAGTATCACCACAGCACAAATTCCCAAGCTCCCCCTCTATACCCAACAACTCTATTGGTCTAGGCTCACCAGCAGTATATCTCAAAATACCCTCATTACCAGACGCAAGAGCATAGATACTAAAATCTGCGAAAAAGTCAGTAGTACCCACAAGACCAGAATCTTCTACAGACTTAACAGTACTACTACTATATCCAGTACCATAGTTGACACTCTTTGAAATCTTCCCGCTAACACTATCAAGGTAGTACAAATTATCACCATATACACCAAACTCAACAACCTCATCAATCTTAATATTACTAATACCAGCACCTGTAATCTTTCTGAAAGAACCCCAACCACTATCCTGCTTAGATGCTTTCACTACTCCAGATACAGAGTCATATATGAAGATACTAGAATCCTCCCCAAGATCTACAAACATTGGCTCTTTTAAGAGACTATCCTCATCTGTTATCTGCTCCTTCTCTTTGGAGAAAATAGAGACACGATATACCTTACTCATTCCCTTATCAGTTACAACCAAGACCTCGTTACCAGACTCATCCAAGAGATACTTTATATCCTCTACCTCAGAATTCTCCTCAAAGAAACCAACCAAAGATTCTGGAAGAACCACAACCCTTTTATACAAACTATCCTCTATCTCCAAGACATCCTCTTCAAGAGCATTTAACCTATCAATATATTCCTGCTCTATACCATCAGGAACTTGAGCAAGAAGAGAATTAGCAGAGAAGATTAATACCTCAGCCCCTTCCCTATCCGTACTCAATTTCTCTTTAGCACTACTTAACTTACTCTCTACTTCTTCAAATTTCTCGTCAGCCAAAGAATGTAAATCTCTTAACTCCTGCTGTTGCCTTGTATATTGATAGCCCCCTACAAGAACTACAACAGCTAAGGTGGCTAATATCACTACCTTAAACCTCTTGACCTTCTCATTCTTCACCCTATACCCATCTATCCTCACATTCAGTTTCCTCGCCTTCCCCAACCTTTTCTCGGAGAGCTTCGCAGCATATTTCTTGAACCATATCTTGTTACCCAGTTTACTCCCTACATACCCTTTTACTTTAGAAAAATAGTTCTTAACAATTCCTCCTACTTTCTTAAACCAACTCAAAACATCTACTACATATTTCTTCAGTCCTAATTTCTTCACTTTAGGTTTAACTACACTTGGTACAATTACTGGAGGAGCACTCTCTACACTCTCCTCCACTACTGGCTCTAATTTCTTCTTCTCACTCTCTCCAGTATGAAGACATAGCATACCTTGATCTGGAAGTAGTGTCTTACCCAATATGCTTAACCCTTTTAATATCTCTTCCCTACCACTTTTACCAACTAACAGATGCATATTTTCACTAAGCAAAGAGGTAGTAGAAACAACAACAAGGTCATCCTCATCTACAGAAAAACCAGCTGTCTGAGCCTTGCTTTTCTCTAAAACATCAATGATGTTTACAATCTTCCCTCCCTTGTAAACAAATATCTCATTCTCTCCCAAGTTAGCTAAATATATTCCCTCTTTTGTAGGAGCAATGATTACAAGACTAATATCTATCCCTGACTGCTCCAAACTTTTACTGTTACGCATCAATTCTTTCAATCTTCGTGTAAATTCTACAATAGCTGTCTTAAGAGATTCTGAAACAGATTTTGTACTGGAATACATATATCCTTCTACAACACCATCCCATGCCATATGGGCTACTCTCTCTGCTGGGAAGTCTTGGTCACTAGAGATTTCTAAGAGAGCGTATAGTTCTCCTTCTTTTATAGATTTAACCCCAGAAGTTTTTACATATCTAAACACTCCAACAAAGGAGTTCCCTTTCTTACTATTACGAATATATTTTACGGAAGTAACTGACATACAACTACCTTAGAGTAGAATTAATATGAATGCTAATATCCCTCCTGCTGCAGATACAAGAATATTGATTGTAATAGCTAATTTCATAGTATCTTTTCTTGCAATGGAGACAGTGTCTTTGAGTACTCGGACTTTAAGAAGAAGCATAAAGGCGTAAAAGACGATTGCGAAGAGAGCAATCCCTACAAGCAATTTAATTGCTCCTCCTGCAAGGGAAAAACCTAAGTTAAAATCTGTGTACATACTTGTATATTCAATATCCATATTCCTCCTTACAACTTCCCGTTATGGGTAAGTTCTACTAAATTATCAATAACGTCTTGGACATCCCTTGGGTTTTGTACCAATGGAAGTTTTAGATCAATATCTGCACCTGCAGTATCAATATATATGGTTCCAAGATCAAAGATTGAGCTAAGTGCTCCTACACTGTCATGACTAATATCCTGAACTTTTCTCCAGAGGATTTCTGTATAGTTGTGATGAAAAACGTTTGCAACAGTTAGTGTAACAATCTTTTTGTCTGTAATGATTGAGACATTGTAATACCATTGTAGAAAGGTGGTAACCAAGATATTTGTAGATAGCACTAGAGAGGTGACAAAGAGTCCCAAGTACAGGGTGATACCTACAGAGTCATTGTGAGGAAGGAATAGGAGGATAAAGGGTATTAGGGGGATTATGAGGGCAATAAGTACGTGAGATATATAAGCAATCCAATGTCTTCGAACAACAAGTAGAACTTCTTCATCTTGTTCTTTTCTTGAAAACTCCACATTGCTAGGAAAAGGAGTTAGGGTTTTATCTTTCTCTTTCTCATCTACAAGAGTTCTAAAAAAGGTAAAATCTTTATCTCTAAACTTTTTTGGGACGTTTGTTTTCTGTGCCATAGTGTATATTAAGATATCACAGAACTAGCTTAAGGACAAGGAATTGTTGGAATAGTTTGTACTTATCTCTTACGGTTTCTTCTCAACATTGACATGTACAAACCCACTCTGAGGAATTCTTAAATGACCAGGAGCTCTCATATTGTAAATTGTCTTAAAATCATTACCGCTCATAGAGAAAGATCCTGCATTAGTATAGAAAGTGACATTACTTGTAGACCCTCCACCATTACTCGTCACTGCCATAGATACAGAAGTAACAGGTTTAGCAGCTAAGTTTCTTAACTCAGAATGAGAGTAAGGATTCGCTCCTGACGGAGGATTCCCCCTCAAACGACATGGATCGTTGATAGTGATAGGGACGATTCTACTATCGCTCCTGTTGTGTGCAACCCATACTTGATATGCATTTACAATGTCTGACATCTCCGCTTGGGTTAGCCATGGATTTCTATAACAGCTGTCCCAGTTCACCGTATTCCCATAGGTATATGAATATCTATACCACGTCTTGTAGAACCAAGACACTCCAGAAATACTGTCATACGCATTAGCCATCCAATCACCATTACCATTGCCATTGGTAGTATCCCAACCAGATGTATTACTCCATCCACCATGTACAGCTGCGTATTGTGTAGAAACAGGATTACCAGCACCATCTGTTAAAATTTGACCCCGGGTTTCATTTATCGCCTGAACCCAAGCACCTGTATAATGACTACTACTGTAAACTTGACAAGACTGGGTTGCACAAATAGAACTTGCCCCATTATTAGTTCGACGTACTGCATATGTACGAGCAGCAATAACTTGAGCTTTCAAGACATCCATATCACCAGCTACATTCCAAGCACCATTTATCTCCCTGATACCATGCAAGTAAGAATCTTCAAAACTCATTGTGCCATAACCATCTACTGTAATATTCTCCATGATATTCCTTGAGCTTCCGTTTATTACCACAGTACCAGTTCTAGTTTGAGTACCAGGATAGTATGCATCCAAAATCGTACTATATGATTGACCTGCATCATCACGAGCTTTTGCCCCCCACTGACTCATACCATTCCTATGCGTATAAGCTCCAATTGAAAACACCCCAAATGTATTGCTGGGTGCATTAGCCATAAAACCAGCTAAAGAGCCATTAACATCCGAACTACTTGCAGGTACAGAATTAATATTTACATTAGTACCACCCTGCCTTACTATCAACAATTGATACTGCAAATCAGACAACTCTGCCTTCAAGCCATTCACTGTTCTACTAACTAAATCCCTACTATTATACTTCTCATTCAACTCACTCTCTAACTTCTTTTTCTCTGCCATCAAAAGATCATACGAAGCATCTAACTCCTCTCTTTGACCATCAAGCTCCTTTTTTTCATCATCCAACTCTCGTTTAAGTACATTCAAATCATCAAACTCTCCAGTAATCTCTGAAATCTCATCCTTTAATACCGTTATTGCAGTCCTCTTTACAAAAAATGTCTGCATCTTCTCCTCCATACGGCTGTTTGAGAAAATGAACTCTATAGAACCTACTCTACTTTCCATATATAGCTGGCTGGACACTGAAGAAAGAGAACCCTTTTTCTTAAGAAGAACCTCTTCCTTAGCCTCTATCTCCTCTAACTTCTCATCAATCTCTGCATCCTTCTCATCAATGATCTCTTGCATATCCCCTATCTCACTACTCAAGAGAGCAATCTGTTGAGAAACAGAATAGTTGCTATTAGTAATCTCAGAAATCCTAGCCTCAATACTTTCCAACAAAGACTCATTCTCCTCTATCTCATCCTGCGTATTCTCTATATCATTCTCTAAATCATCCTCAGCACCAGAGTGCACAAAACTATATTGCGAAAAGAAAAAGAAAGAGAGGATTATAACCAGAAAGGAAAGTTGTAATATTGGCAGTTTTCTCATTACCCCATTATCCTACATTCCTACTATGTAATCAACAAGCCCCCGAATCAACATACCAATTAAGAGAAGAACTACTAAACCAATGATAGCCCATGTTAAAGTTGCTTGTGCCTGTTGAATCTTTTCAGGATTTCCAGCAGAAGTCATCCACTTATATCCAGAGAGGATGATCATAACGACTGCAAGAAGAATACCAACAGGAACAATACTGTCTATTACACCATCAAAACTACCAAACAGTTCTCCTAATTTTGGTGGAAGTGTATCCCCCATTTATATCCCCATATTTAATTGATCTACTACAAACTTCACTAACAAAGGTGCAATAAAAACAATAACCAGCCCTATCAATGCAAACATCAAAGACTTAGTTGCACTCTGTATCTTCTCCTCATCCCCCATTGCAAAGATATATTTGAAACCAGAAATGATTAAAGCTACAACAGCAAGCAATACAGACAAACCTACCGCATAAGTCAAAATATATTGAACAAAAGCTTCAAGGTTTTCATACATTGTTGGATTAGTAACAATACTAAAGTCCATATAACTCCCTTCCTACTTTGTTACTGGTTGTCCAAGAATATCTGATAATACAAAATTCACTAACATTACTGCTATAAAACAAATTACTAAACCAATGATTGCAAATGTCAAAGACTTTGTAGCCTTTTCAACCTTAGCCTCATCACCAGCAGCGGTAATATACATATAACCAGAAGCAATTAAAATTGCTACACATGCTACAGCTGCAGTACCTACTGCAAAGTTAAGGGCATTTTTAACGAAATCCCCAAGAGTTCCACTAGCTGAGGTAATCTCACCGGGATCAATCAACCCTGCTGCAGATATTGTACTAAGTGCTAGAACTGGATATGTTGCTAATGTTGCTAATATCTTTTTCATAAATAGATAATTATAAATAATTTATATATTGGATTTTATCAAACATCACTAATTATATCAATATCTAGCCAGTATAACCAATAAATTCCAACAACCATTTAACTAACATGCCTGCAATCCATACAATAACTAAACCAATGATAGCACCCGACAATGTCTTTTGCCCCTGCTCTACCTTCTCTGGATCACCAGCCGAAAAGATGAAAGTATATCCACCTACAATAATCATGGCAACAGCTACTACAGAACCCAAACCAATTAGAATATTAATCAAAGAGATCACATCATTAAAGACACCCTTGATAGATAACCACTTCCACTCGACAGGGGTATCTACAGAGAATCCTCCAATAATTACAAACATCCCTCTATTTAAATACCCTTTAATTTTATTCATCATATTTGTCCTACACCAATATTAGACTTAAAAATATTAAGATCAAAAACATTAGAGACTAAAAGAAGTATTGCTACTGAAAGAAGTATAAACACTAAACCTACTATAGCATTAGTAATCATCTCTTTAGCATCATTTAGCTTCTCTGGATTCCCCTGACTTGTAATCATCTTCATGCTAGCTACAGCTATTAAAAGAATTGCCACAATACCTGCTAATGGCATAGCTATCGAAACAATTGTTCCTACAATATCACCAACTTCACTCTGCCCCTCTAACTCTGTCACCTGATTGAGTGTATCAGACAGTGTACTAGCATATACTTTTGTAATTATTCTATTCATACCTCGTATTATACACAATCCTCTAACTTAACTAAACAGTAGCCTCTTTACAGACTGAACTGTAATCACAATATCTACACATAAAGCCAGGAGTTGCCCTGAAATCTTTCCCCTTTATCTTCTCAATTATTCCCAACACATTCTCTCTTGCTTTCAACTTCCTCTCACTAGAAACATCTACCTCCACCACTTCACTATGCTCTACAAATACATACTTAGCACCCACTACTTTCAAGCCTAACTTCTCTTCTGCAAAGAGAGCATACAAAGGCAATTGCAAATCCTTCTTGATATTTGCATCATTCTTAACTTTCCCTGTTTTGTAATCTACAATCTCTACTTCAAGAACCTCTTTACTATCATCTACAATATCAATCCTATCTATCTTCCCTACAAAAACACCCTCCCCCAAATGTGCAGAGAACCCCTCTTCTAAAAGATATGGTCTTTGGTCATCGCTGTATAAATTGTCGTAATATTTACTCAACATTTTCCTCCCAGAAAGTTTTCTCTCTTGCTCATGAGAGTTACTATCATAACCACTACTAACCCATCTCTTTTCATAGAGTTCTAACAAAGTCTCCTTTGTAGGTTTCTCCACTATACCTTCCAAACCCTCTTTAGAATCTCTAAAAAAAGTATAGAAGTCGTACAGTGTGTTGTGGATAGTACTACCAAAAGACAATGAAGCGTGAGGCCTTGAGGGAACCTTAAGTACATAGGAGTACTTGTATTTCTTTGGACAACCTTCATATGTATTAAGCTGAGAATAGCTAACCCTTTTTGTTGTGTCTATCTCCTTCATACCTTCCTCCACTATATCATCATCCATCTGGTAATATCCTAAATCCTTCTTCGCACTCTCAGAAACCAGATTATTAAACTCCTCTTGGAGATCCCTATCCAAAATATCATACAAAAATATACTAGGCTTCTTCTTAGTCTTAGCATTGCCATAGAAATGGGAAGCAGTAAGATACAATCTCTCTTTAGCACGGGTAACACCAACATAGAACAACCTCCTCTCTTCTTGAATATGCTCTTCTTTACTACTCACATCCTCGGACAATTCTTCCTTGATCAACTCTTCAGGCATAGGGATCCTATCACTCCTATTCCTTGTCGGGAATCTATCCGATACCAAGTTACAAAGGAATACAACTGGAAACTCTAAACCCTTAGCACTATGTACAGTAGAGATATTTACTCCATCAAAATCATCGAAATCAGAACTGTCAATCGATGGAGACTCCCCTACTTTAATACAATATTCAAGATAGTCAACATATTCATATATATTAGTCCCTGCATTATTCTTCTCAAAGTCTTTAACTAGATCAAAAAACTTAGAAATATTGGTAATCCTAAACAAGTTTTCTGAATTCTCATCTTCTAACAGAGAGTTCATATACCCACTTTTTGTTACAAAGTCATACAGAATCTCACCAATAGATTTGTTTCCTTTTACCAATTTAATACCATTATGCATAATCAAGAGCAAATCACTCATACGAGAGATACTCTCAGGTGAAAGGATGTTGTTTAATATGTTCTTCTCATCTACCTTCAGGTCTTCAATATTCCAATCATCCTCTCCTAGCTTAATTTCCCACAATCTCTCTAATTCTTCAAAGAGCGATATCCTCTCTTCTCTAGCCAATTTGTTTAATTCTATAAACTCCCTAGGACTGAGACCCCAGATATCCATAGTAAGGAGCTTGTACATAGCTATACCATCTGTATAATCAGTAAGAGCTCTGAGGTATGAAATAAGGTTTTGAATTTCATCTCTGCTATACAACCCCCTCTGCCCGCTTAGCTTGTAAGGAATACCGTAGTATCTTAAGGTTTGAACAAATATCTCAGAATGAGAATTAGCTCTGGTTAAAATCGCAAAATCTGAAAACTTATACTCCTTACCAACATCACCATCAACCAAACTAGACTGCCCTGACTCATCAAAAGCAACTCCGTCTTCACCCTCTTTCGTATTATCACTATGCCCAGTCAATCTGAGAATCTCTTTAGCAACCCACTCAGCTTCACCATTATCACTACCTGTTACTACCAAATTCACACTATCTCCATCTATTTCCTCAAACACCCTTGATGCTTTCAATTTCTTATCCACCTTCTCTGTTACTTCCAACCTATATGGATCATTATGCTTAATCAACCTATACGCACTATCAAGAATCTCCTGTCTTGATCTGTAATTCTGATTAAGAACTATTTCTTTTGCATCTGTAAATATCTCTTTGAATTGTAGAATGTTAGAAATTGCAGCGCCTCTAAATTTGTAAATAGCTTGATCGTCATCCCCTACTACAGTTAAGTTCCTAGGTAATTTCCTCTTGTTTTTGTAATCAGTACCAAGCACCAAGGTGTTAACCAATACATTCTGTGTGTAATTAGTATCTTGGAATTCGTCCACAAGAATATATTTGAATTGGTCTTGATATTTCTTTAATACGCTTGGTCTCTTTCTTAGCAATGTCAATGTAAGTAGTATTAAATCTCCAAAATCTATCTTAGATTCCTCTATCTTCAACTTTGTATACATCTCATATGTCTGTGCTAATTCCTTAAGTTCTAAATGTCTCTGTTTTTCTTCTTGATTACCTTGAGGAAGTTTTTTTACAAATTCTAGATACTCCTCGGGGGAACTGTCTTCGTCTTGGAGCCTTGAGAAGTGTCTGATGAGGTCATTGATAAAGTCGGTGGGATTTCCTTGAGGTCGAAATATCTCTAATGGGAATTTGAATAGGTGTTTACGCATAAAGATATAGCTTTGGGCTTGAGTCATGAGAGAGTAACTTGTATCAAGGCCGATATAGTGACCCTCTGCTCTTAGTATTCGATCACAAAAAGCATGAAAGGTAGAAACCCATGGTTGTTCATATCCATACTCCATCTCTAAATCAATACGTTCCATCATTTCTTGAGAAGCCTTTTCTGTGAATGTAAGAGCTAATATCTCTGAGGGAGTAGCCCATCCAGATTTCATAATGTGGATGATGCGTTGTGTAACTACAGCAGTTTTTCCAGTACCTGCTCCTGCTATGATTAGGAGAGGACCTTCTTTGTGCTCTACTGCTAACTTTTGTTGTTTGTTGAGTCTAACTTGTGCCATTTCTAGTTAAGGAAAAGGTATGTAGCAAAGGTGCAAGCAAGAAGTGTAAGACCGATTGCACTCATTACCAATATCCTTACCAATTTACCAGCTCGAGGTTTTTCTTTTTCCATATTTATATTTATATATATTAGATATTCACTTAGCTAATTTCTTCATTGTATTAATCTCCTTTTCCATTGTACCACTAGATTTAAGAGCAGGAGTTTCTAATATGAATGGGGTTTCTTTGAATTCCTTCCTGTGTAGCAATTCTTTCAAAGTTTCACTTCCTATTTCTCCTTCTCCTAAATTCGCATGTCTATCTTTGTTAGATGAGAGTTTAGTTAAGGAATCGTTCAGATGTATGGCTCTAATGTTTGATATTTCTAATTCTTGTTCCATATCTTTTACAACATTATCCATATCGTTTACCCAATCATATCCTGCTACGTATGTGTGTTGTGTGTCTACTACAAACCCTACTCTCTTTTTGTCTTCTACTCCTTCTCTCATTAGTCGTAATTCTGCGAAGCTTCTTCCCAAATTATTCCCCATTCCAGCTGTAGTTTCTATGAGGAGTTTCTGTTTCCCAGGTACTTTATTCAAAACCCAGTTCATACCGTATGATATTCTCTCTATACTATCCTCGTATGAGAGTTCTTTCTGTGATCCGGGATGGAAGCATACTCCCAATATTTCACATTCAATCTTCTCTTTTTCTATTAATTCCCCTACTCTCTCTGCAAAGTCTAAGTATATGACTAATCCCATCTTACTAAGGTGAAAGAGTTTTTTGTCTTTTCTAGCTAAATTGGTTAGATATATTCCATGGAGTAGAATCTTTTTTAATTGAGATTGTTTGAGTTGTTCTACAAACTTTTCTATGTCCTCCTGTGGTACTAGTTTAGTAGCCCATCGCATAGGGGGAGTGATCATCATTTGTATTGTATTAATGTTGTACTTGTCAGCAGTTTTAATTGCATTTTCTATTCCTCTAGCTGTTGATACGTGTGCTCCTAAGTACATACCTTATTTTAGCTTTGATGCAAAGAAAATACAAATTGGATAATTAACAAACGTTTGATATAATACAGCGGTATGGAGAGGTGCCTGAGTGGTCGAAAGGAACTCACTGCTAACGAGTCATAGGTGTTACAGCCTATCGCGGGTTCGAATCCCGCCCTCTCCGCCAGTTTAGAATTTTGATAGACCTTTTGTAAGCAATCATTTTCCAATTAGTAATATCATGAAGAAAACCTTTAAAATAAATAATGAAATCGATTTGGGAGAAGCAATCTGGGCTTCAAAAGATGGTGATAAGATTGTTTTTCAAAAAGGAGAATATGGGAATATCCCTTACAAGAAAGGTATTTCCTATATTTTCCCAAAAGATAAAAGTGTGAGTGTGGCCAATATCCTAGGAATTGGATTTTTTGGTGAACTTTCTGGAGGTAGCATTAAAAATAAAGATTTTTCGGTAGAAAATCCAAACATCAGACCTCAAAATATAAAGTCTATTTATATTTTTCGAAAGAAGCTACCTTTCAATATTCGGTTTGGTTGTCCTTTAGGTTTTGTTCACGCAAACGGAGTCGTACTAAATTTCTCTGGAAATGACAAAGAAAGTTTTTGTATGGGGGGAGAACAAAGTCTTCCAAAAGGGATTGTAGAAATCATTGTCCCGATTCTTGAAGAAATAGATATTGAAAGGTCTGATCCTTTTTATTCTTCAAAAATCTTTGGAATGGATATTTCAAAAAAAGAAAAAGAAATTAAGTGTAAAAAACATAAAAATGCAAAACAAAAGAGGGTTGAAACTGAACAATTAGAGTGTAATAGAGAGATTGGTTTGAATTTAAATGATATGGAATATAAAGCTCTTTGGGCATTAAATCACTTTATTCGACAATATGGGAAAGTAGCAGAAGATAAAAGAATAAAAGGATTTAGTGTTGCTGAATTTAAAGACAATTTGGAATTTGGAGGAGGAAAGGAGGAGGAAGATATCCCTTGTGTGTCACTGAATTATATAGAACAATATAGTAGTGGGAAGATATCACAAGAATCTTTGAATGACTTACAGGATTTGTTTCTGTCTTCCCCAGACTATTCTGTGATGGATTATGTGGAATTTCATCTTAATCATTTGAATTATAGTTTGGCAACAATTGGCATGTATCAATGGTTTGAGGGTTTATGGAAGAACTCCGATTCTCCAGGCGATAAATGGGAATTTATAGGATCAAAAACAAGTGATGTAAAAATTAAACAATATTTATCTGAAATGATAAATGCAAGAAATAATACCGTTCATCATAAGAAACTTGAGACGAGACAAACTGAAAAGAATAAATTAAAAACAGACTGGGGAGCTGAAGAAATGACAGAATATAAAATGTTTGCAAACAAAAGACCTTGGCTTTGGTATAGTACATTAAGAGATTTCGAGTAATAATTACTTATTAATTGATGAAGTAAAGATTTATGATTATGTATTATCTAACACAGAGTTGGATTTTCTTTATAAATCAGGATAATAAGAGAGTTTTTACTTTAAACTAACTATTAATTGCTTTAAGTATAGCGCTAAAAACAAAACACAATGCTCCATAAGAAGATAATACTGTAAGGAGAACTAAATACTTCTTGTTTGTTTTAAGATACGCAGCTAAAGTAAATAGGGATAGAAAAACCAAGATATGAATTGCCCAGAAGTGAAATGTAAAAATCATAGAAGTTTTTATTAAATAAATAAAATATTTTTTGTTTTAGCCATTGAACATAATTACATTTAACTGGTTATTATACTCAATACATGTCTAAACATCTGAATTGTATCATAAAAGTTCAACGTGATCAGGCTTTTCTCGGAGTAAAGAGGAGCTAACTTATAAATTCTTATTTATAGTTTTAAGCAACTCAACAAATGCAGACTGCGAGAAATGCGTCCTATCTTTAAATTTTAAAAACTTTGCCTTTGGTAAATGCTTCTTAAGAATCAATGTCATGTAACTACTCTTTTTTCTTCCCTAATTGCCACTTTGTAATAAACCCAATTGCCAATGCCACACAACCACCTACCACAGTTACTATTAGATACAACGGCCTATTCAACACATTATGGACATTACCGCTTAATACACTATCCATTGTTTCATTAGTTAATAGAATCGAATACCAAAAATTATCAGCAGCGTGAAGAATAATACCACCTACTAATAAACTACCCTTTGTCTTATTATAAACCCATGTAATTAATATCGACAAAGAAATTTCTCCAATCAAGAATATTGGTAACCATTCCAAACCTATTTGATTATGTAAGGATTCTGCCTGGAAGAATATTGGTAAATGCCACAACCCCCAAACTGTTCCAATAATTATACTTACTATAAAAGGATTTATTCTTTTTTGTAAATACGGTTGAGCAAACCCTCTCCAACCCAATTCTTCTGCTAAAGGCCCTCCAAGGATAGTCATCACGAAGTATAGAGGTAGCCAATACCATTTTTCGTGGAGAAAAGTAAAACTGATTGTTCCACCATCCAAAATTGCAAAAATCCCAATTGCTGTAAGTGATATTAGGGCTGATACAAACAGAGCTACCAACCACCATCTCCAACCAACCTTCCATCGTAACGCTTGTTGTGTTACTTTTCTGAGACCATCCTTCCCCTGAGTTAGTGCAATTACAATAATACCTGCTATTGACGGACCAAATATGATTAGTCCAGCTTCTCCCATAATCCAAGGAAACCAGCTAATAATAAAAGTTACTATTAAGAAAACAACAAATACGTGTTTTTTAAGAAACGCTTTAGATTTACTCTGCATTATAATAAACTTGTTGACAAGTAAAATGAGGTCTCTCCACCAACAATTACTTCCTTATCTTACCTACACGTTTCAGCAAAGAACCTGTAGCTTCTTTGTATTTCTTAATAAGTAATGATCCTCCAGACGTTAAATCTATAATCCCTGCTAGAACAATTGTAGAATCCAAGACCTTCCTTACTCCTTGATAATTATCGATCTTATACTCCACCTCCCCTAGCAATGTTACCTCCTTACTCTCTAATAAGTTACGCTCCTCATCATACGCTTGTATCTCTATTACATTTTCTCCAGATTCAAGATATTTCCTTATTCTACTGATTGAGAAGCTCATCTCCCAAGCCTCGGAGTTTGCATAAACAGACGCTATTGTATCCCCATCTAACTTAGCAATAATCCACACCTTCTTAAGTGCAAGACCCTTAAGCTGAACCATATCCCTATCCTCAATATCTATCTCGGCAATATATATATCGAAAACATCCTCCTCCTCTGCTTCTGGAGTAGTATCTTCCTCGTTCTCATCTTCTTCCTCTTCGTCATCATTGTTTGATTGTGTACCTGATGGGACGTAAGTATTTCCATCATCGTCATCATCCTCTGGTGGAGGGTCTTCAGTCCCAGTGGTATACCAAAGCTCTACCGAATTTATCTCAACCTGCTGTGTATTATCTGATGTCAAAAACCCTCTGAAAAAGAACTCCCCCGTACCTACTGAACTATGAAAAGTTGACATATTTGCAGATATGACACTTGCTGTACTCGCCTCAGATGGTGCTCCCTGTCCTGTCTCCTTAATCCACTCCGTACCACCCCAGTAATACCAATCCCCATTGTTATTAGAAATCTGATATCTTACAACTCCTTCATTCCCTGCTCCCAGTACTTCTGTAAAGGATGTTAGTTGTGTATATGTAGTACCTGTATTGTTTGAAACTGTTGGGCTGTCTGTAGAGTAATGGTCTGGTCCTACTTCTATACTCTTTAGCTCTGGTGTGTAAGAAGAGTTGTCTGTTTCAAAATATGTCTTGTATTGAAAATATTGGTTGTCTGTGACATTGGTCAAACTCAGACTTGGTGTACCAAGAGTTGAATTACTCAGTTCATCGTAAAAGTCCCCTGTTGTTCCATTTGGTCCTACAAAGTTTCCAGTCAAAGGGTTGGTGTCTCCACTTCTCACTTGAATCTTTAGTCGCAATGCTCCTCTTTTGTAGATATCAAGTATCTCCGTTGAAGACAAGCCCCTATTCCATACAGCTACCTCATCTATATCTCCATGGAAGAAATGAGCTGCTGAATCAGAATACCACCTACCAATGATTGTTTCTATCTCAACAGGATACAATGTTACACCACTTTGAGTCTGAGTTTGCTGTACGCCGTCCACATACATATACATTGTTCCACTATCTACCACTCCTACCACATGGTACCACCTACCTGTAACTGCTGGATCGTTTGAATGTATTGCCCAATAAGCTGTAGTATTTCGACCCACAAAGTAAGTCCATCTCTGATCAGTCCACTTTCCTAATGTAGTACCCCTTCTATTACCAATTGAATTACTTCCACCATACATTCCTTGATAACTGCCTAAACCGTCTAATTTCAACCACATGGAAACGGTGATATTACCTCCAATATGCAAACTATCCGCATTCCCACAATTGATAATGTCGTTACTGCCATCGAAACCAATTGCATTATTTAATTTTCCAGACTGGGAATACAAAGTTCCATTGTAAGTTCCACTATTCCCTTGTCCAGAACTATCCACTATTGTTCCACTTGCTTCGTTCATATGCATTAACAAAACATTTCCACTCATATTTGCATTACCCGAATTGTAACCTGTTTCTGTTTGAGCATTACCCGGAAGTTCTTTGTATGTTGGTCGTTGTGGAGCCCAAGATATTGTATCCCAGCTTGTACTACCTTTTGCGTCCAATACTCGTGATGTAAAATCTCCACTCCCACTTATCTGTCCAGCAGTTGTTAATTCTACCCATTCACTACTACTATCCCACTGAGTATTAGAATGTGTACCATCTCCAAACCCTTCTTGTGTATTGTCCGAATCCTCTTGATCAAATGGTATTAACTTTACAACTCCACCAACAATCTCCGCATAAGTATCATCAGAAAGAGTATATTTAGAAGAGTCTGCAAAACTCCATTCCGTTGTTCCACTTTGTACCCCTAATATTGTCCCCTCTACTTCAAATATGGAAAAATTCGTTTCTTCACCAAATATAGAAAGAAGAAGTCTACACACTATGAGAATTAGAAACAAAGCTGTCAGCAGGATAGGAATAAAGAATGGACTTTCTCGTAAGCTTTGTATCTTAAATTTTCTCATTCGATTATTCTTTTCCATTTTCCTTGTTGTCTTTATAGTTAATTATTATACCTATTTTTGGACCAATGTCGAAAGTCTTATATACTACCTCCGTAAAATTGTAAAACTTTTTTTCTTAGTATATACTTTTTAATAATTACATTCTTTCATTTTAAATTGCCTCAAAATGAAAGGTTGCTTAACATTCCATATTGTATTGGTTATTTCTTTTTTGCACGGCGCTTTGAAGGCTTTGATGGTTTCGTATATTTCTTAACAAACAATGTCCCTCCAAGGGCTATATCTCCTCCTCCTACCAATGCGAGAGTTAGGTCTAAACCCTTTCTAATTTTTTGATAATCATCAGATTTATAGTTAGTCTCCCCCAAGATGGTTACTTCCCTACTTTCTAACAAGTTGCGTTCTTCATCATATGCTTGTATCTCAATTATATTTTCTCCCTGTTCCAGATCTTTCTTTATTTCACTGATTGAAAAACTCATCTCCCAATCTTTCTCCTCTACAAAAACTGCCATTATTGTCTCATCCATATATTTTGCTACAATCCAAATCTCTTCATATGCAAGACCTTTTAATTGAATTATTTCTTTATCCTCCGAGTTCATTACCACCATATATATATCAAACATCTTCTCCTCTACTTCTGAAACATCCTCTTCTTCCTCCTTCTTCTCCGATGTTGCCTTTTGTGTAACATAGACAATATTGTTATCATCATTGTCGTCGTCGTCATCATCGTCTGGTGGAGGATCCTCTGTACCAGTACTGTAGCTTAGTTCTAAAGAATCTATCTCAACTTGTTGCTCACCATCCGATGTAAGGAACGATTTGAAGTAGAACTCTCCAGTACCAATTGATTCTTGAAATGCTGATATGTTTGTAGATATGACACTTGCTGTGCTTGCCTCAGATGGAGAACCTTGTCCTGTCTCTTTAGTCCACTCCGTTCCTCCCCAGTAATACCAATCTACACTGTCATTAGAAATCTGATACCTTGCAACTCCTTCATTTCCTAAGCCCAGTACTTCTGTAAAGGATGTTAACTGAGTATATGTAGTACCCGTACTGTTTGAAACTGTTGGACTATCTGCAGGGTAATGGCCTGGTCCTACTTCTACACTCTTTAGCTCTGGAGTGTACGAAGAGCTATCTGTTTCAAAGTATGTCTTGTATTGGAAATATCGGTTGTCTGTGACATTGGTTAAGTTAAAACTTGGTGTACCAAGAGTTGAATTACTCAGTTCATCGTAAAAGTCTCCTGTAGTTCCATCTGGTCCTACAAAGTCTCCTGTCAAAGGAGTAGTATCTCCACTTCTTGCTTGGATCTTTAGTCGCAATGCTCCTCTTTTGTAAATATCAAGTATTTCAGTTGGAGAAAGGCTTCTACTCCATATTGCCGTCTCATCTATATCTCCAGTAAACAGGTATCCATTCCCAAAACCAGACGATCCTAACTTTGTGTTTGCCACTTTGTTGCTAAAAGCTGCAGAGGTGAGCCCATATGTATTCACTTCTACACCATCTACATACACCCTTGCTGTTGTACCATCCCAAGAGTTTACAACATGATACCAAGTATCCACTTGAGCATTTATTCCTGTTGCTCCTGCCATATATCCCGGTCCTGAACCAGCCCCTATGGTAGCAACAATTTGCTGCGAAGTTGTTTCAAGTCCTATAAAGAAGACGGAAGAACCGACAGAAGTTCCATCGTTTCTGTGTAGCATAGTTGTCCAACCACTGGTAAGACCCGTTGGTTTCCACCATGAGCTGATAGTCATAGATGTGTAATTCCCATCTGCTGTATCTCCACAATCAACATAGTCATCTGTCCCATCGAAACCAATAGCTCCTCCCAATTTACCAGTTTGAGAATACAGAACTCCATTGTACGTTCCATCATTCCCCTGTCCAGAGCTGTCCACTATCGTTCCACTTGCTTCATTCATATGCGTTAGGAATATATTCCCCGTCATGTTTGCATTACCTGAACTGTAACCTGTTTCTGTTTGAGCATTACCCGGGAGTTCTTTGTATATTGGTCGTTGTGGAACCCAAGATATTGTGCCCCAACTTGCACTACCTTTGACATCAAATATTCGTGATGTAAAATCTCCACTCCCACTTGTCTGTCCAGCAGTTGTCAATTCTACCCATTCACTTCCACTATCCCACTGAGTATTAGAATGAGTACCTGCTTCAAATCCACCCTGTGTATTATCCGAATCTTCTTGATCTATTTGTAGAAGTTTTACAACTCCTCCTGATATTTCAGCTGTAGTATCATCAGAAAGTGTATAGTTAGAAGGATCTAGAAAGTCCCACTTCTTTGTAGCACTCTGTACACCCAATATTGTTTTATCCATATCCAATATTGAATACTCACTTTGTTGCCCAAGAACTGGAAGTAACAATCTGGTTATGGAAATAAGTCCAAAGGAAATTGTCAACACAACAAGCAATGAGAAACTCTTCCCCTTAAAAACACCCTTCTTAGGCTTTTTTCTCTTGCTCTTTGCTTTCTTTGTCCCTTTTACCAACCTCTTAATCAGTCGAAATTAACTACTACCGCCCTTTATTATACCTGTTTTCGTAACAATGTCTAAAGATTTAAACTATATATATTTTCCAGCTTCTCTACCAAACAAGAAGCAACATTTCTTAAACAAGAGGTCCTTCCTTTGATAATAAAATCTGATATACTTCCCTTAGTGAATTCCTTCAAACATCTTAAAAAATACATAACTCGAAAAGAATACCTCTTAATGATGCTCGGGGGTTTTCTTGCATTAATCCTTGCACACTCTGTAGAACTCCTCTTCCCTACTCTAGTATCTCAAGTCCTAGATCAATATATTCTTACACAAGCAATTGATAGTAAATACTACCTCTACACAGGAATAATACTTGTAATCGGCACCCTCTTTACATATCTAAATACATATCTAAATACACTCCTGGGAGAAAAGATAGGACAAGATCTTAAAGACAGGCTTTTCAGGAAAGTACTTAAACACAACTATTCCTACTTGGTACACAACAAGCCTTCCAAGATATTGACCGTAATTAACAGCGATACTATATATATTAAAAACACCTTTACACAATTCGTAGGCTTAACAATCTCTTCAATATTCTTACTAATTGGAAGTGTCGTACTAATGTTCTCTCTGAATACTCAATTAGCAACGATAATCGTGATTACAGTCCCTACTGTGATAATCATTCTACTACTACTCATCAAAGATAAATTCAAACTCTTTAAGAAAGTCCAAGAATTAAGAGATTCCCTCAACAAGATTACAAGTGAAAATATTAAAGCAACTATGCTTGTAAAAGTTTTTGTGTCTGAAAAAACAGAAATTAAGAAATTTAAAAAAGTAAACCAGAAAAACAAAGATATCGGATTAGAAATCAATCGGATTTTCTCCCTTGTAGTACCAATTGTAAACTCTCTGGCGATAATAGCTACAATGATAATAATATACTTCGGTGGAAAACAAATAATCTATGGCGATATGACAATAGGAGAAGTGACAGCATTCAACACCTATGTACAACTCTTTACACTACCAATCCTAATGCTTGCTCTAATGACAGCAATGATAGGACAAGCAATAGCCTCTCTTAAACGTATAGATGAAATTCTGAGTGCACCAGTAACCTTCAAAGATGGGAAATTAGCAGTAAAGAAACTTGAAACCTTCGAAGTAAAAGATCTCTCACTTAAAATTGAAGATACCGAGATATTAAAAGGTGTAAATTTTGAAATAAGGAGAGGAGAAAAGATTGGGATAGTAGGATTAACAGGTTCAGGAAAAACAATGTTTTTAAAACACTTACTCAGAGCACTAGAACCAACTTCTGGAGAAATATTCCTGAACAAACATCCTCTGAAGGATTACAAGATTAAAGATGTTAGAAACCTTACAGGTTTTTCCTTTCAAGAGAACTTCCTGTTTAACTCCTCCGTCCTAGACAACATTAAATTCGGAAGAAATATACCAACAAAGAAAGTACTACAAGTTGCACAGATAGCAGAGGCTGATACGTTTGTAAAAGATATGCAAGACGGCTACAACAGCAATGTAGGAGAGTTAGGAGGAAATCTCTCTGGTGGTGAGAAACAAAGGATAATGATAGCTAGAGCATTAGCAGGAGACCCTCAACTACTCATACTAGATGACGCAACAAGCCGATTAGATATAGCTACTGAGGATAAAGTGTTTGAAAATATTAGAAAGAATCACAAAGACATCTCTATCATCCTCGTTGCTCAAAAGATCTCTTCTGTTAAAGATTGTAATCGTATATATATTTTCGATCAAGGAAAGATTACGGAATTTGGTACACACGAAGAATTACTTAAACATTCTGTTCTCTATCAAGAGATAGAACTATCGCAAAAGAACTATGGATAAAGATTACAACCTAAACAAAGATGAGAGAGTAAATACAAAGAAAGGTCTCTCTCTAATAGTACGTCATTTCAAACCATACCTTTTTACACTAGTCCTAATATCTTTTGCGCTCCTCGCTTCCAATATCTTAGGTGTTGTTTTAATCCCTAAGCTTGTTCAAAGATCAATAGATATAGATATCGCAAACAAAGATATAGATGGACTCTTAAATACAGTTACTACAGCACTCTTTGTCCTAATCTTCACAGCAATAGCTAACTATATAAGAGTAAGAACCACAGGGATACTCTCCCAAAAGGTTCTTTTTAATATAAGAGAGGAGATATTTAAAAAGATTCAAGAATTACCAACACAATTTGTTTCAGATAATCAAACAGGAGACATAATACAAAGGCTTACAGGGAATGTTGATGGTCTTAACAAGTTTTTTTCAGAAGGATTAGTTAGACTCATGAATATCTCCTTTATGATGCTCACCATATTAACAATGCTTTTCTCCCTAGATTGGAGAATAGCTTCTATTTCTCTTCTCTCTACCACTGCAGTATTCGTATTTCTTCTCGTTCAAGGAAAGTTCTTAGAGAAACCTATCAAACAGGCCTTAGACAAAGAGGGTATGGTAAGTGCTAAGGTACAAGAGTCTTTAGACGGATTTCTCCCTATCCAATCTAATAATCAACAAGGTTATTGGTCTAAACAATTGGAGAGTCTCACACAAAGCTATTACAAGACCTCCAAGAAAGTCTCAGCTATATCCGCAAGTGCAGACACTTTTATCACAATGATGAGTATCCTTTCTGTTGGTACTACCCTCCTCTATTCTCTTCACCTCATGTCCGCAGGGATTGTCACTTTGGGTATGGTCGTACTTTTTAATGCATACTCTCGGCAGCTTTTTAGTGGCTTAAACAAAATCTCATATATTTGGCAGAATATTAAAACGGGATTAGCCTCAGCTTCTAGACTAAGTGAGATCTTGGAATTAGAGAATAATATTTTTTCTCCTAAGAAGGCATACTCTCCAAAAGATATTAAGGGAGGGATAGAGTTTAGGGATGTAAACTTTGGATACAACAGTAATGATGTTGTACTCAAGGATATTAACTTTGTAGCATATCCTGGCAAGACAATAGCTATTGTCGGTCCTACTGGCGGTGGTAAGACTACCTTCGTAAACCTCATTGCGCGACTCTATGATGTTAAGAGTGGAAAGATTTTAGTAGATGGTACAGATGTAAAGGATTGGGATTTAG
>JAIOSB010000005.1 GCA_021107795.1 bacterium
CAATCATTATAATTATTCAAGATGCGATTAAGAATGACAAGATCTTTAGAGTCTGGCCTTCCACCCTTAAGAAATTCTCTCCCAAAAACCTTTATTGGGGATCTCCCCTCTTCAAGACAGATTGCTACGAACTTGTTTGTCGTAGAATTTATACCCCAATCCCCAACTTCTTTAAGATCGTCAATCTGATTCATTAATTCCGTAGAATATTCTATATCATTCTGCACAGTTTTCAGAGACAGTTTACAGGCTTCTTTACAATCCTCCATGACCAAAGGATCTACCAACCACTCTTTCCCCTCAAGAAGAATGTGCCCTAAAACTTCTAGTGGTGAAACTCCCTCTTCTTCACAATCTTCCAAAAACAACTCTACCTGATCTTTTACAGACACCTGTGCGTGTTCAGTATCAATATCAAGGAGTTCCCTCGTTAATAGTTCCATTACTGTAACTCCCCCTGTCTCAACTGTAACATCATGTTCTTTTTTCTCTGTCATTATTTCCCTCTTTCTTAAACTTAATTTTACAATTACTTAATAAAAGCATAATACTATAAGTCCCTTATCTAGGTCAATTCCTCCATATGTTGAAGTTCATCCCCTTTTCTGTAAGAATATAGTATGTAAGATCTAAGTTTAGAGGGTAATTCATATGGAAAGAGAAATATTAAAAAAGAAGAAAGTTGTAAAGAAGAGAGAGAGTCTGAAAGGTCCTAAACCTCCAGTAAAGAAGAAAGCTCCTAGTACAACCCCACCTTCACAGAAGAGTAAGGGTACAAGTAAAGGACTAGCAGGTCTTGTATTTTTTGTTGCTTTTTTGTGTATAGGTATTGCTGGATATATCATCTATACTGATTTCTTTGCTAAGCCTACTGAGGAGGTAGCTGTTGTTAAGGATGATGATTCTAAACCAGAGGTAGTAGTTGAGGACGAAGAAGAGGAGGAGGAAGAGGTAGTTGAGGATACTGATACAGAGTTTGAGGGGGAGGTTCTTTCTGCTACTTTGCCTAAGGGTTGGTCCGTTATTGAGTATTTTGATGGGGATGGTACTGAGTCTTTGCCAGATATGACAGAGTACTTCGGTTTGACTGCTTTTGATATTGTTAATCCGGATAGTGAGCAGGTGTTTACTGTACAGGCAGTGTCTGGTATTGGGTTTGCTGGTTGTCCTGAGTATGCATTGTTTGATGATAATGGGGAGGCTTATATGGCTGAGCAGGAGAGTGCTAGTGATGATATGGGGGAGGTTCTTAATGTTATTGATTATACTGGTACGGATTATATAGAGTTTGAGTTTCTTAATACAACTTTTAGAAGGATTGATAAGAAGTATTTCTATGATACGCAGGAGGGGAATAACTATTTTGAACCACCTTGTGTAGATGGTTTATTTACATTAGAGGGGTTGTATTTTGAGGATGAGGATGGTTATACCTATGAGGCATATTTCTATGGTGCTACAGAGGTTAGTACAGAGACAGACCTATTAGTAGTAGATGTGATATTGGAGAGTATGGGGATTGTTGACTAAGGAATTCTAGCTGTGTCATAAAAGAAACAACTTGTCTTGTTTATATGATATAATTATTTATATAAGTTAATTTCCCAAATTTTATGGCAGAACAAGAGAACACACCTAAAAAGAAATTAGGTACAGGTGCTAAAGTCGCAATAGGTTGTGGTGGTATCACACTATTAGGCATTATCATAATTCTTATTATCACTATTGCTGGGGTAGCAGGAGTTGCGAAAGTGGTAGAAGAGGTTGAGATCCAACAAACAGAGCAAGAAGTTGCAGAACAAGAGACTTTTGATGAGCCCTCTCAAATAGGAGAAGTTATTGTAGTAGATGATGTGCAATGGATAGTAACAGAAGCAAAAGATTTAGGTTCTACACTCAAAAGCTCTTATGGAGCATATGGAGATGATTGTGTTGCAAATAGTGGGACTTTTATTAAAGTAACCATCAAAATAAAGAATAATAGTAAGGAAATGGTCTCAGTAAGTGATTTATATCTTTATGACTCCGAAGAAAGGGAATTTATAACTAGTTCTGATGTTTACAGTTGTATAGAGGATGAGCTCTTTATTTTTGATAACATAAACCCTGGTATAGAGAAGACCTTTGTTGCAGTATATGAAGTCCCTGATGACGCAACAGACCTTAAGATTAAAGTTGGTGATTTAGACTTTTTCTCAAATGAATACAAGTATGTCTCGCTAGGTCTCTAAAATAGTCTGTACCACATATTAAAGAGGGATCTAAAACCAATCCCTCTTTTTGGTATACAGACGAGATGTTGGAGAGAAAGAAAGTTGTAGTTTGGGAAAATGATATGTATAAATTAATTTCGATTTAACAATGCAAGAAACTCAGAAACCTACAAGGGGCAAAAACAATATTCCCGCTGCCATTATAATGGGAATTGTCATCTTTGCAATCTTAATGTATTTTGCTTCACAAGTAGATAATGATACAAATACAGATACAGAGAGAAAAACAACAATCGTTCAAGAAGAACCTCTGCCTACTAACACAGATGTTGAAAATTCTCTTGTTGAAGAAGATATTGCCCCCGAGTGGTTTGGTAAAATATACAAAATTGATAGTGTTGAGTTTGATGGTTTGTCGTACCAAAAAGCTAACCTATGGGAATCCTATGATGATAGAAGTTTGATAATTGCTGTTCCTAGACATTCAGATATAACCTTGTTAGGCTATAGAAAGGATTATGATTACTGTAAGGTTGAATATAACGAAGAAACGGGCTGGTGCTCTTGTGGTTGGATTTCGGGACTCTCGGAAGACATGACAGATTACTGGGGAAATTTGTAGGATAACATTCCTATTGTTATAGTCGTCAGATTTAACATCCATTATAGATTGTTTTCAAGAAACTAATCCCTTTTTGATATTTCCGCAATGACTTTGTATAAAACGTCATCTTTATTCGTAGAATCGAAACCCAAGTCCCACTCTATCTGCTTCATAAGCTCAACAATATAAAAATCTCTGTCAGCAAGAACATTAAGTATATTTGTGTCCAATCTCATATCCCAGACATAATGATTCAGAAAAGAAATCTGTGGATCTCTCCATTGAGAGCTATTTTCCTGCGACACATCATAAAGCCTAACATTATTTGGAAGATCCAATACAATCTTTCCACTAAGAACTCCAACATAGTCAATTTCGTTATATACTTTCTCAAGGTCTCCAAAAATCCCAATAAGTCGATGGAGAATCGAGAATAGCCTTACATTCATAATCTCGTCTTCTACACTAGCAATATCCTCAATCCAGTAGAAGACACC
>JAIOSB010000023.1 GCA_021107795.1 bacterium
GCATGAAGTTTGGATTAATAGGATGGGTAGGAACTCAATTCTTAAAGATCTTACTCAAAACCAAGTGGAAATTGTCATGGAGTCTCGTCTTGCAGATTTGGGTAATATTCGTACGATAACGGGATATGCAATTGCACCTCTTGTTTTACTTAGTTTTGGAGCAGGGTATGTATTAGCAGACATTATGCTCCATCCTTTAGAGAAGTTAAATGAAGAGATTAAGAAGAAAGAAGCAAAGAATCTTCATGATGAGATAAAGTTTGTAGATAATGGGGATGAGATATCCCAGTTGATAAAAAGTTTTAATAGAATGAGTGGGAGATTGGGTAGTAGTTTTGATGCACAGAAGGAATTTGTAGAGAATGCTTCTCATGAGCTCAAGACTCCACTAGCCATTATTCAAGCTAATCTGGATACAGCAATAGAGGATGAGAGTGTGAGTAAGGTTGAGTTAGTAAAGCTGTTGAAAGACTCTAAGAGTAGTATTAAGTGTATGGATGTTCTTACAGAAGATCTTCTTCTTCTCTCTATTTTAGATCATACAGTGGAAAAAGAGGACTTAGATTTAAAGAGTTTACTTAGTGATGTAGTATCCCAGTTAGAAGTTTTTGCTAAGAAGGAAAATATAGGAATTAAGACTAAGTTTGGTAAAGGTGGTTTTAATATTGAAGGTAATGAGGTATTGCTTCAAAGGGCTTTTATGAATGTGATTGAGAATGGGGTTAAGCATAGTGGTGGTAATTTGATAGAGATAGAATTAAAAAAGGCGAAGAAGAAAATGATTGTTAGTATCAAAGATAATGGTAAGGGTATTAGTAAGAAGCATCAAGAGAAAATATTTGAAAGATTTTATAGAGTAGATAGGTCTAGATCTAGGAATACTGGTGGTAGTGGGTTGGGTTTAGCTATTAGTAAGGAGATAATTAAGAAACACGAAGGTAGTATAAAAATTATCTCAGATGGTAAGAAGGGTAGTGAGTTTGTAATTAGTATAGGTTAATACTAGAACTCTTGATCCTCTAATATCTTTATTATCCTATCCAATTTCTCGTTTACTTCATTTAGATTAAGGTTAGATCTTCCTCCTGCAGGGCGACCGTTACCTCTCTTTTCAAAACATGCACTACAGTATATTGGTTTATCACTACTTGGTTTAAATGGTACTTGGCATTCGTTACCACAGTCATCACATATTGCAGAGAACATTTCAAAGCCTTTAGAGTTTTTCCTGTCTCTTCTTTTTGGACTACCACCTTCTTGTTTCTCAAAACAGTTGCTACAGTATATTGGTTTGCTTCCTGTTGGTTTGAATGGTACTTTACAGTCTTTTCCACACGCATCGCATACTGCATCGTGCATACTGAAATCGTCGGAGCCTTTTCTTTGATTAAATCTTTTCATTTTATTGTTTTTAATATTATACTCTCCAATATATGTTATTTAGGAGAGGAAAACAAGGGATTTCTTATTGATTGTCTATCTGCGTATATATTTTAGTACATATCTATTTAAGAATTCTCTAATCTTAGGGTTCTTTATTTTTGTTGTATATAGTTCTAATTCTCTTATATTCTTGGATTTAGACAACAGTTCTAATACTTTGTAATCTCGATTAAGTAGCCCATTCTTCTCCCCAATGACTTTTGCTATTTCTGCAGCCTCTTTCACATATTCCTTGAGGGCTTCTGATGAACTGAACTTCTCATACTTATATAAAGCTTGTAGCCCTTTTAAAGGTGCTTTCTTTGTATCCTCCTCTGGGAATTGATTGTTTAGATATATCTCTACGCCAAATCTTGTCTTGGATATTCTTTCTAAATGTGGGAGTAAATCTTCTTTGTAATATACTCTTTGTCCAGTAAGTTCTGAAGCCAAGTTCCTCTTAGTAATTGAACTGTCATTATCTGCTAGATATCCTAGGGATACTCTATAGCCGTCTTCTAATACTGGTTTGAGTAGTTGCTCAATGTATGTGTTTGATAGGTTGGTGAAGTCTGCATCTAGAAAGAGAAGGATTTCACCTTTTGCTTTCAGAATACCTTGAGTCATTGCGTATCCTTTACCTTTATTCTCTTTTAGGTTTATAAATTGGATTTGATTACCAAACCTCTCTAATATTTGAGCTGTATTGTCTGTAGATCCATCGTTTATACAAATTACTTCATCGATAAGGGGATTATTTAAGATTGTATTAATGACTGCTTCAATAGTTTGGTGTTCATTGTAAGCGGGTATTATCGCAGATATGGTTATGTTTTTAAGTTTGTTCATAGAGTAGAGATTATGATAACTTATTCCTCAACCATTTTCCACATAGCGTTCCTGTTTCTTGAGAATTCGTCGGAGTATGCACTTGCTAATTCTATGGTTAATCCATTGTACCCATGTTCTCTAGACCATTCTCCAAAGTCCCCCGTAATATCATATGTAAACGCACCACCTGCGTTGTGAGCAATGTATGCATAGCCAGATAGTTGAGAGTATATCTTTCCTAATTCATTGCTCTTAGATGTACCAGAAGGGATTACATAGGCTGCTGCTGAGTGGTATGAGAGTGTGAGGTATGGGTATTCTTTGTTAATGAGGTTTCTAATAGCAATACTCTCTGGTTCGGAGAATGGGTATGATCCTCCTCCATTTGGGTAGTAGCTACCTGCGAAGTAGGTACCTTGTACCCAAGAGGTAGTATCGAAGTTCCTGTTTAAGTCTACCCCATTAGCATTAAATCTAGTTCTATTTTCAACACCATCTGGGTTTAGGGAAGGTACGACGATAATGGTTTTGTCTGTTGGGATCCTACTGTTGTATGTTTCTAGTTCTGTAATCCATCTGTTTAGTGTAGATTTAGTATTTGCTTCTGATCCATGCATTGCAGCGTAGAATATTATCTTCTTACTACCACTACCAAAGTAGTAGGCGTAGATGGTTCTGCCTTGTACAGAGGTTCCAACATAGACGGTTCTCTTACAGCTTGTTTTGATGGTGTAAGAGTTGCTTTTGGTGGAAGTTAGGGTTGTAGTACCAACAATTCCCTTGTTTATACTTAGGGTGTAGTTTGTACAGCGATTTAAATTGCTACTAGGGTTGATAGTTATTTTATTCTTACTTATGTAGTAGGTGTAGTTAGTAGAGGAGTTTAGTTTAATTATATTTTTAATATCTTGTGGTTCTTTAATATTTTGGTTGAAGGTGAGTACAATGTTGTTTGATATTGAGA
>JAIOSB010000001.1 GCA_021107795.1 bacterium
GTAATCTTAGCTGGGGAATCAGTGATGAGCAGTTAAGAGAAGCATTCAGTGCATTCGGTACTGTAGAAGAGGCTGTTGTTATTACTGACAGACAGTCCGGTAGATCCAAAGGTTTTGGATTTGTCACTATGTCTACAGAAGAAGAGGCACAGAAGGCAGTCGAAGGACTCAATGAGTCAGAACTTGATGGCAGAGCTATCAACGTTTCTGAGGCCAGAGAGAGAACTGAAGACACAAGAAGTTTCTAAACTTCTTCTGAATGAAGTCGAAAGGGCAGGTTTACCTGCCCTTTTCTTTTATATATACCAAGATGTTTGGTATAGTTGTGTATATGATTAGTCAAATTAAAAAGGATTTTAAGATATATTCTTCGAAAGAGAAGAAGGAGGTATATAAGAGATTTTTCAAAACAGGTAAGGGAGAGTATGGTGAAGGTGATATCTTTATTGGTGTTACTACTCCTGAAATGAAATTAGTAGTGAGGAAGTATAGGAGGGATATTCCGATTGAGGAGACTCTACTCTTTTTGCATAGTCCAATACATGAATACAGGTCTTTCGCATTAAATATTCTGAGATATATGTATGAGAAGGGTGATGGTTTCGTTAAGAAAGAGATAGTAGATTTGTATTTAGAGAATGTGGAATATATAAATAATTGGGATCTTGTAGATTGTAGTGCTCATTATATTGTAGGAGATTATCTTTTGGATAAAGAGAGGTCTATTCTTTACGATTTAGTCAAGAGAGATCATTTGTGGTCTCAGAGAGTGTCTATTCTTTCTACATTTGCCTTTATTAGGAATAATGAGTTTGAAGATACTTTGAAGATTTCGAAGATATTGCTAAGTCATAAGCATGATTTAATGCATAAAGCTGTTGGTTGGATGTTAAGGGAGGTATGGAAAAGAGATAGTGATATTGTAGAGGAGTTTATTATTAAGAATTACAACGATGTGCCTAGAACTACTTTAAGGTACGCTATAGAGAGGATGGAAGAGAAGAAGAGGAAGAAGTTTTTAAAGGGAGAGGTTTAATAATTATAGAAGGATATTATTGACATAAATATGTATAGTGCTATACTTAGTTAATTATTGGCATTTAGCCACGACCCCCTCTAGAGATAGAGGGGGGTAATTTTATAAGAGCTACAACATTATCTACTACTTTTCTATAGTCCTTTTCGTCAAGTTCAATTATTTTATAAAGGAGTCTTTTTGTACTGAAGGTTCTAACTTGTGAAGTTAGTGCTGAAACGGTTTTGTTCTTAACTGTTATTGGTGTGTGATATTTGTCATCTTTTACCTTTGTACTAAGAGGTATTCCGATAAAGGAGTATTGGTTGAACTTTTTTATAACTAGTACAGGTCTGGCGTAATCTTTGCCTTTTCCGTATACTTCACATCCCATATTATATCCAATAGAAAGCCACCAAATATCAGAATCTTTGTAGAAAGGTGTTTTGTGGTTATTTTGAGATAAATCTTTCTTAATCTCGTTCCACATATCATAGTTTAAATCCATCTCCTATTCTATATCCTTTTGCTTTGGAGATTATGAACGAATGATAATGATAATTAACTTTTAATCTATTTCCATTTGCGCTTTAGCAAACGCAGTAAGATTCTTTCTGTTTGCCCAAGTTCTTTGAGTTGCAGTGAGTAATTTCTTCCTTAATCTAATACTCTGAGGTGTTACCTCTATGAGTTCATCATCATTGATAAAGGACAGTGCAGATTCTACAGTTAGTGGCATAGTAGCTTTAAGGTTTATCTCTGTAACTTCTGCTTGTGACATACGTACATTAGTCTTTTTTCTACTCTTACATGGGTTTACATCTAGATCTTGCTCATGATTATTAATCCCTATTATCATTCCTTCATATACTTCGGTAGAACCTTTGATAAATAGTCTTCCTCTTTCTTGAATGGAGGTAAGAGCGTATGCAAGTGCAGTACCAGTCTCTGTAGAGAGTATTACACCTTTTCTAAATAGCTCGTCTTGTTTCTTGTAAGGTACATATTCTTTGATGTAGCTGTTTACTAAAGCACTACCTTTTGTAGAATTCATTAGCATTCTGTGTAAGCCTATGAGATTTCTGGTAAGGATTTCGTATGTAAATGTGCTTTGCCCATCTATGGTTTCAATATTTTTGAGTAAACCTTTCCTTTCGCTTACCTCTTGTGTGATTACACTTAGATATTCCTCTGAAGCAAGAATGATTAGCTCTTCGAGAGGTTCGCATAGTACACCATCTACTTCTTGTAATATTACCTCTGGTTTACTTAGTTGTAGTTCATAGCCTTCTCTCCTTAGTTGTTCTACTAGTATTGAGAGTTGTAATTCTCCTCTCCCTGATACGTAGTATGTATTCTCAGTACTGTTTTCTATCTTAAGTCCAATATTCAGGTTTTTTTCTTGGTCAAGTCTTTGAGCAAGTTGTTTGGCAGTAACATGTGTTCCCTCTTTCCCTGAGAAAGGAGAACTATTAGCTTGGAATTTTACTCTTACACTTGGAGGTGTAATTTGTATTTTAGGTAGTATATCTTCGTGTCCAAGGCTGCATAGAGTTGCTCCTATATCAGTAGATTCTACTCCTGCGATGGCTACAATGTCTCCTACGACAGAGTGTGGAGTACTTTCCCATACGAGTCCATTCTTAGTAAAAAGGCCTCTTACACGGCCCTGTGTCTTCTTGATATTTCCCTCATTGTCTTTGTGTAGTACTATTATTGGATCATCAAGATTTACATTCCCTCTATTTATCTTTCCTATTAAATATCTTCCAAGATGACTATCATATTCCAGCGAGGTAATCTGCATCTGGAAAGGACCGTCACTATCTCCCTTGGGAGCTGGCATATGGTCAACTATTTCGTCTAGTATTGGTAAGATGTCTCCTTTTGTACTATCTGCTTTGGTTAAATCTCCCTCTGGTAATTCTTTAAATATTTTTCCTTCTCTTGAGATGCCGTAGTATATAGAGAATTCTAATTGTTCTGTGTTTGTAGCTAGTTCTAAGAAAAGGTCTTGTACTTTACTTAGTGTTTTTTCACAATTAGCTAATTTCTTATCAATCTTGTTTATGATGAGTACAGGCTTAAGCCCTAATTCTAGTGCTCTTTTGAGTACAAACTTAGTTTGTGGCATTACTCCTTCTTGTGCATCTACTAGGAGTAAGCAACTGTCTGCCATATTGAGTGTTCTTTCTACTTCTCCGCCAAAGTCTGCGTGTCCGGGAGTGTCTATGATATTTATCTTAGTATCTCTGTATGTGATAGAGATATTTTTAGCACTTATTGTAATTCCTTTTTCTCTTTCAAGGTCTCCAGTGTCTAGGATTCTATCTTGTGACATCTCTTCTTGGTTGTCTCTAAAGAGGTGGGTTTGTTTCATAAAGGCGTCAACAAGGGTTGTTTTGCCATGGTCAACGTGTGCAATGATTGCTACATTTCTTATATTTTCTTGTTTTAGTGTATTTTCTTTCATACAAGCTGTTATTCTATCATATTTGGATAAGTTTGGTTAGAATATTGGTATATTCTTCTCAATATATGCTTTTACCTTTTCTTCTAACTGCTCTATCGTCCCATTGTTCTTAAATACAACATCTGCCATTTCTAAACAGGCCTTTAAGTTCTGTTTGTAAGGATCATTAGAATTCATTTCTAAACTTTCTAACTCTCTGAACTTAGGAAAGGATATTTGGTCAGTTTCAGTTTTTCTTAGAATGGATCGTTCATATCTTTTAGTTTGTTGTGCGTCTACGCCAAGGAGTTTGAAGTCGGGGAATTCTTTTAAGGAATTGACTTCTCCTATACATCTGATACTTTCGATAATGGCGGGTTTATTTAGGTCTAAAGCCTCTTGATAGAGTTTAGTAACAATGTAGTCTGCTCCGTATTTTCCCCTTAAATCGTTGGCAGTATTAATCATGTTTTCTCGATTAATCTTTAATCCTTGTTTCTGAAGGTCTTTTATGAGAAAGTCTCTTACTGAGAAATATATGAATCCGTATTCTTTAATTAGAAAGTTTACAATGGTGCCTTTCCCTGCTCCATTAGTTCCGGTTACCCCTATTATATGCATACTCTATATTAGTAATCTTGTGTCTGATTGTAAAGAGTAAGAGAATTTCGTACAATATCCATATATTTTAATATTAATGAGTATGAAGAAGAAAGAGAAGATTATTGTGTTTGTATTTCCTTTTCTGGTTGTTTCTTTGATGTGTGTATTAAGGATTTGCTTATATCATATTTATGAGATTTTGGGTTTGGAGGATGGTTTGTTTGAGTGGTTACAGTTTTTCTTTTACTTAGTGTCTGGTGTTTTAGCATTGGTTGTTGCATTTAGAAGTAAGGGTGAGAGTAAATTGGTATTTGTTTTGTACATCTTGTTTTCTCTTGGACTCTTCTTCATTGCTTTGGAAGAGATTAGTTGGGGTCAGAGAGTATTTGAGAGTACTAGTATGAGTGTTTCAGAGGGTAATATTCAAAATGAGAGTAATTTTCATAATTTGCAGGGTGTTCATGATTTAGTGAGGTATGTTTATCTTTCTATTTGTTTCTATGGTTGTTTTAGTTGGTTGTTGTCTTTTCTCAGGGTTGATTGGTTAAAATCCTTTATTGTTCCTTCCATATTAATCCCCTACTTTATATTCCTGACTATCAATTTGTTTAATCCAGTATGGTTTGCTCCTCAAGATTATGAGTTAGCAGAGTTAATGTTGTCTTTAGGGGTTGTGTTGTTTTTGTGGGATAGGTTGAAGGGGGATTAATAGCCTTTGTCGTCGAGGGTTCTAATTACAAGTCTTTGATAGGGATTACTTGTAAAATATATTAGTTGTCCAGAGATATTTTCTATGTATGGATAATTGGTTTTGAAGAGTTCAAGATATTTTATTACTTGTTTGTAGTGAAGTGATTGTTGGTGCCTAGGGTAGTCGTTAGGGTCACCTAGTTTGAATTCATATATTGTTGCGGTTTTTTTAGAGTATTCAAGGGCATCACAGAATCCGCTTGTTAGTTTGGTCTCTTCATTATCAATGAGTTTGCCTTTTAGGAACACATTGTTTTGGATCTCATCATTTTGTTCAAAATACCATAGTAAGAAGCTGGTAAGGTATTCATTTATATTGTTGTCAATATATGGTTTTAGATTTTCAATTTGTAGAAATCTTAAGATGGGGAAAAGAGGGGGTTGTAATTCGGTCTTGTCTGGTTTTGGAAATTTTGTAGGATTAAAGTTTGGATGTCCAAGAATATTCCATCCTTCTTGTTCTGTTGGGTTCTTGAGGAAACTTTGAGCGTATGGTGATGTGTAGTAACTTTGAGTATGGATGTCTTCTAGGAAATGAATAGGATTAAATCTGGGGTTTTGCCATTGTTGTTCAAAATCTTGATTGAATTCTTGAAGGGAGCCTATTTGGGATATTAGGTCGTTCATAAGTAGGGATAGCATTTGTTTGGGTTTAAGATGGTCTCCGTTGTTTTCTACTTCTTTGTTTGGGTCTTCACATGGGTATGGGTTATCGGGGTTTCGTGGTGGTCTTCGAGAGGGAGGGGATGCTTTTGGTGTAGCATATTCTTCTGTTGAGAAGAGTTCTGGCGTTGGCATGCTGTAAGTGTTTGTCGGTTAATTTATTGTATGAGTGTTTCTTCTACACCCTATTATACTATAGGTTCTGTATGATTTCATCTTTTTGTATTGAGGGTATTTTTATCTGTAGAATCTTTCTTACTCTTTCACAATATTGGTCATGTAGGGTTTTGTTTTGTATGCTAATGTTAGGATGTCGGTAAGAGATATTGAGAGTTATAGATTGTAGTGTGATAGTTTTATGTAGAATATAGAATATTCCAAAGGGGGTTAGGAAATGAAAGGTTGCAAACAGAAGCAGTGGTTTAATTCTGCTTATACATATGTTTTGTTTTTGTGGGTGGAACTAGAGTAGGTCTTGTTAATTGGTCGTGAGACCTACTCTTTTGCACTTCCTTTTTTATTAATCATCCGATATTGGACAATTAACTTTTGGGAGGATCTTCCTAGAAGACTCGCTCCATTGCATGTGACGAAGAAAATGTCATCAGATGTAATGTCGAATATATCCTCTAGGTTTAAGATTCCATCTCTAGGAACTTTGTCTTGAATGTGGAATGCTACAAGGGTGTAGCATTCGTGTCCTAAGCAAAGCTCCGTCCCCACAGGATCGGAGTAGCGGATGACTCTCACGAGAGTTTGTCCGAACTCTGGTCCATAGGGTTCTTCTCCTAATCTCGGAAAGGTTTGCCATCCGGAGTGAGTGTAATATACACTCCCGGACTGTGCCCAATTCCAAGTTTTGCTGGTAAAGACGAAGCCGACTGCGGTCTCTATTTCAGAGGCTGAGCAGCCGTCGCAACTTTGGATTGATACTTCTCTCCAAAATTGCTGGTACCAGCCTGTGATAGCATCGCTATCCACACTGACCGTTGTTATCCGATCAACGGGAGTAGCAGTTGCTGTAGGAACCAGTGTTGGTTCTATTACAACTTTTGTTGCTATCATAGGTGTTTCTGTTTTCTCGGCAGAGACATGAAGAGTCTCTGTTGGAGAGGGAGTAGTGGTGTAATCGCTCATCTGAAATTTCTGCCCTTCGCTAGTACTAGTAACAGTACAGCTATAGCAAAGGGAGATCATAACCAGACTTGTGATTATGGAGTTCTTCGGTTTTTTAATATAAAAAAACCCAAAGTACCACCTAGAACTAATCCCAAAACTGTTAAGAAGATGTTGTCTCCTCCTCCCAGATCAGGGTCTGTCACTACGTGACAGGCCTTAGTGCTTGTGGGGGTTGGAACAGGTAGATCTGTCTCCGTTGGAGTTGGATCAGGTAGATCTGTCTCCGTTGGAGTTGGATCAGGTAGATCTGTCTCTGTTGGAGTTGGATCAGGTAGATCTGTTTCTGTTGGAGTTGGTGTCTTGGTTGGGTGACACCTAAGTTCCTCTGCTCCTACCTTTTCCATAGGAAGGAGTACGATTAATGCCAATATTACAAGTAATATTAGTGTTACAACATAATAGAGCGTATTCTTTTTCTTTTTCATTTCTATCCTTTTTGTTTGTGAAAGTGCAATCATCTATCTTTTTTTGAAAATATTCATTGGGCGACCACCCAAGAATCTAAGATAGAGATTTATATATTATAGGCTATTACGGAATAAATCTCAATGTCCTCTACTCTACAATTTATAATTAATGTATACTAAAGTATTAACTTTATACATATTATTTATGAAAGAGTTTATCAAGAAGCATAAGAAGCTTTTAATAATACTAGGAATTAGTATTTTAATCATTGGAGTGGGTATTGGAACATACTTTGTTTTCTTTAACGAAGTTGATGTAGTGAGTGATAATGGTACTACTGTAGAAGAAACTATTCCAGAAGAACTAACCCCAGAACCTACTTATGTTTTACACTCTAGTAAAGACGCAATGCTTCCAACATACACAGAGGCTAAGACTTGGTCTAGTGATGTTAAACTATATGAGTGTTCTGGTTTAACTATTTCGTCTGTTGTATATCCTGATGTTACATACTATTTTCTAGGTAGTGATAGTGGTAGTTATTCAAAGTGGTTTTGTACCTACTACTCTAAGAGTAAGGGGCAGACTTCTTTGTATATATACCAAGAAGGTGTAGTGAATAGTGATGCACAACCAGTAGATATTGGAGGGTTTGGTGCTTCAATGTACGACTCTGTATCATATCCTACAAACTTCCCAAATATTTTAGATTCTACAGAGATATATGCTAATGCACTAGAAGAAGGTTTAGATATTGAGAGTAATTATGTAAATATGTATTTGTCTGATTATGATGACTATGGTTATGTATGGAGAGTAGATGAAAGAAGTAGGAGTCAAAAAGATCAATCTGGTACAGGTATATTAGTGAATATCTATGTATTTGATATTTATACAGGTAGTTTAGAAGCTATTACTCAGGAGAAGTAAATTAGAGAGGGTGTTATTTCCTACCCCATCTCCATGTTACTTGCTCTTCTGTCTTTTTTTCTAGGATTGGGTTGATGGCGAACATAAAGATTGTGAGATCAAGAACAAACCTAAAGCCTTCTTTAGTAGTTGGTCCAGTATCAAGATCAAAGAAGTTGTTAATGTATGCAGATAGAGCTAGTACAGTGATGATAAGGAGTACTGTTATCCATCCTTCCCATGTGATTGGGTAGTATCCATATCCGTATGATTTTGGTATAAACCAGTATTTATGGATTTTCATTTTATCGAAATATGAAATTAGCTATATATCTATCATATCAGAAGGCTCTTGACAACTACAGATTGTCAGTATATATTCTATTAGTTCCTTTAAAAGTCTTATATATGTTATGCAGAGTATTGTAAGTTATTAGAACTTATCGCCTTTCTATTTCCTTCGGGATTTAGTGCTACTCATTCTGTTTACAGTTTTTGTGGTTTGGTGTTCTGGAGAATGTCCAGTGCTCTGCACTTTTGATTATAAGATTTCTTATTCCTATTTCCCCTTTTCTTTGTAGATCAGTATCATGCTTCCTACTATTCCTACTAGGAATAGTATAGGTGCTATGACAAGGGCTAGTATGAAGAAGCTTGCATGTAGGAATTCAAAGAATAAAGATAGGTTTGGAAATGCTATAGCTAATCCATAGAAGAAATTATGAAGGATGACAGAGATAAAGGGGGCAATAGATGATATTGCGGTAATTAGGAGATAGGTTCTGAGTTTCCCGCTTTCTTTTTTAGCAAGTATAGTTAGATATACACCAAGTGCTAGAAAAAGGATACCGAGTATTGCTACTATTGCGAAAAGATTTCGATTTGGATCTTCTAGTAGAACGAAGAAAGCTAATATGAAAACGAATATTATTATCAAAGAGATAAGTACCTTTTTAATAATGATGGTATTCTTCATACCATATTGTAACCTATTTCTAGTTATCTTACAAAGGTTAGAGCGCAACCTGTCTTCCCTGCTCTTCCTGTTCTTCCTATTCTATGGATGTAGTCTTTGTAGTTCTCTGGTTCGTCGTAGTTAATAACGTGAGATACATTTGGTATATCAATACCTCTAGCTGCTACATCTGTAGCTACTAGTACATCTAATTGATCCATCTTAAATTTTTTCATGACAGCCAATCTTTTGTTTTGTGATTTGTCTCCGTGTATAGCGTCAGCTCTAAAACCTCTTTCAAATAGTTGTTTGGAGAGTTTGTCTGCCCCTCTTTTGGTTCTTGAGAATATCAAGACCTTTTTAAATTCGTCTTTGTCGAGAAGAGTTTCAAGTGTCTTAACCTTATCCGCTGGATTTTTCACTCTTACAATATCCTGATTGACACTCTTAAGAGCAGATTCCTTTTCTACTTGAATCCTAATTGGATTGTTAAGCAGTGTATTTCCTATTCGTTCTGCTTCTTTAGTCATAGTTGCAGAGAAAAAGAGTGTTTGTTTCTTGTCTCTTAGCTTAGAGATTAGGAATGTAATGTCTGGAATAAATCCCATGTCTAACATTCTATCTACTTCATCTAGAACAATATTGTTGAATTTCCCTAAATCTAGGACGCCTCTTTCAAAGAGGTCTTTTAGTCTACCGGGTGTACCCATTACAAATTCAGGGTTTCTTCTTAGTTGATTAATCTGTTTGTTAATTCTCGTACCCCCTATTACAAGTGTAGAGTATATGTTTGTACCTTGAGCCAATATTCTAAATTCGTCTTGAATTTGGGCTGCTAATTCTCTTGTAGGTACAATTATTAAACACTTCTGAGAACGGTCTTTTAGAGCTCTATCTATTAATGGAATTAGAAAGGCTGCTGTTTTACCACTACCAGTGCTTGCAAGACCTAGTATGTCTTTGCCTTGGAGTATTAGTGGTATTGCTTGGTGTTGTATCTTGGTAGGATTTTTATATCCTTTTCTTGTAATATTTTGCTTTAAAGTTGCATTACTAATATTGAAATCGTCATAGGTTTTGTCCTCAACATATATTGAGGGTGCAATGTATCCTTCCTCTGCTTTGGCAATGTATTTATCAGTAGGTATCTTTTTACCGCCATATTTTCTGGGGTAACGTGGTTTGTATGACCGATTTTTATTATATCTTTTATGCGTGTTATATCTTCTTCCCATAGGAATGTATTTAATAATTTATAATCCCGATTCTATTTAATCGGCGTACAAAATAGACATCGTTGGATTATATTCTTACTTACGGAAAGACTACTCACTTGACTCTAATTTGGACAATAACAGACGTATTATAGCACCATGTGATAAAAAAAGCTATTCTTATCTGGTATATTATATTAATCATATTTAATCTTATTAAAATAGTGTGAATGAAAAGCACAACCAAGAGTTACAATCTTAATATATCAATAACAATAGGTATTGCTCCGCATCATTTATCTACTGATGTTGCTATGCTTGATTTGTTAGTGGGTGTTGGAGATAAAAATAATTCAAGATACACTAATAATGAGTTTATTAAAATGATTAAGGCGGGTAATGTGATTGTTGCAATGTTAGAGAATGATCCTATTGCTTATGCTACTGTAAAAGAAAATGTGTTAGAAGAAATATATGTATCCTATTCATTTAAAAATACAGAGTTAGAGTCATTGATGAGAGAATTTGTTAAGGAAGAGTGTTGAGAATATTGTAATCTATTTTAACTTTGAGTATCTTTAATACCTTTTCATCCAATATCTCTTCCTCTATATCCCCCTTCTCTACTTCCTCTACTATATATTCATAGACATCTCTTTGAATAGTTGGGTATTTATTACTAAACTTACTGTAAATTAAGATGTCGTTTCCTGCAAGTAGAGCTTGTTTTGCAATTACTGTATGCTTATCAATATTATCCAATGCATCCATTTCCATGTCGTCAGAGATTACAATACCTTTGTAGTTAAGATCCTTTATTAATCTTTCATTTAATATCTCATTGGATATTGTAGATGGTTTAGAGTCAATATTTGGATATTGTATATGTCCTACCATTAGAGCATCTACTTTGGTTTCTTTAAGAATCTTACTAAACGGCTCTATATATCCATCCCACTCCTTCTCCTTTATATTTACTACTGGAAGGTTGTAGTGGGAGTCTGGTGAGCTATTAGCGTGTCCAGGGTAGTGTTTGGGTACTGGTACTATCCCAGCCTCTTTGTATCCTTCTACAGAGGATATACTTTTTTGTAGTATATCTTCCCTACTTCCTCTGTATACTCTGTCGTAGAGAAAAGAGTTTTCATTTGTAATATGTTCTACTACTGGAGCTAGGTTCATATTAATACCTAAATCTTTAAGTATTTTACCTCTTGAGAGGGCAAGGTCGTATGCTTGTTGGGGAGTAGATATTGTAGATTGTGGTTTAGTGAGGATTTCATTCCATTTAATCCTTGATACACATCCTCCTTCTTGGTCTATTGATATAAAGAGGGGTATGTTGTTTGTATTTTGTATTTGGTTTGTTAGTTGTTTAATCTGTTTCTCAGTATGAAGGTTTTTACTAAGTAGGAGTACTCCTCCTAGGTGTGTGTCTTGGAAGAATTCTTCTGTTTGGGAGTTGAGAGTAGTACCGTCAAAGCCGAAGAGGAAAAGTTGTCCTACTTTTTGCTCTAGGGTCATTTTGTTTAGTATTACCTCTTCTATTGGTTTAAGGGGGATAGTGGTAGGATCGAAGGGTTTGAAGTTTGGGATAGAGGGTTGTGGGAATATTAGGAAGGTAAGAAGGAGGAGAAAGGTGAGGAATGGTTTGTAGAAGTATTTCATGTTCAAGTATATATCATTTTGAGTAGATTGATTAATAAAGAGTTTTTAATTATAATTAAACACTATGGGAGAAACAGATAGTGAACTAAAAGCGTTTTGTAGAGGATGTGAGCATGAGAGTAAAAGATTTAATACCGCACTTTGTAAAGAGGATTCCCTTTTGGCTAGTATTGAGAACTGGGGTAAAGGAAAGTGGTTGCAATGTAGGTTCTATCAATTACTGGCCGATTCAGATATTAATTGTGGACCAGACAGTTTTGTATTTCATCCGAAGGAGAACCCTGATATTGTGATAAAGCTTTATCACACTGCTACAAAAGAGATGATTGAAGGATATCAAAAGTTAACGCTTGATATGGGAAGAATTCTTTCAAAAGAGAAATTAGAGATCGAAGGGAATGAATTTTCAATTAGGGTGAATCCCATTGATGAAGTAATTTCTTTGTCAAATGGTTGTGTTTGCGCAGTTTCTCAATATATTCCCTTTCAAAACGAGAAGACTCGACTTCATTCAGAATATTCTCCAGATCAGAAGGACTATATATTCTATGAAAAGTATTTAAGCTCTTTCATGAAACCACAAGGTCTTCCATTTGTTTATCATGGGAATTTGGCTGTTGATGAAGAGAATATGGTTATACATATTACTGACATGATAAATACAATGGAGAAGTACGAATTTCTTTAGGTGAATAATAAGTGAAGTGACAACTTTTCACATTGACTATGAATTGTTAGTAGATATATACTTTTATAACATGATCAAACTTGAGGATATTACAAAGGTATATGGTAAGGGATCTAATGCTTTTCAAGCACTAAAGGATGTTGATTTAGAGATTGGTAAGGGGGAGTTTGTTGCAATTATGGGAGCCTCTGGTAGTGGTAAGTCTACCCTTATGAATATTCTTGGTGTACTAGATACCCCTACTTCGGGACAATATCATTTCAATAGTGAGAGTGTTGAAGGGTTTAGGGATAGTAAATTAGCTGATTTTAGGAATATGACTGTTGGTTTTGTGTTTCAGAGGTTTAATCTTTTAAACAATATGTCTGTATTTGAGAATGTGGCATTGCCTGCTAGATATGCAGGACTTAAAGATATTGGTAAAAAGGTGGTTAATAGTTTGAAGGTAGTTGGGATTGAGAGTAAGCAGAAGAATATGGCAAATGAACTGTCTGGTGGTGAGATGCAGAGGGTTGCTATGGCTAGGGCTCTTGTCATGTCTCCAAGTATAATTATGGCTGATGAGCCTACGGGTAATTTGGATAGTAAGACTGGTGTAGAGATAATGGAATTAATTGATAAATTGCATAGGAAAGGGCATACCGTTATCTTGGTGACTCATGATAGGTATGTTGCTAATTATGCAGATCGTATTCTTGAGATAAAGGATGGTGTTATTGTTAAGGATTACAAAAGGAGTAAAGAATTATGAAAGAGGTAAGAAGGTTTTTACAAAATATTCGTTTCTCATTACAGGGTCTTGGTAGTAACAAGATGACTAGTTTTCTTACCTTATTGGGGATTGTTATTGGTATTGGGTCTGTAATTGGTTTGATGAGTCTTGGTCAAGGTACGCAGGAGAGTATTGTGAGTGATTTAGAGGATTTAGGTACAGATATTGTTACAATTAGTGCTGGGGCGAATAAGTATACTAGTCCCGTTATGTCTGATAGTGCTTCAGATCAGGATTTCAATCAGGGTTTGCAAGAGAAGTTTAGTGTGGTTGAAGAGACTATTAAGTTAACAATAGATGATTATAATTTCTTGGGTGAAGAAGGTATAGAGAATGTAAGGGATGTTTCTTTTACAATCATTTCGCTACAGGATATATATATAGAGGATGAGGAGAGTGTGGAGTCTTACTCTGTAGTTGGTACCAATATTGATTTGTTTACTATTTATGATTTTGAGTTTGAGTTTGGTGATGGGTTTGTACAGTCTGATATTGATGGGGGGAATCTTGTTGCTGTGGTTGGTTCTCAGGTTCTTGAGGAGTATGGGGTGGGTGTAGGAGATGTTCTTAATATTGGTGGTGTAGAGTTTAAGGTTGTGGGTGTTTTAGTTGAGCAGGAGGATTCTTTGTTGGGTAGTTCTCCTAGTGTAGAGGTTTATATTCCTTTTTCTGTGGTTGAAGAGATTGGTGGTGATTGTGATATTCTTACAAGGATTGTTGTAAGGGTTGAGGATGATGGGGTGTTGGATCAGACTATTTTGAATATTGAGGAGGGTTTGATGGAGTTTAGGGGTGTAGAGGAGATGGATTTTTCCATTCTTAGTATTCAGACGTTGGTTGATAGGGTTAAGAGTATTACAGAGACGTTTACTTTGCTTCTTACTGGTATTGCTGCTATTTCACTTTTAGTTGGGGGTATTGGTATTTCCAATGTTATGTTAATTACTGTGTCTCAGAGGACTAGGGAGATTGGTATTCGTAAGGCTGTGGGTGGTAGGAGGA
>JAIOSB010000025.1 GCA_021107795.1 bacterium
ATAACTACATCAAAGTGATTATCAGGGTATGGTAATTTCTCGTCAGTTCTCTGAATATACTTGAAATTCTCTTGGTTGATGCGACTTTCAGGGAAGATGTCTGTTCCTGTGATAGGGTTCGTTTTATTAAAAGCTTCAAAAGTAAGACCTTCTCCACATCCAACATTTAGAATTGTTTCAGTTGGTTTAAGATCTAGTAGTTTGCATATGGTTTCGTAACGCTTTCCTTTTCTTTTAATTGGATTGATATAGTTCCTGATGTGCATAATATAGGAATGGTATCATGTTTAGAGCTCTAGAGTAAAGTGTAGTAATGAAGATAGTGAAGGTTTAACATAAATTACTTCCTTATTCCTTTTAAACCAAACATTCTGTCTTTTGGCATATTGAATGGTATGGATAAAGATATCCTGTTTTAATTCTTGTAGAGTAAATTCACCTTTGAAATACTTATCAAACTCTCTATACCCTATACTCCTGAGTGCTTGCATATCATATGTAAATCCCCTATCGATTAATCCTTTATTCTCTTCTTCTAGTCCCATCTTAAACATTTCGTTAATTCTTTCTTTTACCCTCTCTTGTAATGTGTTTTGATCAATATCTAGTACGAAGTAAGTGAAATCTAGAGGAGTTCCTTTGGTATGGGGTTGAGATCCTCTTTCGATAGTGCGAATTAAGCGTACAGGGTTTTTAATATCACTTTCATTAAGGTTTTGTAGTACATCTTTTGGTATAAGAGATTGTAAGGAGTCTAAATCCATAGAGTTTAGTTCCTCGCGTGAATATTTACAATCATTTGTTGTATTACTCTGGATATCATAGTTGTAAACAATACTATCAATATACAATCCAGTACCACCTACAAGTATTGGTACTTGATGAGGATTACTATCTAGTACTTTCTGGACATCTTTTTGGTACTGATAGATATTGTAAGAATCTTTGGCAGAGATGTGTCCGTATAGGTGGTGTGCTATACCATCTATATACCAAATATCACCATCTATCTTGTCTGGTATGGGTTGTGCAGTTCCAATTGCTAATTCTTTGTAGATCTGTCTGCAATCAGCATTTATGATATACCCATCTATTTCTTTTGCGAGTTTAATCGCTAATGAGGATTTCCCAGAGGCTGTTGGGCCAGCTATTACAACAATTGGGCTAGTGTAATTAATCATTAAGGAATTTTTTGACTAATACAATGTTGAGGTAGATGGAGATGGATGATACGAATAGGGTGGAGATTAGCATTGCTAGATATTCACCAGTAAGAAACATAGATACTGCGAGGATAGAGAATACGATGAAGAGTATTAGTCTAATACTATCACCTTTGTATTCATTGAGAAGAGTAGTTGTTGAAAACGTTTTGTAGTCTTTAGTCTTAATGTAGAAGCCTATGAAGGAGAGCCAGTTCATAATTATCAAACAGGTGGTAATTAGTACAGATATGAGAGAGATATTTGAGACTGTGATATTGAAGAGGAAGAAGAAGATAGAGATGAACAATATTGTGAGTAATGCAGATGACAAGAAGGTGAGTGAGAGTGGTATACAGAATTTAATCTTTCTTGTAAGGAAGTATGTAGTAATGTTTGATAGTAAGAAGATAGATAGTAATGCTCCTCCTATCATTGTCCATTCATATGTAGTCCATCCATTGAAGATATTTAAAAAGATATTCATTTCTTAAGGTATATTGATATTTTATTAATGTAATATTCAGAGAATGTTACTGAGAGTAATACTAAAAGGGAGAGAGTGAGAAAGTCATTACCAATTATTCTTAAATATCCTATCCCTAGTAATTTGAATATTAGTGAAAGGATAAATACTGAAGCTGTAATTAGATACCTAGATTCTGGATTTGTGATGATTACTCTTGTCAGAATTATGATAAAGATTGTACCGATGATAAGGATGTAAGAGCTCGTAGGTAGGTATGTAATCTTAAGGATTGTAAGCATAGATGCTATTGATAGAAGTGTAGCAAAGAGAGATGTGGTGAGTAGTGTGTTTGTATAGATCTTGGTGAAGAAGAGGTATGTGTAGATTATAATTATGGTAATAAAGATCGCGATACTTACTTCGATATAATCCATACTAAATACTTCGCTCCCGAGATCATTTTGTTGGGATATTGTGTATGAGGTAGGAATATTACCACTGTTGTAAAGAATATTTATAGCTCTAATACTCTCATCTGTAGTACTTAAGGGTATTGCAAATACAGCACTATCTGAAATATACATAGGAGTTACAAACCCATCTATATCTACACCGACAGATTCTCCAATCTGATCATTAAGAAAGTTTTTAAAGTCTTGTGATTTGTGTGGCCATGGTTTGGCAATACCAAAGTATGAGTCAGTACCACTACTATCTAGGAGTTGTGTAATATAGATATTTCTGAAAGTAGATGCATCAAATTCTGTCTCATTGTAATTCTCTCCCATATATTGAGCGTATGGATCTTCTGTATTTTCAAAGTCAACATCTTCCTTCCTAGTTACAACACGGTATTGGTATGGATTTCTTATTAATTCTTCCACATACATTTGTGGGAGTGTTGTACTTACTACAACTCTTAGGCTGTTTCCTTCTGCATAGGTAGATACTTCTTCTACTCCATATTGATTTAATCTTCGAAAGAGGATATCTCTAGTTTTATTTAAATCTTTAGAGTCTTCACTCTCAAGGTCTAAGATATATTCTTTACTCCAATACTCGGTTGAAGTGTTAAGATCAAAAGCAACGATTTCAGAAAACTTTTCAGTAAGGGGTAATGCTATTAGTATGTTTAAGAAAAGAAAAGAGGAGAGTAGAATCAAGAGAATATAGTCGAGGAAGCTCTTCCAGTTGATGGATTTCTTGAATCTTATTTTCCTCATTAGAGTAGAGAGTTGAGTTTTCCGTATATAAGTATGATATCTTGATCTAGGAGATTCATAATGACAGGATCTTTCTTCTTTTTGGCAAAATCAAAATCTTCCCTTTTCATAGCAGAAGCTTTAAGTTCTCGGTCTAAATCTCTTTCGAGTTCGTTGATTGCATCTTTGATGTCTCTAATTTTAGCATTACCGAGGAAAAGTATATCTATATCATTTGGTGAATCATGTTTTTGTGTTAGGAAGTTCTCTGTTACTACAACACTGTCTAATCCTTCAATATTTTGAACTCTACTTAGAATAGTCAGACCTAGTTTAGAATTTTTTAGGAATAGTGTTTGTAGTGAGGGGATGGCGGGACAATCTCTTACAAGGCTATATACTAATTTGTTCTTATCTTTTTTAGATTTAAGTATCCCAATGGTTTCAAGATTAATTAATTCTCTTCGTACAGCATTAATTTCTTCGTTAAGTTCTCTTACCAATCCACGTACATGAAATGTAATAGGGGGGTTAAGTAAGTATTTCTCCAAGATTCGAATACGGACTTTTGAAATGAAGAGTTTTTTTAGTATCATAATTATTCTGTTTGATATTATTGTTCGATTATATCAAATTCTCCAGTAGATTGGGAAATAATCGATATCCAGATTCTTCCCCTGTTAAATTCCATCTCTTTATTTGTAGAATTATAGAAGGTTGTTCTATCAGTTCGGTTAATCTTCTTCCAAGTTCCATCTATCTTTTTACCGTCCATTAGGATGGTCGCATCACCTTGTCCTATGGTATCTATTATGAGACGGGCACTGTCATCGTATGATGGTGTTATATCAGTTTCTTGGATAATGACGACCTTTGCATTGACTTGAGTGTTTGTTTCTTGGTCTATGTCCACTCTTCCTCCTATCCATCTGTTGTAGGAGTTTGTAGAGGAGTCGTATTGCCATATGGCGTCGTAGAGTCCTGCGTTATTCATTTGGTTATGGAATGTTACTTCATATCTATATCCTTCTCCTCTTTGATCAATTATTTCATCATTTTTAAACTTCCAAGATTCGAAATTGGTAGGGAATTCGTCCCATCCTCTGTCTTCTGCATATTCCCATGCTGTAAGGAGTGAGTTGTATTCATTGTGAGGAGCATATCGGATACCGTCATTCCATCTCCATGATCCTATTGTAGAGATATCCTTTATATTGTAGAGGTAGGTATTGCCACAGGCGTTTAGTCGAGGGTCTTCAGACATAGCACATCCATCGTGTATTAGTATTGGGTCATATGGGCTTAGCCATTCAAGATGATACTGTCTTATACTTCGTATTGGTCCAATCTTATCCGGAGTTTGGCTCCAGAAGATAGCGAGGTGTCTTGTAATACCACTTTCTGCTAATGATTCGTAAACAACATCTGCACTATTTAGTCCTGATTGTGGTCTTGCTAGTGCATGGTTGTTTATCATTACTGCAATCGGTCTTTTTTCTTCTAGTTCATCCATTTCACTTTGTGTAAAGAGTAATCCATTTATTGGACTTTCCTCTGTTCGTGGTTCTTGTGGGTTGTCAAAAAGAATATTTGGGAATATTTTAGGGAGGATGTGGGTTTGGATGTAATTCCCTGTAACTTTCGTAGTATCATTTTCAGGTGGATTTGGATTGTATTTGTATATGCCGAAGTAGTAGAAGGCTGCTATCCCTAGTACAAAAACCAACCCTATTACCGAGAGTATTAATACTCCTTTCCTTTTACTAATTTCTTTTTTTGGTTTTTGTTCTGCTGGTGTTACCTTTTCTTTAGGTTGTGTTTGGTCTTGTGGTGGGATATTTGTCTGTGGTTGGATCTCATTATCTTTGGTTGGGAGATTATCTTTTTTCTCTACATTGTTGTCAGAGATATTTATTTCCTTCATATATATATACTAGGATTACTTCAAGTTTTTATCAAGTCCCTAATTTGTGCTAAACTGATACTATGTAAATTGAGTTGAGTAATGTATGAAGAAAGATACAGTATGGTTGGTAATTTCTGTTGCTTTGCTAGTATGTGTGGTTGGTGGGTTAATATGGATGTTTAGTGGAGGTGAGGAATTAGAAGAGAGTATTTCGGAGAAGGGAGATAGTGTTGTTGAGGAAGAAGAGGATTTAGAACCCGAGGAGAAAGTAGTTTTTGATGATGTGGTAGATGAGGATATTACTTTTTCATCAGAGCCACAAACTATAGGGAGTACTTCTGACACTCAATATTCTCTGGATGATATTTCTGTGAAGAAGGGTGCGGAGTATGTTGAGATTGTCTTCACTCTTAATTCTGAGGAAGAGGGTGAGTTTGAGGTTGAGGTGTTTAACAATTCAAGGTTGGGAGTATTGGAGATGAGAGTGAAGGGTGTTGATAAGTACAATGCGAGTCTTTCATATGGGAGTAAGATGGGGGTTGATCATGAGGGTATTTCTAGTTTCTCCAAAGTTATCGAAAGCGTTGAGTTGGAAGAGAGATTCTATCTGGGTTGTAGCAAAGATGTTAAGTTCTATGTATCTGATGTTGTGAGTTCTTCAGATGGGAGTATGGTTGTTAAGGTTTTTGTACAATATCCTGGTGGGGAGATGAGTGGTTTAGAGAGTGGATCTAAGGAGTTTGGTGACGAAAATCTGTCTTTCGATGGTAATGATGCAGCTGGTGGAGCCAAGATTTTTGACTATGACTATATCTACAGTAGTGGTTCCCTTAAGTTTAATGTTCAGGTGTCTTCAGAGTCAGATGTTGTAATTCCTTCTTTTGAGAGTGAATTGAAGGATGGAGTTTTGAGTGTGGTGTTTCCAAGCTTAGCTTCTGATTCAGTATATTCATGGGGTAGTACAATTGAGTTGCCAATGGGGGTTGTGTTGGAGATTTCGAGGGGTGGTAGTGAGAGTACTTATACTTTTTCTGGAATAAAGAGTTATCGTGTTTTTGGAGAGGGTAATCCTAACCAAGTTGTTATCGATATGACTCAATGATTAAAGTAATTGCCTTTGATCTGAATGGAGTACTGTTTCCTACTCCAAGAAAGATTAATTCTACAGTTTTAGAGTTTGTAAAGGAGTGTAAGAGTTTAGGCTTTATGACCGTTGCTGCTTCCAATGCTTCTAAGGGTAGTTTTGAATGGAGGAGTAGGAAGTTTGGTTTGATGAATGTGTTTGATGGTAGAGTTATTTCCTCAGATATTGGTATTAGAAAGCCTAGTAAGGAGTTTTTTGAGTATATGATTGAGATATTGGGATTTTTTCCAGAGGAGATACTTCTTGTGGATGATAGTGATAGGAATATACAGAATGCTAGTGAGTTGGGTATAGTGTGTGTGAAGTATGAGGGAGAGGAGAGTTTGGATGTAGTGAGGAAGATGTTAGAGTAATTAATTAACTTGTTGTAAGTAGCTTAAATATGGATAGTAAGCAGAAACCAATGTCAGGAATTACTTTTAGGGTGATGTTGGTAATTATGAATATTAGAAAGAAGTTTTTTAATAGGGATGTTGAAGAAGAGGTTGATCTAGTTGGGATAAAGGAAGGGGACTATATTCTAGATTTTGGTTGTGGCCCTGGTTTCAATACCATTCTTGCTAGTCAAAAAGTAAAAGAACAAGGGAGGGTGTATGCTTTGGACATATCTCCCCAGGCAATCGAGATGATTAAGGATTTGGCGAAGAAGAAGAAATTAAACAATATCCTTACTATTCTCTCAGATTGTGATACAGGGCTTGAGGATGGGAGTATAGATATTGTTTACCTGCATAACACATTGCCCTATGTACAGGACAAGGAGGATGTTTTAAATGAGATATATAGAGTTCTAAAGGTTGGTGGTAGGTTGTCTTACATAAGTCGTGCTGTTTCTCGTTCTCATGGGGATGATACGATTAGTAATGAACAATTGAAGAAACTTTTAGCCTCAAAGAAGAGATTTAAATTGGTGCAAGAGAAAGAGGGACATTTGATATTTGAGAGAGTAATGTGAAGTAGTAAGTTCTCTTGGTGTTAATATAAAATAATTTTCCAATATTGAAAGTGCAAGAAAATATGAGATAGAGAATATATTTCCGTTTTTTATGCAAAATATTATAATTAGGAAGTAGACTTTTATGTTATGATAAATATATATATAAATTGTAGAAGGAATAGTATGGACATATCCAATTTAGGGGATCTTGCAAAACAGATGCAAGACGCATACTCAGATGGTACAGATGTAATGGGTAAAGCAGGGAAAGAAGTAGCAAAAGATATGAAGCCCGATCATGAAATTGAATTAGATATTAAACTCTCAGCAAAAGTAGAAGGGTATGATTATCTGGTAGATGCTACCATTACCTTTGAGATAGAGATTAATCCTGTACTACAATCTTCAGGAGGAGATCTTTCTGCATTACTTGATGGTCTAGATGTTGATATGGGAGATGATGAGGATGCTATTATGCAACAACTTGGTCAACCAAGGGTAATAGGTGTAGTAAAAGATATTGAGGTAAGAAATATTATATTGAATAACTCAGAGGGTAGAGTAAAGGCGGATCTTAACAGAGAAGGGACACTACTTGCAACCGTTAAGGGTGACGAGATTCTTGTAAATTGTGAGAGTGTCTTCTCATTTCCAAAGCTTACAGATGTATTTGTAGCAATTCCATCAATGGAAACTATGCATGGAAATATAGTAATACCTCTAAAAGATATTGAAAAGAAAATTTCTTTTAAGTGGGTAGAGAAAGATAAGAATAATCTTAAGGTAGAGGGAAGTATTAAGTTTAAGGCTCTTTAACTCTATTTGTGACTCTCTATTGCCTCTAAGTATGCCTCTTTTGGTCTCAAACCAATTAGTGTTTCTACTACTTCGCCATCTTTAAAAAGCATAACAGCAGGAATACTCATTATCTGAAATTCTTGTGCAGTCTGTGGGTTCTCATCTACATTTAGCTTACCAACTTTTACACCTTCGATCTCTTTTGCAACTTCCTCTATAATAGGAGTAAGCATTCTACAAGGTCCACACCATGGTGCCCAGAAGTCTACTAGGACTAATCCTGAAGATATCTCTTTTTTAAAATTGGAGTCTGTTAATATTGTTTCCATGTTTATTGAATAAAAAATAAAATATAAACTATTTTAACCTAAATAGTGACTCAAGTAATGTTTCAAATTTCTTTTTGTCGTTTACACAAGTAGCTGTTTCCTCTTTTAGTATTTCAATACCGACCTTTTTAAGAGCAGAGTTGACAGCCACTATCTGTTGTACGATATCTAAAGAATCTCTACCTTTATCGATCATCTTCTGGATTCCTTTTATTTGTCCTTCAATCTTTGATATTCGATTTTGTAGTTCTTCTTTGTTCTTCATACTGTACTGGAGTATAGCATATGGGGTGAGTTTGTCAAATGTTTGATATGGGTATTGACCCATACCTGTCTGTGTGATATATTGTATTGGGTAAATACCCAATTAAATTAATATATAAAAATATGAGAAGAAGATTTTTAAGAAAAGGATTCTTTGGAAGAGGTTGTGGTAAAGGCAGAGGCAGAGGTAGAGGCAGAGGAAATTCTCCCAAAGTCTGTACATGTCCAGAATGTGGATATACTGAAAGTTCTGAAAGAGGTATTCCTTGTACAGAAAAGAAGTGTCCAAAGTGTGACACTGTTATGAAAGGTGAACTTTGTTTATAATCAATTATGAGAAGAAGACATAGACGGAGAGTAAAATTTGATTATAACAACATATATTATAAGCCTCATGGTATACCACTTAGGAAGCTAAACGAGGTAGTCATTACTACTGAAGAGTTAGAGACTTTAAGGCTTAGATATGTAGAGAATCTTTCACAGACTAATGCTGCAAAGAGAATGGGTCTTTCACAGAGTCAGTATCAAAGAGATTTGGTTGGTACTCTTAAGAAGATTACAAATGCAATGATAAATGGTGATGCGATTAGTATTCCGAGTTGTAAGGAGTAATTGCAATTCAAATATATATTTGTAAGAATGTAGGTATATAAATTGTCACTACTGATATACATATGCATAGTCTTTTTAAGAAACGAAGGAGTGTGAGAAAGTTTACAGATCAAGAAGTCTCTGAGGAGCAGATTAAAGAGATTCTGAGTGCTGCAATGGTAGCTCCTAGTGGTAATCATAAGTGTCCATGGGAGTTTGTGGTTGTAAAGGATAAGAATGTTTTAAAGAAGTTGAGTAAAGTTGGTATGTGGACTGGGTTTGTCTCTAAATCTTCTGTATCTATTGTAATCACTGCTAAGCCATCAGATAGTGATATGTGGGTACAGGATTGTAGCTTAGTTGCAGGCCATATCTATTTAGAGTCTACAAATCAAGGGTTGGGTTGTTGTTGGGGGAATGTTAAAGGTAAAGATTCTCAGGAAGGTAGGAAGGAGAAGTCTGTAAGAAAGATTTTAAATATTCCAGGTGAGTATAGAGTTCTCTGTATTATGGCAATTGGCTATCCTAAGAATGAAGTAATTCCACATAGTGAAGAAGCGTATAAGGAGGAAAAGATTCATAGGGAGGTGTGGTAATTGATAAGTTTGTAAATATTTGTAAGAATGTACAGATAAATTAATACCAATTAAGATGAAAGTTTCAATAGACCAGACCAAGTGTGTACTATGTGCATCCTGTGTAGCAGTATGTCCAGAGGTATTTGAAATGAAGGCTGATGGACGAGTAGATGTAAAAGAAGAGTTAAAGGGTAAAGAGATTCCTAAGGAGTTAGAAAGTAAGGTAAAAGAAGCACAGAGTATATGTCCTGTAAGTGCAATTGTTATTGAAGAGTAGTATGAAAAACTGTATATTCTGTAAAATTGCTAATGGAAAAGTCCCCTCTCATAAGATATATGAAGATGAGGATATTTTCGCATTCCTAGATAATTTCCCAATTGTAAAAGGTCATATTCTAGTAATACCTAAAGAACACTACAAGAATATCTTTGATATCCCAGAAGACTTAATAAAGGATATGTATGGTATTGCTCAGAAGATTACTAAAGCTATATCTAAAACATTCAAAGTGGAAGATTTCAATATTTTACAAAACAATGGAACTAAAGCAGGACAAAGTGTCTTTCATTACCATATTCACATTATTCCAAGATACGATGAATTTAGACTCTGTCTTGGGAATGGACCAATACTATCAGATCAAGAGGTTAGAAATGGAAAAGAAGATCTGTGTTCGTCAGATATTGCAGAATTAATTAGAGAAAAACTCTAATATCTCATCAATATACTCAGTATCAATATCCCAATGTGTTTTGCCTTCAAGAATTACTAAATCTATATCTCTACCAAAACTCTCTACCTTATTTACAAAATTCTGTGTATATATTAAACCAACATTAACATCACTATCCCCATGCCATATCTTAATATCCATATCCCCTAATTTCTCAACTCTACCCCCATCCCACTCACTAGCCCTTGTAGTAGGTGCAAGCAATGCAACCTTACTTACTAACTCAGGGTATGCAGTTGCAAAATTCATAGCAGGTAATCCTCCCATACTAAACCCTATCTCATATACCTCGTCCATTACCCCATACTTCTCTTTGATATATTCAAACATCGCATAGTTATCATTAATGGCATCAAGACTACCCCAATTAACACCGTGAGCGTTGGAAACTGCGAAAATATAGTTATGTATGGTAAAAGCTTCACCATACTCTAGAAGCTCACTCCTGAAATCTTGATCCATATCCTCCTCTACAAAAGTCAATGATCCATGGTTGTAAATCACAAGTATTGGTGAACTCTCACTGTCTATATATGCAGGAACAACAATATATGCCCACTGCCCATCTATCTCAACTAACTCTTCTACATACCCTTCACCTTGAATGGGAGATGTCTCTTCATCTAGTACTTTCCCCTCCTCGCTATCTATATCTTCTTCCTCCACAATCTCTTGCTCTTGACTTGGGAGTGTATCAGGCTTAAGTTTGAAATATCCATATATGGGGAGGCCGACAATTAACGCAACAGCAAAAAGTGTAAATATATGTAGAGCAGTAGAATCTTCCTTTTTGTTAATCACCTCTATCTCCACAATTTAGTATACCATCTTTTTAAAAATGGTATAATGGTGGATTACATAAATTAACAGACTTGAATAATGTCTAAAGAAAAGAAAACAAAGAACAAAGACGAAATTGTTGTTAGTCTAGATCAGTTTGCGGTACCAGGTGCGATAATAGTTGCGGGAATAATAATTGCAGTTGCAATATTCTTTGCAGATAAGAGTAAGGATAATAGTATAGATGCCAGTGATACTGAAAATATAGCTGGTGAAGAAGTAGATGCTGATAGTCAGAATCAATTCCCAGATGCAAGTACAGATATAGGGGATGCTCCATATCTTGGAGATAAGGAAACTGCTAAAGTAGCAATTGTTGAATACAGTGATTACCTTTGTGGTTACTGTCAAAGACATGTAGATGAGACATACCCTGCAATAGTTGAGAAATATATAGAGAGTGGAGAAGCAATATATGTGTATAGAGAATTCTCAATACATGGAGAAATTGCAGATGCTCAAGCTATGGGTGGTAAGTGTGTGTTTGATCTAGAAGGATTGGATACATATCTAGAATATCATAAGAAGGCCTTTATGTTAGATAGTATAGATGCAGTATACGAGGTAGCAGAGAATGTAGGAGCTGATATCCGATCATGTGTAGAGAGTGATAAGTATAGAGATGCGATAGATACTGACTATCAAGCTGGTGCAGATGCTGGTGTACAGGGGACTCCAGGTTTTGTAGTAGGTTTGTTAGATAATGATGGTAATGTGGTTGGGAAACTAATCGCAGGAGCATATCCTTTTGATGCATTTGAGGAAGTAATAAACTCTCTCTTGGCAGAGTAAAGGATTTTATATACAATGAAATATGAAGCATTTTATAGACACTTTGATAGAAAAGGGTGATGTTGGTATAGTAAATGCCGACTTCGAAAGGGATATGCTTAGAGAAGCATATCTCTATGCAGAAGCTAATTCCACAGATCAAAGTACTTGGGCTGGTGCAGTCATTACCAAAAATGAGAAGATTCTTTCGAGGGGTACAAATGTTTTCCCAAATGGTGTAAAGATTACAGAAAAGAGAAGCTCTTCCCCTGCTAAATATGTATACCAAGATCATTCAGAAAGAAATGCAATATACAATGCAGCTAGAGTAGGAATTCCACTAGAAGGTACAACTATATATGCTACATGGGTGCCTTGTCCTGCATGTACGAATGGGATTATAAATTCGGGTATTAAGAGAGTAGTGGTTCACTATGAAAAAGCTATTAGAACAAAATCTGATTGGAAAGAAGACTTAACAGAATCAATCCTTATGCTCCTTGAAGCTGGTATACAAGTTGAGGTGTTTTTAGGGAAGATAGGGGGTTGTATATCTCTGTTCAAAGATCAGACATGGGAGCCTTAGCTCCCATATCCTAAAGATTACTTCTTGCTTTTCTTCTTAGCTACTTTCTTTGTTGTTTTCTTACCCTTAAGACAATCATACTTCATTCTTGCAATTGCACCAACTGCTACCATACTAAGAACCCATTTGTATAAAGTACCAATTACGGGTATGAAGTTAATAACTGAGGTCAGACCTCTACCTATGAATAATGAGAGGAATCTCTTATTATCCTTCTTGTTTGTACTCTCTAGTATCTTGTAACCAATAGCACTCTCAACCCAAAGTTTCCCAAAGATTAATGCGAAGATTAATCCAGCACTTATTACAAACGCTAAAGGTAAACCAATTACTGTAAACGAAAGAAGCAATAAAGGAAATGGAATGAAGAATGTAATACCCAAACCAACTAAGAAACTATAAAGGAATTCAGATGCAGATCCGCTCACCTTCTTTTCAATCTTGAGTGTTTTAACAGGAGCTAGGTGTATCAATACTATGCCTACAATATACATAGCAATAAAGCCTACTACTGTAGAGACAAATTTTGCTTTAAGAGAATCCATAAAATTGATATCGGTCTTTGGAGATATCTGAAGAATATCCTCTCCCTCTATTATCTCTCCTTCTTTCCCATCACCAATATTTTCATATACTTCCCCAATCATTAAATCCTCGTCAATGGTTGAAGAGGCAGCGAATATCATACTCTCACCCTTGATGTTGCCTGAAATGATGGATGAAGAAACAAATACTCGAACGTCTTCCATAACATCTCCAGAGATTTTACTGTCAGATGCAAATATCAACAAATCTCTTCCAACAGTTCCAGTGATAGTAGAAGACATTGTAGCGATAGTAGTGTTTTGTGCAACACTTCCACTAATATCTACATATTGTGCTGCTAGAAATGTATTTCCATATATATTCCCAGAAATATCTATACTACGAGCACCAACATATACATCTCCTGTAACTGTTCCTGAGATTGTGACTACTTCAGCACCTATAAAAAGATCCCCATCTATTACACCGTCAATTGTGACGGATTGTGCATCAGAAACATAGAGGTTTTCTTCTATAATCTCAGATTGTTCTAGTGAGTAGTCTCCTGTTTCAAATTGTGCAGCACTACTTTGGGTTATAAAACCACAAAGAAAAAGGGCGGTAAGTATAGGTAAAATAGCTAACAGTCTTAACTTTTGTTTAATCATATTATTGATTTATGAACTTATATGCTTAATCTTAGCAGAAAACTCAGAAGTATTTAAGTTGTTTACATGCTATGAGGTATATAAAAGAGTTGCAAGATGTGAGAATTCATAATAATATATAAAAGTGTACTATTACTATTACATATAATTTTGATGAAAATCATGAGACTTAATTTCCGAATATTCTTTTTGATTGTCCTAACCTTTTCGTTTGTAATATTTATTGCGTTTTTCTCAGAATATAAAAGCTACACCTACGCAGATTACCATCAGTCTTGTTATGACCTTTGTAGGGCTGATCCAAACTTACCATCTGATGAAGATTGTGCGATTTCATGTGATACTACGCACTCGTACCATGGATGTGCAATGGATATGAGTTTCATAATAGCAGACGAAGGAGATGGGTATGGGTATTGTGATAGTCATAATGATAATGGTAAGCGTGAATGTTCTGAGATGTGTTATTTCGATGAAGGTTTGGGTTTCTCAGCTTGTCTTGATTGGTGTACCACAGGTAGTGAATCAAATTGTCAAGATGCATATGAGGTTATACATGGTCCGGGAACTTATTTCCCTCCAATAAGTCCTACACATGATTTTTGTGGAGAGATAATAACACCACCACCAGATTTTACTGACCCTATAATCACACTTGATCAGGATTTTTATCTGCGTAGTACGACTGGTAGTGTAGCTATTACAGGAGATGTAACAGACAATATTGATGTTGATGCTGTAAACCTATACTCTGTGGATAGTACTAATACAACACCATGTACCTTGTTTGGAATATATCCTAACCAGACCTTTTCTTGTGATACTGAGAATTTGACAACGGATCAATCCTACAAATTTGAAGTGAAAGCAACAGATACAGCTACCAATGAAGCTGTGGAGGATGTCCTTGTAGAGGTGGATGTAGTGAATGGAGAAGATTTGGTAGCTCTATGGAGATTTGATGATGATGTAGATTGGTTGAAGGATGATATAAATAGTATGAGTTCTACAAATCATTCAGCCACACAAAGTAGTGATGGATATACTACGGATTCGTTGGATGGTGCTCCTGGGTATGTGACGATAAGTGATGCTTCTGGGCTATTAAGTTTTGATGAGAATGATTCTCAACTTACTGTAGAAGCATGGGTCAAGAAATGGAGTTTTGTAGGGAGTTATACTCGAGTAGCCGGGAAGAATAATACCGCAAACACAGAGAACACATGGTTAATAGGTACGGATAATAATGGAGGTGTATATTGTGCTGTTTGGATAGATGGAGTTCAAGAAAGTATTGCAACGGGGAATCTTGGGGGCAGTAGTGTTTTCTTAAATGCTGGAGATTGGAATAGGATAGGTTGTAAATGGAATGCTGAAGATAGGAGTTTGAAAGCATATGTGAATGGTAGTGAAGCATATTCAAGGATTCTTGCTGGGACAGCAAATATAGCTTCCTCATCGAGTGATTTTGCAATTGGTGCTAGGCCTAATGGAGGAGATCCTTTTGGTGGTTTAATAGATAATGTGAAAGTGTATGAGAAAGTAATTGTAGATATTATTGATCCTACAATCACACTTGACCAGGATTTTTATCTGCGTAGTACGACTGGTAGTGTAACTATTACAGGAGATGTAACAGATGACGTTGATGTTAATGCTGTGAACCTATACTCCGTGGATAGTACTAATACAACACCATGTACCTTGTCCGGAGTATATCCTAATCAAACTTTCTCTTGTGATACTGAGAATTTAACAACAGATCAGTCTTACAAGTTTGAGGTGAAGGCAACAGATACGGCTACCAATGAAGCTGTAGAGGATGTTCTTGTAGAGGTAGATGTAGATAATGATAAAGATTTGGTAGCTTTATGGAGATTCGATGATGATACAGATTGGTTGTTGGAGGATATAAATAATATGACACCTACCAATCACTCAGCTATACAGAGCAATGATGGATATACTACGGACTCCTTAGATAGTACTCCTGGATATGTGACGATAGATGATTCAGCGGAACTGTTAAGTTTTGATCAGGATAACTCGGCCTTTATGGTTGAAGCGATGGTAAAGAACGATAATTATTCTGGTGGTTATAGTCGTATTGCCGGGAAGTATAATGAAGCTAATACTGATAATAATTGGTTAGTTGGGACGAATAATTCTGCACAAGTCTATTGTGCTATATGGATCGATGGCCATCAGCATCTACAGTATTCTACGGCTACTTTAAATGTAGATCAGTGGTATAGCGTCGGATGTAAGTGGAGTTCTGGAGATCGTCAGTTAAGAGTGTATATTGATGGTGTTGAGGATTCTGCTTTAGATCTCTCGAAGATCGAAGGTGAGATATCATCGTCAACAAAGGACTTCGCTATTGGAGCTAGGGCTACTGGAGGTGATAGCTTTGAGGGTTTGATTGATAATGTAAAGATATATTCCTTCAATGTAGGAGATGGTAAAGCTCCTAAGATTACTTTTGAACCAATAGATGATCCATCTGCGATTACAGATACAACACCAACGATATCGGGAAGTATTACAGATCCAGACATTTGCGAGTATGCAGAGTATTTAGTGCTAGATGTCTCATTTTTGGATGGTTCAGATGATATAGATAATTATACATGGACAGAATTTCTGCCAGCTGATGGAGTGTGGAATAGTATTGAGGAGGATTTTGAGATTACTTTGGATGAGTTTGCTGCAGAGGGTGGATATCATATCTATATAAGAGCGAGGGATGTATATGAAAATTCTAGTTTCTACCTTCATAATGGATGGATTATTAATTTTGATATAGATAGTGACTATATAATGGCGAATAGAATGTTCACCTTGGAATTTGTAGATAATTCTCCTCCTACTATCGAACCTAATGAGGTACAACCCAATCCTTCCATAGATAGAAATTTAGATATTCGTGGGTATGTAGAGGACTATATATATGATACTAGAAGTGAAATTAGTACTATTGAGTACAGTTTAGATGGTGGAAGTTGGCAATCCGTCACTATCCTTACATCAAGTAGTGATGGGTTTGAAAAGGAGTTCTTCATTGATCTTTCTGATCTGAGTATTGCAGAACATACGGTTAGGATAAAAGCTTCTGATGCAAGTGGTAATGAGACGGCTGATGATTATCAAGTCTGTTTTGACGATTGTATGGATACTGGGCTTCAAGACGAGGAGATGTGTGAGTGCTCGTGTGATAGTCATAAGAAGAAGAGTATTCAAACCGTTGAATTTGAGATTGTAGAAGCTGATGTCCCAGAGTCTGCACTAGAAGATTACGATATCAGTTTTGAGGATGATTCAAGTGTAGATGGTGTGAATACTTCATCAGTTGTAGGTCGTTCGAGAATTAGATTGCCTTTGGATTATGATTTTGATTTAGAGAAGAATTTATATACAAATGAAGAAGAGTTTGGATCTTTATACGGACAGAAGCTAATAGGTGTAGATCCTGCTCTGGATGGGAATTTATGGTTGGCATTCAATGATGGTACGTTTGGATACTACAATATTTCGGCAGATATATTAGTTAGGTATCCAGCAGTATGGGGAGAAGTGGTAAAGATTATTGGAATAACAGAGTTTGAGCATGGAGGGAATAAATTCTTAGCATTAGAGTTACACAACGATTATCCATTAACTATTTATTCAATTGGAAATACCATTACTGATACTTCAGATGATAGCTATTCTAATTACTCCATTCTTCTTGGTGTAAATTCATCCTTGAGGGGTATCCAAATTGATAATCGTGGTACTTATCCTTGTTTTTACGCAATAATTGCTAACAATTCATTATATGGCCCTGCTACTGCAGAAGTGATGTGGGTTGATACTCAAGGGACTATTGATAATCTTGCAGATGATAGTGTAACTACTTGGGATACAGGAGATGGGATTGGAGTGGATCATGTGTCTCTCCTTTTTGATGAGGCTAGAAATAGATTTGTAGCAGGGGATTATGGATCACAAGAGGTGTCATATTGTGATGATAGAGGGACTCCGTCTAATATGGGGGATGATGTTTGTGATATGAGCTCTCATAACTACGGTGCTGGTCCAATTTTTGACATTTTAGTTGATAATAATGGTTGGTATTGGTTTGCAGGTGATAATGGGGTGAGTGCAACCTATGTCGAAGATATTGCTACTTTAGCAAGTTCTGGGTACTTCCCATATTTTTCTAATGAGGAGCTAGGTAGTCAAAGAGCATATAGAATTGCTTGGGTTGATAATGTTGAGAAGCATACGGAGGAACTATTAATATCCACTCGTGAGGGTTCTCTACTTGCATTTGATTACAATGGTACATATTCGGACTTCTTAGATGATAGAGTTACTAGTTTTACATTCCCCGGAGAATTGTATGGGGCGTATGTGGCATATGATATGATGTTTGATGATTTGGGTGAAACTGCATGGTTAATGATGCCAGGGTCTGGTCTTTACTCTGTGGATATTGCTAGGAGTTTTCAGCCCGAATCAGATGTTCTCATATGGCCAGAGGTGCAGCCAGGTGATGTCTCTGTGGATCATTTCACATTGAATAGTATTACGGGATCGTTCGTTGAGAATATTGATGCATTTGTATCTAATGACAATGGAGTAAGTTGGTATCCTGTGGAAATTGGTGATACAGTAGATTTCCCAACTTCAGATTGTCAAGTAAGGGTTAAGCTTGTGTTAAACAAGGTGGGTGAAGATACTCCACTGGTTTTAGGTATTTCAATGAGTTATGCAACATATGGTGAGGATCCATTTGTTACATCTGATCTTAATATTGACTATCCTCCTGTCTCTACTGTAGGTGGGGAGTTTGATACAGAGGTTATCATGCTGGATGATCTTGGATTAATTCCTAACTGGAATGGTGAAATAGAGGTTGATGCATATCGTGCAATTGGTGGAGGTGATGCCAATTACTGTTTTGAGTTTGATATTCCTACAGAGATTGTTAGTGGAGAGAGTGTAATTGGGACAACAGCGTTTTGTTCAGGTACATTCACTATCTCAGCTACTACAGATGATGGTAGGTCTGTAATGGGGAGTAATATTGTAGTTTCAGGGTTTGGAACGGAGGATCTTTGTGGTAATGGAGTATTGGATGATGGTGAGGAATGTGATCCTGAAATAGAGGAGGATTTACCACTTTGTTTGGATATGGATGAGAGGTATGTAAGTGGTAGTGTGACATGTTCAAATATTTGTGAGTATGAATATGCAGAGTGTGAAGAGGAAGATACTATTTTTACTCCATTGGTTGACTTAATTACAGAGGTTGATGAGGATGGAGAAGTTAGTTGGAATCTGGAGAGGATTACATCTTTAGCGACTGGTGTGGTAGCACTGTCATTGTTGTTTGCCTCGTTGAATACACTTCCATATTACCTTATGAGAGCTTTAATTGGACTTTTGAATTTGTTTAAGAGAAAGAAGGCTATTTTAGAGTATGGGTTTGTTTATAATTCGCTTACTAAGGAGCCTGTTGCCCGAGCTATTGTTCGAGTTATAGATAGTAATGGTAAGGTTGTAGAAACGATAGTTACTGGTAAGTATGGGGAGTTTTATGGTGATCTAGAGCCTGCTAATTATACTCTAAGTGTAAGGAAGCCCGGTTTTGATTTCCCATCAAGTATAATTACTACTCCTACAGATCGAAACATCGATCATGTATATACTGGTAGTCTTCAGATAAGTAGTGGAGATGTAGAGGCTATTGTAGCCATCCCAATTGATCCTATCGATAGTTCTTTTATAAAGAGATTGAGGATAGGGCTTTTATCTAGATCTTCTGTATGGATTATGTTATTGAGGTTTATAATTTTCATAGGTCTGATGATATATTCAGTCATTATTTGTCTGCAGGAACCTAGTGTTATCAATCTTTTGATAGTAGCTATTTATGGTCTCTTGTCTATATTCCTAGTAATTAACTCTTTTGAGAAGAGGATTAGGTATGGGGTAGTAACAGATCAGGAGGGTAAGCCTTTAGAGGGTGTGCAGGTGGTCCTTAAAGAGGTAGAGTTCAATGAGATTGTAGGAGAGAGGATTACAGATGAGAAGGGGCGGTATAGGTTTGTGATTGTACCAGGGGATTACAGTTTGAGTATTGTTTCCAATGGGGAGTCTTTGTCTGGAGGAGAGATAGAGCAGACAGAAAAATCTCCGATGATTATAAATATGGATGTTGTGTTGAAGTA
>JAIOSB010000014.1 GCA_021107795.1 bacterium
AGGGTAAAGTACTCAAAACATACATAGGTAAGCAATCCTATATCGATATCCTCATATCCAGTGGGGTAGGGTATAGGGTTTTTGTTCCTACTAACACTAAAGTTTTGCCAGTTAAGAGCGATATTAAGATATATACAAGTTTCCAGGTTAGACAAGATAATCAAACCCTCTATGGCTTTGAGAAAGAGAGCGATAGGGACTTCTTTGAACAATTAATAGGGGTGTCTGGTATAGGTCCTAGGATTGGGTTAGCCATACTTTCTACATATCCTCAGGAAGAATTAGAAGGTATTATACTCGAGGGTGATTCTCGTAAGTTAAGTAAGGTACTGGGGCTTGGTATTAAGGGAGCTCAAAAGATCATATTAGAACTGAGAGGTAAGATTGATTTTAAGGATGAGGATAAGCAGAGTATAGAGAGTAAGCGTATTAAGGAGTTCAAGGACGCTATGAGGGCTCTGGGCTTTAGTGGTGAGTCTCTTAAGTTGTATGTTAAGAAGGCGGAGAAGATATTGGATGGTGGTATGTTGGAGATAGAAGAGTTACTTAAAAAGGTGTTGTCTGAATAATGATTAAATCTAGTAAAACAACAGAGGAGAAGAATAGGGGGAAGAATAGCAAGGTAGTTGTTAGTGCTGGGTTATCTGAGTCAGAGCAGAAGATAAGACCATCGAGGTTTGATGATATTGTAGGAAGGGAGTTGGAGAAGAAGGCAATTAGTATGATGGTTGGTTCTGCGAAGAAGCGTAAGGAGGTGGTAGATCATATATTGTTTTATGGTCCTCCAGGGTTGGGTAAGACTACGTTTGCGATGGCCATTGCGACTGAGATAGGTTCTTCTATTAGAATTACCTCAGGTCCTGCTATAGAGCGTCAGGGAGATTTGGCTGCTATACTTACTGGTCTTAAGGCTAATGATGTTTTGTTTATTGACGAGATACATAGGTTGTCTCCTACTGTAGAGGAGATTTTGTATCCTGCTATGGAGGACAGGGCATTAGATATCATTATGGGTAAAGGTCCTTCTGCTAAGACCATTAGGTTAAATTTGGAGCCCTTTACTTTGATTGGTGCTACTACTCAAATTGGTAAGATTAGTTCTCCTATGAGGGATAGGTTTGGTTTGGTTCAGAGGTTGGATTTCTTTGAGCATGAGGATATGAATAGGATTATCAAGAGGGCTTGTAAGTTATGGAGTATTCAGATGGAGGATCAAGCGTTAGAGCTACTTTCTAAGTGTTCTCGTGGTACTGCTAGGATAGGTTTGAGATTACTTCGGAGAGTACGGGATTATGCGCAGGACAAGGATAGGGATGTGGTGTCATTAGAGGTTGTGCAGAGAACCTTTGAGTTACTTGGTATTGATGAAATGGGCTTGGAGGGTATAGATAGGAAAATATTAGATCTTATTCTTAATAGTTTTGGTGGTGGTCCTGTTGGTTTGTCTACATTGGCAGCTTCTTTGTCTGAGGATGAGGGAACTTTGTCCGAGGTTCACGAGCCTTATCTTATGAAGTGTGGCTTTATTAAACGTACTAATCGTGGTAGGGTATTAACGGAGAAGGGGATTAGATATATTAGTCAGCTATATGGATAATATTATTACTCAGAGTACAGGAGAGGATAGTGTAAAGAGGTTAAAACTTATACTTCTTTCTTTTGTTTTGCCTTTTTCGCTCTTTTTTACTAAGATATCTTCTCAGGAGTTCTCATTGTTAATGGTTTATGGAGTAGGGGTTATATATTTTTTTGTTGCTGTTGTTGGTTTGTTGTGGGCTTTTAACTTTAAGGTGAAAATTAGGTCTTTAATATATATTCTTCAGGGTGGTTTGTTTGTGTTTAGTGAGGTCCTTTTTGTATTGATATTCTTTTTCCAGCGGTTTGATCGTATTTATGAGGGTATTTTGCTTTTAATACTTCTCGGTTTTATATGGATGATTACCTATGTATGTTTTTTGATGGTTAATGTGTTTAATGTTGCATTGTTTAAGGCTTTGCCTTTGTTGCAGGTTGCTCAGACGGCTTCGTATATTCTTTCTTTGTTAATGATTTATTTCTTTACTTTTTCTGTTCTTGCAAGTGGTTTTCCTTTGTATGTAGTGTTTCCTTTAATTTTCTTGTTATATTTGGTTATATTGTATATGCAATTTAGTGAGTTAGGGATGGAGCGGTCTATTATTGGGCGTAGAGAGGTTTTGCTTTCATTGATAAATATGTTTGCTATAATTCCTTTTATCTTTATTGGTTCTAGTCATGAGGTTATTGCTATAGTGCCGACAGTAGGGGGTTTTGTTGGTGGTGGTCTAATTCATCTTGCTGGTCAGAATAATATAAGATGGCAGATTGTTGGATATAATGTGGTGTTGTTATTAGCAGTAGTTCTTGCGGTATATTTCAGTTGGTTTTAATATGGTATGGTGAGGTAAGAGTAGGGGTAGGGGTTGTTACGATATTTGTCCCATAGTGTGTGGTGGCCTATAGTTTCACGGTGTGGATAAGTGAGTGCCAATACTCTGTTGAGAATATAGGTATATTTGTTTAGTAGAGAGTATTAATTGTTGTGTATTTCGATGTGTGTGTGGATCTGTATACATCTAGTCGAGAGTGGTACTACTCTATACTGGATATGTATGTAATAACTGATTATATGTACCGAGTATAATCACGGTTATATGCGATGTGGCATATATAATATTTAAGACTTGGGATTTCTACTATATTTAATATTTGGAATTGTTTTTATTTTTTCTGTATTTAATTTGGAGTTGGGGTTTGGTAATGGGTCTTCTATTTCTAATTTGTGTATAGGTCTGGGTTTCAATTTTTTAGGTCCCCCTACTTTGGATTATGTTTTTTAGCTAATAGGGTTTTTAAGGGGTTAATTAGGGGTGGTATTAAAGGAAGCCTTTAGGTAAAGGAGAAACAACAGCTAAGCTCTGGGGGCGATTTTAAGGGTAATTGGGTTTATTGCTAGTATGAATAGACCTTGATTTAGATCGTAGGTTTATATAATGGATCCGTAGGTGTCAGAGAAATAGTCTTTCGTCCTTAGTGGACTCATCAGTAAGATAAAAATAATCTTAGAGACTCTAGCGTGTGGTGATTTTAATTAAGATAAATAGTTTCCTTGAAAAGGGAAAAATTTAGAGCTTAACTAGCTAGAGTTTTCCTTCTCATGAATCATCAAGAGATCTATTGTAAATCTCTATGATTAATGTGATTGCTGAGGCAATACAGAGGGTGATTCCTGTATTCATCCATGATTGGAGTCCTTTTGGAAGGGAGTTCAACATCTCTGGATTAAAGTGGGTTGTTATTGCCATTAGTAGTAACAATGCTAGTATATAACCGACGATTTTTAGTATAACTATGTGGGTTAAGGCATCTTTTTTGTGAAACAGGGATGCAATTACCCCCATTATGATTATTAAACCTATTGATATGTGTTCCCAATTCATGATTATCCTCCTAGGATTCGAATTCTTCCATTTTTGATTAATAGTTTTTTGCTACCCATTCAAACAATTAACAATTAGTTAAGTCCTTAAATGGGTAACAAATATCTAATATTTCTTTTAAGGAGATATTTCACCACACGCTATTTAATCTAAATATATAAAGATATAAATCTATGTATATATACTTAGAAATTATTAAAGTTCTGAGTTCATAAGAACTCATGTATGAAGACAAACATCTCTACGAATGAGTACTCATGTATATTTATTGGAAAAATATGTTAAAGTGCAGTATTAACTATCTATTATATTATACTATAGGGTTGCGCCTAATGTCAATATTCCCCTCCCCTACTAAGAGGGAGGAATGGGAGTACCACACAGTTTGTTGAGATAAAGGAAGGGATTGTGAATTAGTTTTACTTAGTCAAATTCTTAAAGGCATCAGACTGTTGAGCTTTGTTAATAAGAACAATAGCTTCTGGGTCTCCTTGTTCATATCTCTTAAGTAAGTCTTTGGACTGAGCAATTGTATTTTTAATTTCTTCAATATGATCTAAGAACATCTTCTTAAGTTCTTCTAATGCATTATCTCCATATGCAGTTACTGCAATTTCCTTAAGAATATTCTCGTAGTGTTCTGTCGATTTAGAATTTTGTAATCTCTGTTGTAGTATTTCTAGATCTTGGTTAGTAGTTGTTCCTGCTAGTTTTTGGAACATTATGTCTAGAATTTCTTCTGAGATTGTATTAAAGAGTTCGTTTGAAGTCTTTTCGTCTAGACCTAAGCCTTTTATTTTTATAATTATTTCTTGGTACATATTGAGTAAGCTAATTTAAACTATGATTTGTGATGCGAAGTCCCTAGTTATTGGAGGTGTTTCTACAGGTGTTGTGGGAATGTCAGAGGGATTAAAAAGGTTTCGCATAGCAGAACCAGAACCATATTCACCAGCTGAGCCATCTACTAATGTCTTAGGCATCTCCCCTAGTGTATTGGACCATACTTTCTCTCGTTGAATTTGAGTGATAGGTTCTTTTGGTTGTCCAGTTTTATCCTCAAGTCTTTTTATCACTTGTTTTGTTCGAAAAAGCTCTCCTGCAATTTTTACTTTTTTGTCGAAGAGAAGAAAGTAGAGGTTCTCGTCCTCTTCAGATATAGTTTGGTTTATATACCTTTCTCGAAGTGTTTCGATGGAGGAGTTGATAGGCAGGATTTTGTCTTCATACTTTTTCTGGAGTGTTGCTAGAGAGGTGCTGAGTCCTGTTTCCGGGAGTTTTTGAGTGTTTGTTGGAGTCAACTCTGTCATAGTTTTATTTTCTTCTAAGAATTTTGCTTGTTTCTTTTGGGTATATCGAGTATCACTTTCTTGCATCCTAGATCTGCGGTCTGCTGAGTATGCTTTTACGAGAGATTCTTTGTATGTAGTTACTAGTGTTTGGATTTCCTCCTCTGTAAGTTTCCTTTGTTGAGATTCAAGTTCTTGCTTGTAGTTTTCTATATTCTTAAGGAGTTTAATCCTTTCTGCTGTAGCGTATGTCCTGCTTGCGGCTGCAACTTTTCTTCCATGGGCATCATCGGGTCTTTCTAGAGGGTTTATTGGTTTTAGGGGAGAGGTTGTATGGGTTTCAACTGCTTTGCCTGACGCTTCAATAATATCAGAGGGGCTTTCTTTCTTTGTATTTATTGCCCAAGGCCTACTATCGGCAAGTCTTTTGAAACGGTCTGCCGAGCTCTCAGTTGGTGCAGGAGTTTCCTGTTCGCCTGTATCCCCCCATCCTTGTTTAACATCATCAGGGATATCAGGATAGTTAGGAGAAATATCTGGTGGCATTGGGTTTTCATTTGGCATCTTGAGCAGATAATAATTAATATTAATATATAATCTAACTTTTTATCTACTATGTCAATATGAAAAGGATAACGATTTGGAGTTCCTACTGATTTTTACTGCTAAATAGTATAGAAAAGAAGCGAAATTTCCTCCTTGGAGTGTTGAATCTGATTATCTCATTAATAGCTTCAAGCCCATGCTTATACCAATTCATCTTCTTCCCCTCACTCTGGAATCTTGGTTTGTATGAAATATCCATATTTCTTACCTTAGCCTCCCTACTCGCTAACTTGGCAGTTACTTCGGGTTCTAATCCAAAGCTTGTGTTAGATTCTAGGGATAAGAATATGTCTCTGAAGAGGTCTCCCCTAGTCATCTTGTAACAAGTCTCCATATCTTTTACTCCAAAACCGTTAGGAAATGTAAAAAGGTTTGATACAGATGTGAGGAATTTGTTCCCAAGATAGTGAATGGGATTAATAAATATGTTCTTGTCATTAAACCTGTTTCCATATATTACATCTGTATTGGGATACTTAAGAAAAGTGTCAACGAATGAGACAAGCTCCTCTGGAGTATACTCAAGGTCTGCATCTTGTACTACAACTAAATCTCCAGTACTGTGTAAAACTCCGTGTTTTACTGTTTGTGATTTTCCTAGGTTAGATTCATTTTTTAAGGATTTGAATTTAACATTATCAAAACTTCTCTTAAGATATTCCTTTATCAAAGCAGAAGTATTATCAGTAGAACAATCATCAACAAGGATAATTTCTTTAGAGATACTGTTTGGCAACTTTATCGCTACAACTTTGTCAAGAAGACGAAGTATAGAATCTTCTTCGTTGAATGTAGGTATTACAATTGATAGAGTTTGTATATTATTAGAAGCTAAATATTTGGGGAATAGATATGCATAGTAATTATCTATCATTGAGTTGTTTGAGAAAAAGGATTTGGTTGTACTAGACAAATTCTGGAAAATTTTCTTTTGTTTTGAATCTTGGATAGCAGTATCTAATTTTCTGACAAGATCAGAAGAGTTTTTTCTAGTAAAGATATACTTCTCAGTATCTAGTAGTTTAGCGACTTCCCTATTACTTGGTGCGTTAGAGAGTACTGGGAGATTTCCAAAAGCAGTTGCTTCTAAGATTCCAAGTGCAAAGCCTTCACTTAAGGAAGAGTTTACATAGACTTTTGATTTTCTGAGCAGTCTAAAAAGATCTTCTTGTTTGATAAACTTCGGAATTACTTCTACATTCTTAGGAATATTGGGAAACTTTTTTAGAGAATCTCCCTGTCCAATTAAAATGAATTTCCAGTTAGGATATCTTTTTGCAATCTTTATAAAACCTCTTAAAGCTGTAGTGGGATCTTTAACCTCAATCCATTTGGCAGCCCATACAACTATATTCTCCTTTTTACTGAAGGAGTTTCTAATTTCTTTAGGGTTGTATCCATTGTAAATGGTTTGTATATTATTCTTCTGGATTCTAAAGGTATTTGATACCCAAGTCTTTCCAGTTTCTGAAACAGATATAATTCGGGAAGCAAACTTGTGTACTAAGCTAAATAGATATTTATCTAAGAAAGAAGCAAGAGTTCCTACAAGTCTAGACTTGAAATATATTGGACCAGCATTGTGTTCAATTACTGTGTATTGGTGGCTTAGTACTATACATATTACGGATGTAATTAAACTACTTAGTAAATGTCTGCTGTGAATTACTACTTGTGCGTTTGGATTCTCACGTATTGTATTAAATACATATGTGACAAAGCGTAGACCAAAGAGGGGGTATGTTCCATCAAAGAGGTTGAATACTTTAAAACTTTCAGCTTGGAAGTTGTTAATAGTTGTAGAGTATCTTTTGTTAGAGCCGTATATTGTAAGACTTTTGAGACCTTTTTTAGTAAGGCCTGATACTAGATTAAATGCCATATTCTCAAGACCACCTACTCTTGGATAGAAGTAGTGAGATATGGAAATTAGATCGAATTCTTTAGTTGTACTTTTTAAAGAGTTCCTCATAGTTTTAGGCAGTTAAAAGTATGGTACATTATACCAAAATATCGACCCATAGTAAAACGTATAAGGGGGAGGGATACCCTACTCTATTGTAGGAGTAAACAGTTGAAAATGTTCATCAGAATATGATATTTCATAACCTTTTGTTTTAAGAAAGTCTATTAAACCGGTAAAATCTCCAATATTGTAATTAGTGTTAATTTCGTACTCGTACATCGAGTTTAGCCATGAGATATTAGATTTATTCACATATTTCTCGCTTGAGTACAATCTGGTTGACAGTAAAAAGCACAGTGGTGTGTCAATATCGTTTGAAGATAACAGCTCTTCGTATGTTGTGTCACTCGGGTTTCTAATAAATTCGATTAAAGCCTTACGGGTAAAGAGTTCTTGGTATTGTCCTCCAGAAGTATCATATGGAGTTTGCCCTGTAACCACTATTTGTGTATATGGATCTGAAAGTATTTGGCAGTCAATATCCGTAGTTTTCAAATATTGGATAAGGTGGCTATCATTTCTATTTAGTGCAGATATTGTTCCATTACTTTGTAGATAGAAATTAGTATATTTAGAGTAATTTATTAAGTAGAAAGGTATGGTAGATATGAATAGGGAGAAGAGAAGAAGTAACTTGAGGAATCTTTTGAATTTCAGATCTATAATTAGATTAATAATTAAGAAAACAATAAATACACTGCTCCCGATTAAGAACTTGTTGGCATAGGTAGGGCCTAGAAAGTAACAAGAAAGACAGATAGAGAGGTATGTAATAGAGAAAAGGACATTGTTTGAGGTATCCTTTTTGAAAAGGAAATAAACAATAGCGAGGAGTAAAGGTATTAATATTAAGCCATATTGTTGTGCAAGAAATTCTAAATTATGAGGGAAATAGTAATTAGTATAAAAGCCTAGTTGTGTAATATCAGCTTGCTGTATGAGTTTTTCAATACTAAATCCTCTTAAATTGGCAACGAAGGTAATAATTACTGTGAGAAAGGATAGTATGGTAATTGTTTTAGATATTTTACTTTTTGAATTAAAGAATACTTTGTAGATAAATAATATGCCTACAAAGAATGGTCCAAGGGCAAAGTGTATAGCGAAGAGTATTGGAGAACAGATAAAAAGTTTTATCCAAGTAAGATTTTTTTCTGTTAACAGGTTGATAAATAGTAGTAATACAAATGTTTGAGGTATTATAAAATTGAATGAATAGGCACCTAGTTCAAAGAAAAAGATAGAGATTAGTGCTCCAAGAAAGGCTAGTTCGTCATCTTTAATATGTTTTTGAAAGAAGGTAAATAGTGTAAGTGCAGAAGTAACTATAAATGCAGTCATAAGAGATACCTCGGCTATTCCTGTTTCTAATCCGTATCCCACTGTTAGTGTTGTTTGTATAGTGTGGTAGTAAGTTGTATAGCCTAATTTTTTAAATAGGGAGGAACAATCGTTTGGTGTAAGACAGAGTTCTCCCTCTGACATTTGCATAGATACTGCATTATGCTGTAGGAAGTCTAAACTTAATAGAGAGTCTTTTCCAAGGTTTAGTAGGTGTCTTGTACCTAGTAGTAATCCAATAACTATTAGTATGCCTAGTATGGTTCTTGAGATTTTTTTAACATGTGTCCTTTTTTCAGTAAATGTAACTACTAGTGTAAGAATTGGTACAGCAAAGAGTATGAGTAATGCAAATATTCTGTATGATAGTAGTGCTGGGATATTAAGATAGTGGTGTAGAAGGAGAATACTGAGGTATGTTAAGGGGTATATGAGTGTAGATAGAATATATCCTACTCCGAAGTATTTCTTTTTAAGAATAACTTTTGATATTAATGCAGGTAGTAAGAATATGCATAGTCCAGAGGTAATTCCATAGATTAAGTCTTGTTGGAGGTATTCTAGTCCGTTGGCTAGGAGGTTGGATATATAGTAGAGGAATATGAATGTTACTGCAATTGTTGGTAGTAATCTTTCTTTTATTTGCATGATATTTTAAGTAACAGATTATCTTCTATCGTATTGTTTATTATCTCGTATGTGATATTTACAATAGAGTATTTAGGATTGTATGTGATATCTCCACTTTCTGACCCTATATTCACACTACATCCTTCTTGGGTGTATGTGTTGTTTTCAAATAGCCCGTATTGTGAGAAGTATATGTATGTAGTGTATGTATCATATTCATTATCAAATATCGTGATGTTTTGTTCGATAGCTATTGTATCCCCTACCCTTGTTCCTGTTAGTGTTTTTACTGCGGTATCATTTTGTATAGTTGCTGTGTGGGTTGGGTATTGTAGTCCCCAATTTAATCCTGTTGTTTCTAGAAGTGTTGTGTCATTTCCAAATATTTGTTTTTTGTTTAGGGTGTCTGTACTTCCGTCTATCTCAAACCATACTTTGTTTGGTAGTGTTATTACGTAGGATCTGTTTATATGTTCAAGTATGAAGTTAGTATTTTGTATTTTTAGTCCGTAGTATATGGATATTGGTAGTATTAGGATTATTATAGTTGTTAGGAGTATTTTTGTTAGTAGTTTCATACTTAAATATATTGTATATGAGGAAAAAAGAAAAGAGCACCCTAAATATTTATTGTTGACTATGAAAGTCAAGAATATATATTCCTCTGTTAGGAGGGGGTGCTCGATTCTCATATGGTGGTTGTGGCTATTGGTGAATAATTTCCACATGGTTCAAGGTAAACCCTGGCACGTGGGGGCGGACACTATCCTGGATCTCAGAAATAATCTGAGATTTTGCTGCTTCAGACCAGATTCCGTTGTACCCATTAAAGTAGGTTAGCTGTAAATCGCTTTCTTGGATTTCTCCAATTAGGAAAACAATTTTAGCGTTTCCATCTTCGTCTGGGTCATCGTGGCATGCCACGATGTTGAACTGGTCCATTACGGGCCAATTCTCGGTTTCTGTTGCAACAGTCCAGTAAGCTAAGTGTTCCAAAACAGTGTCGTCTTTTGTAACCTCTGCTATTTCCGCAACAGGTGCTACTTCCGCAACAGGTGCTACTTCTGCAACAGGTGCTACTTCCGCAACAGGTGCTACTTTTGCAACAGGTGCTACTTCTGCAACAGGTGCTACTTCTGCAACAGGTGCTACTTCTGGACTCTGCAATATTATTGCTACGAGTACAAAGATTAGTACGAAAACTGTGAGTATTTGTAACGCCAATGTAACCTTATATCTTTCCATGATTTTTCTCCTTTGTATTAGAAAAACTTTTATTAAAAATTTTTATAGTCGCCACAACCATAATACTAACCCTCAACATATTTAAATGTTAAAACCTAATAATATGGTTGTGACTATTCTAGGAGAATAATCTATTCCATAACCATTACCATATGAGAACTTGTATAAATATGGATATAAATATCACATAATACAAGTATATTTTAAAGAACTAGTTTCTTATAAAAGAAACATAAAAAAGATAAGAAATTATCTCTCTCTATGAACCTTTTATGTGTGTTTTGGAAATATATTAAAGAGCAGAATCTTTATTTATTAACTAATTAATTATACCATTCCTTACCCTTTGGGTCAATACTATGGGGTATGTGCTGATACACTACCCCATATACTGATTACTTAGATAAGCTCTTAAAGTACTTACCTTCTATGATCAATGTAGCACCAATACCAAAAGATACTAATGCGATTAATGCTGATACAGTCTTAAAATCTAAAACAAAGTCTGTTTTAACAGGTACATGGCCATATCCATTTGCAAAAATGTTTGATACATTTGAAAGTACAAGACTAAAAGAGATAATCATAGATGAAAATATCTTTTTCATAATGTATATATTGAAAAGTTAAAGAGTAGTAAATTAATACTGAGAATATTATACTATGGGGTGTATGTTGTGTCAATGTATGCCCTACTCTACTACTTGTCCATTGATACTTACTAAATTGGCATATCTAAATATTCTAATTGGGGAGTTGTAGTAATGGCAAGTGTAGAGAATTAAATCCGTATCATACTCTTTAATATGAGTATCTTGATCTAGTTCTACTATGTTGTAGAGATATTCTCTTTGATTCCATACTATTGTAATGCTATCTCCTACCTTCGTTTCAGGAAGACTAAAAAAAGATACTGCTGTTCTCTTCTCTTTAGGCCAAGAGGAATATCCAAATCTATGAGAAGCTATGATAATTGATTTGGAGGTTTCTTCGAGATATCTACTTTCTGGGTTTGCATAATCAGTAACAATCCACGGACCATTAGCAAGAGCTTTATGAGAGTCTTCTCCTACTTGGATTTCAGCATTTACTCCAATATTATGGATTAGGAGTATGTTTTGGATAGGTAGGGTTGTATCAATAGGAGGGAGTGTTAAGAGGGTTTCTTCTATAACCTCTTCTACAATTTCATCTTGATATATAGGTAGAATGATGTTTTCTTCTTCTTTTTCAGGAGTGTTAATAGAGAGGAAATTAAAGATATATGGTAGTTGAGGGTATGCAAGTAGAGCTGTAGCTATTAAACAAAATACTATGCCAGTAAATATGTAAATACTTCCTATTCTCTGTCTAAAACCTTTCTTCATACCCCTATCCTATCATATTAATTCTTACTTCTTAAATACATCTCCAGTATCATTCCACTACTTCTTTGCTCTAGAGCGTTACTCTTACCAATATATCTGTAATGCCAACTCTCATAGCTATAACCTGTTGTACTCTCATATCCTTGAGGATATCCAATTACAAAACCATACTTGTATGCATTCTCTACTAACCAATTACTAGCTTTAGTACCACCAAACTGACTACCTAGTGCATCACCAATCTCATTACTACTGAAATCTAGTGTAGTACCTAACTGATGTTGACTATGCCCTGCTCTAGCCGATACTTTGTCTGTACAAGATACACAATTGTTGTAGTATGATATCCAGTAATTGTATGTACTTTCTTGCGTATTGTATGATCTGTATCCACTTACGATACTTAAATCAATACCATCGTTCTTAGAATCAGTGATGAGATCCCTCAGGTCGTCAATGATGATAGATCTAAGGTAGTAATTCTCTCCTTTTCTAATACCACTATTACTTGCTTTAACCAAATCTGTAGGTTTGTATGTACTTGGTAACTGATACTTCTTGTTTACTAAAACTAAAAGATTATTACCATCTCTAGTGCATTCTTGAATATCACTAGGATATTCCCACCAGTTACTACTACTAGTAGATGGGGCTACTACTTCTTCTGGTTCTAAGTCTTCTATACTACTTTCTTCTGTATTTAATAATTCGTTAACCACTACTTCATCACTCTTCTCTATATCCTCGTCTTGAGGCAGGTCAAGAACATTGAAGAAGGTTAGTAAGGAGGCAAAGAAAGAGACTAAAATGTTTAATATGTTTTTCATACTATGATTATACCAAATTACTATTAAGCCTGGCTTAGTGTCGTAATTGTCGTCTTTGGTTGGTAGGTGGGTGAATAATTTGTTTTGAATAGTATTGGTTATAGAAGCTGTACTTACCTACTACTAAGTCAGGAAATATAATTTTAGATGTTTTAGAATAGAGTATATAAATTAAGGGGGAAAGGAATATGGTTTTGAATAAGGAAGATATGGCGATATTACAAAATAGGATAGAAGAGTTATCTAGTAAGATGGTTAAGATAGAGAGTAAGGTAATCCAAATTGATAAGGGTAATGAATTTGATTATCAAAAAGTATTAGCTACGATTAAATACCTTCATAAATATTACGATGATATGAATAAGGATCAGGTTATTAAGATTACATCATAGCTACTGTTGCCACTTTGTCCTTTTCATCTACATTCATAATCTTTACTCCACTAGTTTGTCTCCCCTGTGTAGGTACTGCTTCTAAGCTAGACCTTATCACCTTAGATTTCTCAGAAATAATTACTAGTTCGCTCTCCTCTGGGTCATCCAGTATTCGTGCAGCTACTACATGACCAGTCTTCGGGGTAACCTTGAATGTGAATATACCACTCCCTGCTCTCTTTTGAGTCCCGTACTCTTTAAGTTCTGTCATCTTGGCGTAACCTCCCTGGGAGATGGTTAGTAATCTAAAATCTTCACTCTTGATTATACCCATACCTACAATATAATCTGTTTTTGATTTGAACTTCATGGCAGTCACACCCTTGGCTGTTCGACCCATGGCTCTTACATCAGATTCTTTGAATCGAATAGATTTCCCCTCTGAAGTGATTAAGATGACATCATTGTCTCCTGTTGTTGGTTTTACCCATGTCAATTTGTCACCCTCTGCTAGTGTAAGTGCAATTAAACCATTAGTTCTAATATTGCTAAACTCTGAGATTAGAGTCTTTTTAATTACTCCATTCTTAGTGACCATTGTAAAGAACTTATTATGCACCTTGTCGTCACTGTCCTTTCCTTCCCCTACTCCACCCTTAGGATCTCTTGTGACAAAGGAGGTAACTAAGTCGTCTTGCTCAAGAGAAATGAGATTTACCAATGGTAATCCTTTTGCTGTTCTACTGTACTCTGGGATTTCAAAGACTCTTAGTGTATATACTCTTCCTCTGTTACTAAAGAGCATTAGCTCATCCAATGTATTGCAAAGTATTGCATGCTTGACGCAATCACCTTCTTTATTGTTTCCACCTCTTACTCCTTTCCCACCTCTTTTTTGAGATCTGTATGAATCAGGATCTACCCTCTTTATGTATCCAGCGTTTGTAATTGTTACTAGGGTGTCTTCAGAAGCAACCATATCTTCCTCGTTAATTTCTCCTATCTTCCCTTTTATAACTTTGGATTTTCTGTCATCACCAAACTTCTCTTTGATAATTTGTAAATCTGCATCTATGACTTCAAGGATCTTATCTTCACTATCAAGTATTGCATTAAACTCCTTAATCTTCTTCTCTATATTTTTATATTCATTTTGTAATTTCACTTTCTCAAGTGCAGCTAGTCGTCTAAGTTGCATATCAAGTATTGCTTGTGCTTGTACTTCTGTAAATTTGAATTTGTCGATAAGGTTGGTTTTTGCACTGTCTTGTGTTTTAGATTTGCGGATAGTTGATATGATTTCATCAAGAACGTCTAGAGCTTTTAGTAAACCTTCGAGAATATGGCCTCTATATCTAGACTCGGCGAGATCGTATTCATATCGTCTAATGGTTACTGTAATTCTGAAGGAAAGGAATAGTTCAAGCATTCTTTTTAAGGAAAGGGTCTTTGGCTCGTTGTTGACTAATGCGATCATATTAGCATTGAAAGCCTTTTGCATTTCGGTGTACTTGTATAGTTTGTTGAGTACAGCTTTTGGTTGTGCGTCTCTTTTGAGTATGACAACTACACGGATACCGTCTTTGTTGGATTCATCTCTTATATCAGCGATACCAGCAATCCTTTTATCCTTAACTAAGTCTGCAATCTTTTCAATCATATGGGCTTTGTTAACTTGGTAAGGGATTTCAGTGATTATGATATGGAATCTGTTCTTAGCACCTTCGACGATGCTTGCCTTTGCTCTTTGTAATATCCTGCCTCGACCTGTGGCATATGCATTTAGTATTTCCTTTTGGTCATATATTGTTCCTCCGGTTGGGAAATCAGGTCCAGGAATTATCTCAATCAATTCCGTAGGATTAATATCGGATTTGAAATCAGGATAGACGACTTCATTGTTTTCTTTTAGTCTGTTTTCAATAGTTCGGATGTCTTCACTGAAATCTATCTGTTTAGTGTCTACATAGTTTTCAAAGTAGTGTTCCGGTTTTGAATTAAGTGTTTGTGGAGTTTTCTCACTTTTCTCTTTTGTTTTTCTGAGTTCGTTGTATATGGCTTTACCTTCCCACTTGTTCTCTCGTTTAATCATCTCTTGGAGTGCATTGATGAGTTCTGTAAGATTGTGAGGAGGGATTTGTGTAGCCATACCTACAGCAATACCTTGAGAGCCATTGCTTAGGAGGTTGGGGAATAGTGCTGGTAATACAGTTGGTTCAAGTCTTGTACCGTCGTAGTTAATGTTGTATGTAACAGTCCCTTTGTTTAAGTCTTTGAGGAGTTCTGGAGCAATCTTGGAAAGTTTGGCTTCTGTGTATCTCATTGCAGCTGGAGGGTCACCATCGATAGAGCCGAAGTTTCCTTGTCCGTGTACTAGTGTATATCTCATAGAGAATGGTTGTGCTAGTTTTACCATTGTTGGATATACTACTCCTTCACCGTGAGGGTGGTAGTTACCAGAGGTATCTCCTGCAATTTTTGCCGATTTCCTGAAGTGAGCAGTAGGCATCAATCCAAGGTCATTCATGGCCACTAGGATTCTTCTTTGAGAAGGTTTAAGGCCGTCTTTAACTTCTGGGAGTGCACGGGAGACAATGACGGACATGGAGTAATCTATGAAGTTAGACTTCATTTCGTCAATAATGCTTCGTGGAGCAATCTCTCCTGGCTTGAAGGTTGTATTGAAGTCTATATCATTATTGTCTTCTACTGTAGGATTCTTTATTTCGTCTTGCATAAATATTTGTTAAACATCTAATATAGCTTTGTTCGCATACTTTTGGATAAATCTTTTTCTAGGTGGTACCTCATTACCCATCAACATTTCAAAGGTGTGTTCTGCCTCTTGCCCATCTTCTATGAATACCTGTTTTAGTACTCTGTCCTCTGGACTCATGGTGGTGTCCCAAAGTTGTTCAGGATCCATTTCTCCTAGTCCTTTGAATCTGTTTACTACTGGTTTCTTTCCAGAGAGTTTAGTCTTCGTGAGAAAGGCGTCTTTCTCTCGTTCATTGATAAAGTAATATCTTTTCTTTCCAATTTCTACTTTGAAAAGTGGTGGTTGTGCAACATAGATGTATCCTTGCTCAATGAGTGGTCTGAAGAATCTAAAGAGAAGAGTTAAAACTAATGTGGTTATATGTAACCCATCTACATCTGCGTCACTCATGATGATGATTTTATGGTACCTTAGTTTACTAGTGTCTAGGGTGTCTCCAATACCAACGCCAAGTGCTGTAGTAATGTTGTTAAACTCATTATTCCCTAATACTCTATCTACTCTGTATTTGTGGGTGTTAATAATTTTTCCTCTTAGTGGAAGTACAGCCTGTGTGTGTCTATCCCTACCCTGCTTTGCACTACCACCTGCAGAGTCTCCCTCTACAATGTAGAGTTCGCATTCTGCTGGATCATTGCTAATGCAGTCTGCTAATTTCCCAGGTAATGCGGAACTTTCTAGTGCACTCTTACGGATAACGGCATCTCTTGCAGCTTTGGCAGCAGCCTTTGCTTTGTTGGCAAGTACAGCTTTCCCAATGACATTTTTAGCGATACTGGGGTTTTCTTTTAAGTAGGTTAGAAATCCTTCTCTAACTAGTTTGGAGACAACACCTTTTACTTCTGGATTATTAAGCTTTATTTTAGTTTGTCCTTCAAATTGAGGATCTGTGACCTTGACTGACACCACTGCGGTTAGCCCTTCTCGTACATCATCTCCACTAAGTGTACCTTTTACACCTCGTAGTAATTCGTTGCTTTGTGCATATACATTTAATGTGCTAGTAAGGGCTGTTCTAAATCCTGCAAGATGTGTACCACCCTCGGGATTGTTGATATTGTTTGTGTAGCACATGACATTCTCATCCATACTATCTGTGTACTGCATAGCTACTTCGACCCAAATATTGTCTTCTGATTTGTTCATGTAGAATGGTTCGTCACTTACGGATCTCTCGTCAAGATTTAGAAATTGAACGTATGATTTAATACCATCCTCAAAGTAGAGTTGGAAAATCTTAGGAGATTCTCCTTTTTCTACCCTGTTGTCTTTGAGTGTAAATCTAAGTCCAGCAGTGAGGTATGCATGTTGTCTACATTTGGTAAGGATTTTCTTAAAATCCCAAATTGTTTCTGTAAATATCTGAGAGTCTGGTAGGAAGGTGTGCTTTGTTCCAGTCTTTCTTGTGTTTCCGACCTTTTTAACAGGTGCTTGTGGGGCTCCCCTTTTGTAATCCTGTCTATACTCTCCACCGTCTAGATATACAACAGTCTCTACCCATTCTGAAAGTGCGTTTGTACACTTCATACCTACCCCGTGCAAACCACCGGAAACTTTATATGCACTTCCGTCGAACTTACCTCCAGCATGAAGGTTTGTCATGACGGTTTCTAGTGTAGATACTTTAGTCTGGGGATGAGTTTCAATTGGGATACCTCTACCATTATCCTGTACTGTACAAGAGCCATCCTTGTTTAAAGTTACCCATATATTGTCGCAAAAACCCGCGATGGCTTCATCCACGGAGTTGTCTAGTATCTCTGTAAAAATATGGTGTAAACCCATAGAGTCGGTAGATCCAATATACATAGCGGGTCTTTTCCTGACTGCTTCTAAACCTTCTAGGACCTGAATATTGGACGCCCCATATTCGCTTTTCTTTGGCATTTTCTCGTAGCTTGTTGTAATTTATCTAGTTGCAATATATACCTATATTCTACTTCTTTTTCGGTCAAATGTTAAGGGTTGAATTATCCTAATCTTTGTATTTGTAAGTACAAGTTTTCAAGTAACAATCTCCTATTTCCATTGGCGTTTATCTGTTGCTTTGTAGTGATTACTAACTCTATTTTCGTAGTAATTGCTTTGATATCTGCACCTTCCTTTATACTCTTTCTGAACAAATTATGCAAAGTTTGAAGATATGATTCTAGATATTCTATACTCTTAAGCTTGTTCTTTGCTAGACCTTCAATGAACTTGAAAGATTGTACCAAATCACTATCCTCAAAACAGAAGGAATCTAGACTGTTGGTATTCTCAAAATTGGTGATTGTTTTTGTATATATTTTCTTGCTTCTGGAGGTAATGGTTGGGAGCAGATCTTTTTCACTATCGACTAGGAGAATATGCACTGTTCGTTCTGAGCTATCTTCTAATGTTTTGAGAAACGAGTTTTGTGCATGGTGTGTCAGTTTCTTAGCACTTAGTATGATTGCAATTTGTACACTCTCTTTAAAGGGTTGGAATCTCATCTTTTCTTGTAACTCTTTTATCTCTTCTATACCTATCGAGTTTTGTTCTCGACCATCTATTACATAGAGGTCTACGTTGTTCTTTAAATCATTAGGTGTGATTTTTCTATTCCAGAGGGTTGATAGGAGTTTGAGTATATCTTGGTTCTCTAAATTGTTGTGTTGCGTTACGAGTAGGTAGGTCATATATCTATCATTATATACCATATCTAAAATCTTAAGATTTTGTAGTTAAATTTGTTATATTACAGGTCTTAATAGGAGTTTGACTATCTACAATCTTTCCAATATTATGTAATGAAGGACTAAAATTAAAACTGCCCTATGAGTAAAACTACCCTTTTACAATATCTAGAGAATAGTAAAATTATAAGTAGCACTGATGCTGACAAGGTGCGAGTGGAAAGGTCACGTTCTCCTAGGAGCGAGGAAGCCATTATTCGAGAGCTTGGAATTTTGGATGATGAGACTTTAGCAAAGTCTGAAGCCGAGATTTTTGGTATACCATATATTGATTTGCGGGAAGTTGTTGTTTCGGAGAGTGTCATTGCAGAGGTTAATGTAGATAGTTTGCAAAAGTTTAGTGCTGTACCGTTTGAAAGGGGTGATGACTATGTCAAAATTGCCATGTTAGACCCTTTTGATGTTCAAGCGACACAGGCATTGCAGCAAAAGTATCCTTTTGGAACCAAGATACAGGTATATATTACAACTAGGGGGAGTATTAATTTTGTCCTTGATCAGAGAGTTGGTGAGATGATGAGTTCTGAGGTTACCGATGCTTTGGAGGATGTAGAATTACCTATTCAAGAGATCAGTGATGATTCTTCGAAGATATTGTCAAGTGAGCAACTTAGAAATGCTCCTGTTGCAAGGATTGTGAATGCGATACTACAGTATGGGGTTACTTCTTCTTCATCAGATATTCATATTGAGCCCATGGAGATAAAATTAAGAGTAAGGTTTAGAATTAATGGTGTGATGACAGAACGGTTAGTACTGCCTAAGAATCTTACAGCCGCTATTGCGTCTCGTATTAAGATATTGGCTAATCTGAAAATTGATGAGAAAAGGCTTCCTCAGGATGGAAGATTTCAGGTTAAGATGGATGGGAGTAAGATAGATATTCGTGTTTCGGTAATGCCTACGATTTTTGGTGAAAAAGTGGTAATGCGTCTTTTAGAATCAGATACCTCGGGGATTACGATAGAGACAACGGGGTTGAGGGGAAATGCGTATAAGCTATTTTTAGATAGAATTAAGATTACCAATGGTATTGTGCTTGTGACTGGTCCTACAGGTAGTGGTAAGACAAGGACACTAGCTTGTGCTTTGATGAAAGTTAACGATCCTAAGGTAAACATTATGTCTTTGGAAAATCCAGTAGAAATACGTATACCAGGTGTAACTCAGATACAGATTAAACCAGATATTGGATTAACTTTTGCTAATGCTCTTAGGTCTGTACTTAGGCAAGACCCTGATATTGTCATGGTTGGGGAGATAAGGGATCAGGAGACTGCAGAACTAGCTGTTCAGGCATCACTAACTGGTCATTTGGTACTTTCTACGCTTCATACCAATAGTGCTGCAGCCGCTATACCAAGACTTCTAGATATGGGTATTGAGCCATACCTTCTAGCTTCTACAATGCGTCTTGTTGTAGCTCAGAGATTACCACGAAGAATTTGTAAGCACTGTATTGAACCATATCTTGCTTCTCCAGAATTAGTGGATGATATAGTCGGTCAATTTAAAGATATTCCTAAGTTTGATTTGGTTGGATATATTAACAAAGTGATAGCTTCTAAGAAGCAGAGAGGTGATGAAGGTGCGTCTGTAATGCGAGAGGCTAAAGTTGGGGCCAATGGTAAACCAGAGATATATCTTTACAAAGGTAAGGGCTGTGATAGGTGTGGTGGAAATGGATACTCTGGTAGGATTGGTATCTTTGAGGTGTTGGATGTTTCTGAGAAAATAGGTAGGATGATAATGGATCAATCTACTGCGGTAGATATCGAGAAGGAGGCAAAGAGTATGGGGATGATGACTATGATGCAGGATGGCTATTTGAAATCTTTGGAAGGAATTACTACAATAGAGGAAGTAATGAGGGTGTCTAGAGAATAAATATTAATTACTTAAGTGTTGAAAAAATGGATAATACTGCTCAAAATATTGGAATGAATGTTTCATATCCAAGTTTTAATAATGGAGTGAATACTACTCCTGTCAATCCACTGCAAGGAAGTTCTGATAACCCAAGTAGTGATTCTTTGAAAGATATAATTCCTGATGTCAAGAAGGTAGAGGCTGTGGAGAATTTGCCCAGGGAAGATAATTTGGTACAACCAACCGTAAAGGTAGAGGATCAAGAAGAGAACTTTTTAATTCCACAAGATAGTGCTCCAGCTGTTGTTCATGACAAACAAGTTCAACCCCCTACTCCGGAAGTGTTAGAGGAGGTAGATACATCTGTACCAAAGATTCCAGATGAGCTAGAGGAGAGTGTTGATATAAATATTGTGGGTAAGAGTAAGATAACCAAATTGCTTGAGTATACAATTGAGAAAGGCGCTTCTGATTTGCACATTTCTGTTGGGTATCCACCAATCATACGTGTTGATGGGACTTTACAAGAGATAAGTGATCAGATTATAGATCCTGTTGAGGCTGAGGAACTAATAATGTCTCTCATTAGTGATGATAAGAGAGAACTGCTGGAAGTAAATAGAGAGATAGATTTTGCATATAGTCATCAGGCGAAGTATGCTGGCAGATTTAGGGTTAATGCTTTTTACTCTATGAAGAGTCTTTCTGCTGCTTTTCGTCTTATTCCAACTAGGGTTAGAACTATAGAAGAATTAAAATTACCACAGCTATACCATCAGTTTACACAACTTAAACAAGGCATGATACTCGTGACTGGTCCTACAGGGCATGGTAAGAGTACTACATTGGCTGCGATGATAGAGGATATTAATAGGACTCGTTTTGCTCATATTGTAACAATAGAGGATCCAATAGAATATCTTTTTGATGGTAAGAAGTCTCTTATAGATCAAAGAGAGATGGGACAGGATACCCATTCGTGGCCTATTGCTCTTAAGAGTGCTATGAGGCAAGATCCCGATGTAATATTGGTAGGAGAGATGAGAGACTATGAAACCATATCAGCTGCAATCACTTTGGCTGAGACAGGGCATTTGGTATTTGCTACATTGCATACCAATAATGCGGCACAGAGTATAGATAGAATGATAGATGTATTCCCAGAAGTACAACAAGCGCAGATTAGGGCTCAGTTGGCAAATATTTTGGAAGCAGTTGTGGCTCAGAGATTAATACCTCTTGATCATGGTGGGAGACGAGCCGTAGCGGAGATATTGATAGTGAATCCTGCGGTTAAGAATCTTATTCGTGAGGGTAAGACACATCAGGTTGATAATGTGATTAGGACAAGTTCAGACATAGGCATGATTTCTCTGGAGAGATCTTTAGTAAATTTGGTTAGGGAGGGAATTATTAACATGAAGACAGCTCAAGAATTTGCAGTTTATCCTGAAGAAGTAACTAGATTATTAAAGTCATAAGTATATGAAAAAGTTTAAATATTGGGCAAGAACACCAGAGGGTAAGGAAATCAAGGGTAGTCTTACTGCTAAGGATACTAATACGGTTTCTGAAATATTACACGAGAGAGGTCTTGTTATTGTCAAGATTAAGGACTCTTTTGGTTTTGATATGAAGAGGTTGAATGAAATTAATGTTGGAGGTGTACCATTGAAAGAGAAGGTTGTATTTATGAGACAGATGGCTACAATGGTGTCTGCTGGACTTGCTATTACAAGAGCATTGGAGATAATGGAGCAACAAGTAGAGAACCCTTTGTTTCGTAGAGTTATTTCAAGTGTTAAGGTTGATATTGAATCTGGTAAGAGTTTGTCAGACTCTTTTAGGGCACAGGAGGATATCTTTGATGATGTTACATTGAATCTTGTAGAGGCTGGTGAGTCTAGTGGTAAGTTAGATGTAGTTCTTGTCAAGTTAGCAATAGAATTAGAAGAGAAAAAATCTTTGAACGCGAAGTTAAGATCAGCATTAATATATCCAATTATTATGCTTGTTGTCATTGTTGCGGTTGTTGTACTCCTTATGTTTGTACTTGTTCCTGCTATGTCAGATATTTATGAAGAGTTTAATGCTACTTTGCCATGGACTACGACTGTACTCATTAATATAAGTGCCTTTATGACTCAGTACTGGTGGATTATCTTCATTGTTCTTGCAATTGGAATAGTTGGAGGTAAAGCATATTTTGATACCCCGAAGGGTAAGAGAGTGATGGATAAGATTGTTATAAATATCCCTATCGTGAAAGATGTTGTAACTAAGATGCAGGTTGCTCAGTGTACGAGAATTTTATCTCTCCTCCTTTCTAGTGGACTATCTATTGTACGTGCATTGGAGCTTACTGCGAATTCTTTGTCGAATTCCCTTTTTAGGGATGTATTGTTAGATGCAAAGGATGATGTCGAGAAGGGAGGTTCTTTGACTCTCCCTATGTCTCGTAGTGAGTACTACCCTCTTTTAGTTAGTAGTATGATTGCTGTTGGAGAAGAAACAGGTAATTTGGATGTAGTACTGGAAAAGATTGCACAATATTACAAGGAAGAGGTTGATGAGGCTACAGGGAACTTATCCTCGATTCTAGAGCCTGTTTTCTTGGTGTTAATGGGTCTTACTATTGGTTTTATTGCGATGGCTGTATATATGCCTATGTTCCAGTTAACAGAGGTGATGACCTAGTTGACAGTATGGTTGGTTTAATGTAATTTTGTATTAGGTAATATATAAATTATTTTTATTTAGATAATGAAAAAGACTTTCAAAGCTTTTACTCTTGTAGAAATGCTTATCGTTATGGGAATTATCATAATTCTTATGGCTGTAGGTATTGCAAGTGGTAGAGCAGCATTGAGAAATGCAAACAAGATAGAACATCAGAATGCTGCAGAGCAGATATATCAGGCTATGCAGGGTTACTATGCTGATAATAGAGAGTATCCAGCTGAGGATACACCTGCAGCTTTACTAGCAGCAGATGGTGATCTTGATGAGTATGTAGATGAGTTTGATGGTGGTAGTGAAGCTACTTATGCATATCTTGTAGATGCAATTCAACAAGAGTTCTTGGTTTGTGTAACCATTGGTGGTGCTGGTGATGTAGCACACTTGGGTATTTACTGTACAGGTAATGGCCTTTCAAGTGATGTAATCAGTGGAACTCCTGGTGTAAAGTTCTCTGAGTATGTAGCAAGCCCTACAGATTATGATGATGTAAGAGTTTCATTCATAGATGCTAATGCTATTGATTGGGATTCTGATGGAGATTGGGGAGCTACAAGGACAGATATTGCTGCTGTAGAGTAAGTCCTCTTTGGATTGATGTATGACTCCCCTCTTTGAGGGGAGTTGTGTTTATGATATCACTACGAGTTCTTGATGGGAGAAGAGAATTAGGTTATTATTAAATACAAATTATTTAATAATTAGGAACAAATGAAAAAGAAAACTGTCTTGGTAGTGTTGTCTGTTGTCTTTGTAATACTACTTATATCGCTATCCCTACTCTACACTAGGTTTGCATCTGGTACAGATAAGTATGCTTCCCTTATGAAGCTTTGTTTATCTAGTCAAGATGCTGGTGTTACAACTACCTCGTGTAAAGGATTTATAAGGCGTGTATCAGAAGAAGATCCTGCAAACCCATGTTTCGACTTACTTCTTATTACAGGAGATGGAGAGTACGAGGAGCATACAATGTGTGCGAAGGACTCTATCATTGAGTGGGATAATCCTTATGATGACTACACTAGTCTTATTCCAGTGAATATAGATGTAAGTTATAAACAGTTCTTGTCCTTAGATATACTTTTTGGTGAGAGTATAAAGATATCTCTTTTAGATGACGAAGAGACGGTTGCTTTTCTTGATAGTGATAATATAGTCGAGGATAATTCTTCCTTATTTGCTAGCATTCGTATTCAAGAGAATGAAGCTATTACAGATAAAGGATATTATATGACGGGGAAAAGCGGTTCTGGTGTCTCTGACAATCTTGTATTTATGCAAGTTGCAATAAGGGAGATTTTGATAGATGGTTCTGATATGACTTTTCATCTAGTTAGTACTGTCGATGGTCAGAGGGTAATGTTTGAGGTAAATACAGAGGGTTTCGAGTATATGCACTCAGTAGATTATGAGCAAGTAATAACAGATATTACAGTATTAAATACTTCTGTCTTAGATATTGAAGAGACCTACGATGTTGTATTTGTTATCAATCCTAATACTTTTGAATTAGAGGAGTTTATAGAGTTAATGCTGTCTACCGACAAGGAAGATGTTTTTGTGATGGAGGGTTTAGAACTTGTTGTTATGATGGCGAACTTCTAGGTTCTTGTTTATGTAAATTGAGAGAGAATATTTATGTCAGAAATGAATAATCCGATAGAAACAGGGTTTACACCAAAAGCTCGAGATAGTCACGATATTAAGACTCTTCCTGGAGGAGTTAAAAATGCATTGTTAGTAGCAACTTTAGTTGGGGCATCTGGAATAGGAGCTTGTACACCTGGAGAGAGCTCTGCTGCTCCAGTAGAACCAACTCCCATGGAGCAGTATGATCCAACGTTAGTAATGGAAAATCTTCCTGACCCTACAGATGTTGCAGCAACTTTTACTCCTGTTCCATCGCCTACCCTTACCCAAGAGCCTACTCCTACAGCTACTGAAGTGGTAGTAGACCTATCAGGATTAGAAGTTTTTGCTAACGATCCAGAGCAGAAAGGACAAGTATTAGAGTTTGTAAAGTTTAGAGATGCTTTAAATGGTTGTAATGGGAGTGTAGAGAGTCTACGAACTGTAGATACAGGTAATGAGGAGATGAATAGTGCAATGAGGTTGTTAGCAGATCATGTAGAGCAAGGTGGTAAATGGAATTCAATAGCGTTAGCGTTTGCTTTAAAGGAAGCATTCCCAGATCTTGGAGTACCTAAGATTGGGGATGAGATACGTGAGACGGTTATAGAAGTTTTTAGAGATAATAGTGATCCTCGGCTTAATCCAGATGTACCATTTATGATAGCTGTGATGAATAAGGGGTATGACTTTCCACAGTTAGCAATTATCCCAACTCTTAATGGAGGATCAATACTTCTGGGGCCCCCAGAAGACTTATATCCTAAATTGGATGGTGGAAGTATTATTTTTCGTAAAAATATAGAGATTAAGGAGAATCGAGAAATGGGGGATTTGCAAATTGTTCTTGCTAAAAGTGTTGGAGTTGAAGGGGAAATATTCCTTCTTGTTGTTGAGTTTGATGAAGAGGGGAAAATGACAGTATATACAAGTCAAGAGAATGAAGATGAGTTGATTACAAATAAACAGTTTGTTATAAAGGATGGATATAGTGGGCCTAACATTTTTCCTTCTTCACCACCAGGGGGATAGTGAAATTAAAATTGTTGAATAGGAACTTTGTTATTAACTCCAAGCCCTTGATGGCAAGAACGAATTAGTTTATTATTAAATAGAAACTATATTCTAATATTTAGTAACAAATGAAAAAGAAAACTGCCTTAGCCATATTTATCGTTTTGTCAAGTTTAGTCTTAGGAAGTTTCATCCTCAAGAGTGATGTTTCTGCATATGACTGTAGGGCTATGGGGATGCAATGTCAGGCACCTCATGGGAGTTTTACAAGAAATGTTTGGCATTGGTACAGAACATTCTACTGCTACAAGCAGACGTGGAGGGTTTATTATACATGTACTGGTAACGATAGAAATTGTAATGGTGGTGACTACTATTATAGAACTTCGGGAGATTGCTGGGCGAAACGTCGTATCCGATTCGCTGGTTGTTGTGAGGAGATTTCCTGTACCCCCGGTTGTACCCCTCCTGCTTGTCCAGCAGGGACCTCTGCCTCAGGCACAGGAGGCTTGTATAATCCTCGCCCTAGTTGTAGAGACGATTGTAGAGATTGGCACTACCGTAATTGTTGGTATGACTGTGTAGTCCCTACCTGCCAAGACCTTAACTCCGAACTATATGACGTATGCCCTGTTGGTGAAACCTGTGGAGGACCAGTCACCATCCACTATACTGAATCCGCAGCCTGTGGAGGTCTCCCTGCTACTAAATCATGTGTATTTGTAAGAAGTG
>JAIOSB010000015.1 GCA_021107795.1 bacterium
AGAAAAGAGTTAGAGGGTAGTAATAATGGAGGTGTGTCTGAGATTGAGGGCAAAATTAGGGAGATTGAAAGAGAGTTTGTTTATAGAAATGGAGGATTAATTCTAAAAATATACAGTGAATTAAAAGACTCTGATAAATATGCACACGCAGACGATATTATCCAACAAGGTCGTTTAGCAATAGTTACTACTTTAAGAAAGTTTGATTTAGATAAGATAGGAGGAAATAAGAAGTTTTCTACTTATGCATGGTGGTGGATAAGGCAGTCAATGAAGAGATATCTGAGAGAGAATAGAAGTGTAATTCACATTCCTGGGAATAGACATGATAATTTGAGAGATCTTAAGTTGGAATTACCATTAACGGAAAAAGCTGTTCGAGCTCGTTGTGAAGAGCTTGGATATAAAGAACACAAAACGCAAGGTATACTTGCAGCTTTTAGGGCAGGATGGCAGAAGTCATTAGATGAAGAACCTGATAATTGTAAGAATGGACATCAGAAGCTTTCAAATAATAACTGGAAGACAACTCGTAAACGGGTAGAGAATAAACTGTTAGCTATAGAAATTTCCAAGAAAATACTTAAGTATTATAAAGGGGAAAATATACGAGATTTCGGAGTATTTATGCTTAGATCTGGAGTTCTTGGATGTGATACAACACTAAGGGAAGTTGGAAAGATATTTGATATCTCAGGAGAAAGAGTAAACCAGATAATTGCTGGAGTACCAAAGAAAGTAGCATCGGGGAATATTAGTAGATTGGATATAAGTGATATTTCTGACAAAGAATTAACAAGGAATCTAACAGACTGGTGTGAAATACCATATTCTTTATCCAAAAATCTATCTGAAAGAGAATATATACTAGTTTGTTTACGTTTTGGAATTGCCTTTAGTAGTCCTTGCCCATTGTCTGAAATTGCAAAAACATTAGAAACTAGTACAGAACAAATAGAGCAAGAGCTGAGTACGGCTATAAAGAAATTAGAAGTCCTCCTTATTGATGATGTTCATACCAATATGGAAATTTCGATATCGGAGTATTTATTAAACAGAATGGAGAATAATACTGAGTAAAGAAATAGTAATAAAATATGTTAATATACATATATGGATATTGCTCAATTTAAAAACCGTCATAATGATAAAGAAGAAATTACTCTAAAGATATCTTTTCTTAAAAAACTCTCTCGTAAGAAATGGTTTAAAGTACTTAAACCATTCATCCCCATTATAATCATAATCCTACTTGCACTCATTCTCACATGGTTAGGTATACTCCGAATTAAAAAGATAGAACATAGGAATGAATTGAAGTACGTAACCAATTGGGAAGAAGCAACGGCATTCTACTTGGGAGAAGGATATTTTACATTGGATTTAGATGAACTCAGACAAGATGTCTATGAAGTAAACGGATATGTGAAAAAGGTTAGTGCTCAAAAGATTTTCCCAAATACAATTCGTTTAGATATCAAAGAATATCTACCTTGGTACTACCTAGAATACAAAGAAAATTGTTACATATTTTCTCAAGAAGGTTTGATACTTGAGAAAGAAGCTGAATATGATGTTTGTAATCTTGGGAATGGTATACAGTTAGTATCTGACCAAAATATTATGGCAGAGGGTAAGCTAATATTTGATACGGAAATATATCAAGTTGTGAAAGTTTTAGAAGAGTTTGTTTGGGAGGTATCGATAATACATATAGATGAGGATGTGCTACGGATATCTGATGGAGAAAGAGAAATTGTAATAGAGAGTGCTAACGAATTTAAAGAACAACTTGGAAAGTTGTATCTTGTGTTAGAAAAGGTTAATATCGAGAGTATAGAATATAAATATATAGATGTGAGATTTGAAAGACCTGTTATGGAACTTCTTTAACACACTTGCATCTATTCCTATTTTAAACTATATTAGTACTACGAAAATAGGGTTCTTTTTGATGTAATTTCTATCAAATAAAATTAATGGCACGAAAAATTATCACAGCAATTGATGTAGGTACATCGAAGATTACGACTGTAATATCAGCAGTAGAAGATGACAACAAACCAACTGTCATAGGAGTATGCTCACATCCAAGTAAGGGTATTAAGAAAGGTGTTGTTGTGAATATTGATGAAGCAACTAATGCTATTTCTGAAAGTGTAAATGCTGCAGAAAGAATGGCAGGTGTTACGGTATCAGATGTGTATGTATCTATTAATGGAGATTTAGTTACTAGTCTTAACAACAAAGGTGTTGTTGCAGTAGCAGGTTCAGAAATTACAATTGATGATACCTACAGAGCTATTGAAAATGCTCGTACACTCTCTTTACCTGAGAATCTAAACCCAATACACATTATCCCTAGAGAGTTTATGGTTGATAATCAAGGAGGAATTAAGTATCCAATTGGAATGAGTGGTGGAAGATTAGAGGTAGAGACCCACATCATTACTGCACCTAACTCATATTGGCAAAATCTTAAGAAGTGTGTAGAACAACTCGGACTTAATGTTTACGATGTAGTCTTTACTGGATGGGCATCAGCTGTAGCAGTCCTTACAGATACAGAAAAAGAACTTGGTGTAACTCTACTTGATATTGGTACTGGTACAACTAGTATCGCTATTTTCCAGGAAGGAGCGATAATATATAGTGGTTGTATTCCTCTTGGTGGTGTAAATATCACCAGTGATGTCGCCATTGGTTTGCAGGTATCTCTAGAAGATGCTGAAAAGATTAAGGTAAGTATGGATGAATTACTTTCGGATAAGCGTACTAAAGCTGATAAGAAAGAAGATAAAACTCCTGCCTTACTTAGGAAGATAGTTGAGGAAAAGAAGGAGGAGAAGCCTAAGGGAGATCTCTTAGATTTATCATTAATAAATATTGAAACAGAGAAAACAGTAACAAAGGAAATGCTTAAAGATATTGTAGAAGCAAGAAGTGAAGAAATATTTGATATGGCAAAAGAAAATGTAGAAAGAGCTGGATACGATATCGCTATGCCTGCTGGTATTGTCCTCACTGGAGGTACAAGTTTGTTAAGTGGAATTACAAAGTTTACGCAAGGTGTGTTTGGTGTTCCTGCTAGAATAGGATATGCATCTGGACTAAGTGGTATGACAGAAGAAATCTCTGATCCTTCTTACTCTTGTGTACAAGGACTGATAAAGCATGCATTGGATGATGATGTTGATGTTAATAATACAGAAAATAAAAAAGTTGATATGGGTGGGATATTTGGTAAAATAACTGATTGGTTCAAGTCACTACTGCCTTAAGATAATTTTTTAATTAATAAAAATGTTAGTTACAACAAGCGCAGATAGTGTAGTGGATATAAAAGTCCTAGGAGTTGGTGGTGGTGGGTGTAATGCTGTCAATACCATGATAGGTGATTATGACATCCCAGGTGTGGATTTCGTTGCTTTAAATACAGATGCTCAATCTCTCAAACAGACTCTTGCTCCTTCAACCTTACAGTTGGGCGAAGAATTAACCAAGGGCTTGGGTGTAGGTGGTAATCATGAATTAGGAGCTCAATCTGCTGAAGAGAGTCTAGATCAGATTCAAGAGATGGTAGAGGGGGCAAATATGGTATTTATTACAGCAGGTATGGGTGGTGGAACTGGAACTGGAGCTGCTCCAATTATAGCTGGTGTTGCAAAGAATATGGGAGCTTTAACCGTTGCTGTTGTTACAAAACCATTTGATTTTGAAGGTGGTAGAAGAAAGGATGTCGCAGAGGAAGGATTAGCAGCACTTAGAGATAAAGTTGATACACTCATTGTGGTTCCAAACCAAAGATTACTAGAGATTGTCGATGACTCAGTATCCTTTATAGACGCTATGAAGATGGTAGATTCTGTACTTGCAGAAGGAGTAAGTAGTATTTCTAATCTGATTAGTCAGACAGGATATATTAATGCAGATTTCAATGATGCTAAATCTGTTATGCAAAATGCAGGAACTGCACTTATGGGAATCGGTCGTGCTAGTGGAGAAGGTAGAGCAGAAAAAGCTGCAAGACTTGCAACAACAAGTCCTTTGTTGGATATGTCCATAGAAGGTGCTACTGGAATTCTTTACAATATTGTTGGATCAAATCTTTCTCTTACAGAGATTAGTTTGGTGTCCGAGCTTATCAAAGAAGCCGTAGATCCATCTGCTAATATTAAATTTGGCGCTCAGATAAATGAAGAGCTTGGAGATGAAATAATAATAACAATTGTAGCAACGGGCATTGGTAGTCAAGAGAATGGATATACTCCAACATCAGATACTGATGAGGAAAAGATTTTTTCTCCAACAGTTGCTTCTGAGACGGATAGTGACACTACTCCCAATGCATTTACTGGATTTACAACTCCAAATATGGAAAAGAAACTTAAGGAAGATGAAATCCCTTTTAGTGAAGAAAAATCTAGTGGTTTAGAATTTGATATGTCAGATGACAAAGAGACTTCAAAGGAAGCAACTTCATCTTTAGATTTTGAAATTGACAGTAAGGATCCATTGGATGTACCTGCATTCATGAGGAAAAAGAAGTAAGATAAAATTGTGCAAACATTTTTAGGTAAAAAAAAGAGAAATCTCAATATTGAACTCAAAATATTAATACCAAGTATCGTTATCTCTATAGTTGGGCTAGTAGCTCTTTTATCCACAACAATATTACCTGATGGAACTTTCTCAGACATATCAGTAGTAGGTAAGCAATTCGCCTTTATTATTACGGGATATCTTCTTTACTTTGTAATATCGAAAACAGATCTCTCATATTCTAAATGTTGGCAAATCATACTGTCTTTATACCTTCTCACATTACTCTCTTTGATTGCAGTACTGTTCTTTGGACCAACAATTAATAATGTAAAAAGATGGTTGGTTGTTGGTGGAATACAACTACAACCATCAGAGTTTGCAAAAATTACCATTATCTTTCTGACAGCATATATTCTTTCATGGAAGGTGAAGTACAATCAGTGGGTTCTTTTTGTAGTAAGCTTGCTCTTAATATTACCAATATTCTTTCTAACATATTTCCAACCAGATGGAAGTATGTCTATTCTGCTTCTCGCAATATGGTTCTTTGTAGCCTTCACAGGCTTGGATGACCAGTTTAGAAATAGTATTTCCATATTTATTGTAGTATTAGGGATATTTGGATTTCTACTAGCTTCGATCCTTAGTAGTGCAATATGGTTAGTACTTGTGATAATCTCCTTTATCATTGCAATCTTTGCATATTTCTATAGAGATAGCTGGAGAGTCTTTGTTGTGATAAGTTTTCTCATCTCTATTGTACTCGGACTAAGCTCAAGTGTTGTATGGGAAAGTGTCCTGAGAGACTATCAAAGAGATCGTATTGAGGTATATCTTAATCCTACACAAGACATTGGAGATACAGGGTTTAATGTAAATCAGGCAAGAATTGCAATAGGGTCGGGACAGATATGGGGGAAGGGGTTTGGGAATGGTACTCAAAGTAAGAGAAACTTCTTACCCGAGCATCAGACTGATTTCATATTTGCATCTTTTGCGGAAGAATTTGGTTTAATAGGTACTATTTTCTTAATTATCCTCTTTGCTGTAATCATACTCACTGGATTTAATAAAACAATGCTCTTAACTAATAATCCATATTTTGCTATGATAGTGCTCGGTTTCACTGTGAAATTACTACTAGAGGTATTTATTAACATTGCAACCAATACTGGGGCGATACCTGCAACAGGCATTCCTCTACCACTTGTAAGTGCTGGAGGAAGTGTAACATTGGTTACCCTATTTTCTTTAGGAGTAATTCAGAGTATAATAGCCCGTCATGCAAAGGTAGATGATACCAGTGACATTATTCGAAGTTACGAAGTTTAAATTAGCGTATAGAAATATGGCAGATAAAAAAGAGAAGAAAAATGATAAGTTTGCAGTAATCAAACTCGCAGGGGCTCAAATTAAGCTTCAAGAAGGTAATCAATATGAGGTTAGAAAATTAAAAGGAGAGAAGGGTGATAAAATTGTGATCACAGATGTCCTTCTAATAGTTGATGGTGAAGATGTAAAGATCGGAACTCCAAATGTAGAGGGTGCAAAAGTAACATTGGAGATTACTTCCCAGAAGAAAGGTGAGAAGATAAAGGTATTTAAATATAAGGCTAAGTCCAGATATAGGAGAACCTATGGGCATAGACCTCAGATTACAAGAGTTTTGGTTAAAAAGATTAGCTAGATGCAATATTTTTTTCAATTAGGGAATTTCAAGGGCTTGTCTCAAGCTGAACTCAAGATTGTTTTTGAGAGTTTTGGTCTTAATAAAGATTCCATTAAGAATTTCTCAGAGAAAATACTTCTTGTAGATAGTAAAGAGCTAAATGATGGTCTAGTACTAAGAATTTTTAATAGACTAGGAGGTTTCATTAGAGTAGGTGTAATTGTGGATAATGTAGAGAGTTTTTTAGAAGAGGAGTATTCAGGAAAGGTCGTATTTGGACTTTCATATATTGGTGAGAAGAGGTTTGATATTGATAAGTTTAGTACCTTAGCGAATCAGGTTAAAAAACATTTCAAGGCAAAAGATATTAGTTCAAGATTTATTCTCCCTAAACAAACAGAATTAAATGCAGCACAGGTAACAAAAAACTCCATTATAGAAAAGGGCTTCGAGTTGTGTGTAATAGAGAATAGCAAGGAGCAGTTGTATGGTCGTACATTAGCTATACAAGATATAGACAGTTTTTCTCATAGGGATATCAACAAGCCAAGTGCAGACGCCAAGATGGGCATGTTACCTCCTAAGTTAGCTAGAATTATGTGTAACCTTACAGGTATTAAGACAGGGACAATATGGGACCCCTTTTGTGGATCAGGTACTATCCCAATGGAAGCCTGCATTCTTGGATACAATGTACTAGCTTCGGATTTAGACTCGGAAGCAGTAAAAGCAACAGACGAGAATATTGTCTGGCTCTCAGAGAATGGATATATCTCAGATATATTGTATGAGACATTCCAATTTGATATCTCTCGACCTAGAGGAGATGTAATGAAGAAACTTAAGCACACAGAACTAGATGCAGTAGTGTTCGAGCCATATATGGGTCCACCACAGACAAAGCTTGTATCCGAGTCTCAGGCTAAGGTGTTACTTGATGATGTTAAATCTCTGTTTGAATCCTTGATATCAGTCTTAGAAGAAACTGGAAAAAGACATATTAAGATGATTGCCATAATCCCTTCGTACAAGACAGCTTCTGGATGGAAAACCTTTGGAGTTGGAGAGGTATTCAGTAAAAGATGGAAGGTGTTAAACAAGGGGTATAGTAGGGAAGACTTGAAATGGGAGCGAAATAATAGTATTATTTCCAGAAATATTCTCATTTTAGATAGAAACTAGTTTAATTGTTATTTAAGAAATATGTCAAAAGTTGCTGGAGGAGGATCAGTCACAATATCAGGCAATATTGCTGGTAAGAGACTTGGAATAAAGAAATATGCAGATGAGGCTGTAAAGGCTGGGAATATCCTTGTTAAACAAAGGGGTACAGTTTTTCACCCAGGAAGAAATACATATCTTTCAAAAGATTTCTCTATTCACGCTAAAGTTGATGGGAAAGTTGCTTTTAGAAAGATGAGTGGTTTCAAAAGAGGTAAATTCTATATAGATGTTGTAGAATCTAAGTAGTATGAGTAGTCCTAATACGGTTCAGATAGAGAGTAAGAATGCTTTGCTTGAGCTTTTACGTTCTGGTAAGGATTTTGAGCGTATATATATTGCATCTAATGCGTATAAGGATCCAAAAACTAGAGAAATATCAAAGCTTGCGGGTAATTTGCGTATTCCAGTAGTTAAAGTTCCAAGAAAGATTTTAGATAGAAAGACGAGGACTTCGCATACAGAGAGTGTAGTAGGTATTATGATTTCTGAGAACAGTTGGGATTTGGATGATTTACTAGATCAGATATATGAGAATGATAAGATCCCATTCTTTCTAATTATGGATGGTATTAAGTATACTCAGAATGTTGCTGCTATTATGCGTACAGCCTTTGCTGTAGGTGTAAATGGTATTATTCTCCCACCATCTCAAAAAGCGTTTGTAACTGATGAGACTATTAAGATTTCTATGGGAGCAGCAGAGCGAATTCCTTTGGTTGAGATAAATCTCTTTGAAGCAGTTAAGAGACTTAAGGAAGAGGATATAAAGATATGTGCAATTGATATGGAGGGTCAACCATATTTTCGTCAGAAATTGAAAGGACCAATAGCTTTGATTCTGGGTGCCGAGGATGTAGGTATTTCTACTGGTCTGCTAGAAAGGTCTGATATGACAGTTTCAATACCTATGAGTGAGGGAATAGGTTCGTTAAATGTTAGTGTAAGTGCTGCTATTTTGATGTATGAAAAGCTCAGACAAGAGGTTACTTTGAAGGCATAGCTTTGAATCTGTCAACAATCTTGTTAAGTTCATCCATAGATTTGTATCTAATTGTTATCTTCCCACCTTTACTCATTTTTGCAACATGGACGTTAAATCCTAATCGTTTTGCAATATTCTCTTCACACTCTTTTGTATGTTCATCTACACTTTTCCAAATTCTTCTTGCATCTGCTTTTCCAAACATCATTTTTCTTACAAGTGCTTCTGTTTGTCGAACACTCAAACCTCTTTTTATAATAATGTCGGCTGCAGCAATTGTTGAAGTCTCGTCTTTGATACTAAGTAGTGCTCTTGCGTGTCCTTCTGAGAGGGATTCGTTTAGGATGAGTTCTTTTATCTTGTCAGGAAGTCCATCTAATCTCATCTTATTTGCGACTGTTACCCTGTTTAGTCCAACTTTCTTTGCAATTTGAACTTGAGTTAATCCAAATTCTTGATTAAGTTGTTTGAAGGAGTAGGATTCTTCAAGTGGATTTAAGTCTTCTCTTTGAATATTTTCAATTAGTGCTAGTTCAATCATCTCAAGAGGGGATGTATCCTTTATTACTACTGGGAGTGTCTCAAACCCTGCAAGCTTTACAGCTCTAAATCTTCTTTCTCCTGCTACTATGATGTAGTTATCGGAGTTTTTATCCTTTGTAATGAGGAGTGGTTGTATTACACCATGTTCCCTTATTGAATCTGCCAGATTCATTAGCTTTTTAGGGTCTATGAACATCCTTGGTTGGTATGGGTTGGGGATGATTTTGTCTACACTGAAGTTCTCTACATATTGTTGTACCATTTTCCCACTTGGAGTGGAGGTGTCGATTAATGCGGAGAGTCCTTTTCCTAGCCTTCTTGTTTGTTCTGCCATTAGTATTTATTTAAAAATTATTCAAAACCGTTTTATAAACTCCTTAGCTAATTCTTTATATGCTTGTGCTCCTGTAGATGCGTTGTCATATTCAAATATGGTTTGCCCGAAAGAGGGTGCTTCTGAGAGTCTTACATTGCGAGGTACTACAGTATTAAAAGCTTTCTCACTGAAATATTTCCTTACATCTTCTACGACGTTTGTAGAAAGTCTAGTTCTACTGTCAAACATAGTTAGAATGACTCCTCCTATGGTAAGTGTAGGGTTGATGCCTTTGATGAGCTTAGTAGTCTCTATGAGTTGTCCTAGGCCTTCTAATGCGAAGTATTCACACTGTATTGGAATGATCAAGTCGTCTGCAGCAGTTAGGGCGTTAATTGTAAGCAAGCCAAGGGATGGAGGACAATCAATTAGTACATAATCAATGTCTTCTTTAAATTCAGATATGGCATTTTTAAGTAGTGTTTCTCTAGCTAAAATATTTACCATTTCGATTTCAGCACCTGCTAGGGAGAGATGGGAAGGTACTAAAAAGAGGTTGGGATCGTTTGTGGTTACAAAGACCTCAGAGATAGGAGTTTGATTGATGAGGACATCATATATACTTTTGTATGGTACTTCTTCGGTATTGTTCCAACTCTTTTTATCAAACTGTTTAGTAAAGCCAAGTCCAGAGGAGAGATTAGCCTGTGGATCAAGGTCAATAACAAGAACTTTCTTCCCTTTTTGTGCAAGACTTGCACCAAGATTTAGTACTGTTGTAGTCTTTCCAACTCCACCTTTTTGATTAGCTATTACGAATATTCTCATTGTTCAAATCTATCATGTTTCACAGACAGTGTCTAGAGGTTTTCGTACTCTTGGTGTGTAACTATTCTAAACTCTGAGAGTGGTAAATATACTATCCATGCTTTTCCTTTGATTCTGTCTTGTGTGATTGCTCCAAATGTTCTTGAGTCAGAGCTGTGTGGTCTGTTATCTCCACATACAAAGTATTCTCCTTCTCCAATTGCAATGGTTTGTCCTTCTGCCATGTAGTCTCCTCCACTGGTGTAAACAGTATCTGCTAAGTAGGAACTTTCATCCAATTGGTCTCCATTTATATATACTTTTCCATCTTTAATTGAAATACTGTCTCCAGGTATACCTATGATTCTTTTTATGAAATCTTGTGTATCTGAGTATTTAAATATTATGACATCTCCTCTTTGTGGGTCAGAGAATCGATATTGGACTTTGTTTGCCATTAGATATTCCCCATTTTGATATGTAGGGTGCATAGAGTTGCCTAATACTTCGTGTGGGGTCATGATGAAAAGGTAGAGGACTACTGCAATGACTAGTGCAATGACGACTGTTTCTACAAAGGAGTAGATGAAGCTTCCGAGGGAGCTGAGTATACTTACAGTGGCTTCTGTTCCAGTCTTAGGTTCTTCTTTTGATACTTCGTACATATTTGGGTTTATTCTTTTATACAACTTCCACTGGTTTCAGTTTCGAACCATGTGTTAAATTCTACTAAGTATTCTTCTATACCGAGTTCTTCTGCTAATACTTTTTGTTCATCCAAATCATATGAAAGTTCGCCAGATGTTGTATATCCAACTAAATCAGTCTCTGTGTACATGAGGGTAATTCCTCCAATATCAGATTCGCAGACAAATTTGTTTGTATTATTATTCAGAAGTGATACTGCTCCAACACCAACTAGAACTCCGAGTACTAGGAATATTCCGAGGACAATAAAAATGATTTTCTTCATAGAAGTAATGATAAAGTAAAATACTTTACATAGTACTGGAATAATTATGTTTTGGCAAATATTGTTCTGTGGTACCGCTACGGGGAATCGAACCCCGGTTTACAGGATGAAAACCTGTTGTCCTGAACCACTAGACGATAGCGGCATACCTCCGGTATTTTACTATATTTAGTACTACTTTTTCAAATTTTTTAAGTATTGCTGTTCTTCTTGTAGAGAAGCTCTTCTGTATTGACCGAGCTTTCTATCAAAAACATATCTTCTTTTGCACTTACATTCTACAAGATCACTATTCTTTGTTAGTATCCCAATTCTGTTTGCTTTATCTAGAGGGAATGTACAGCCTACACAGAGTTTCCTTTGGAGCAATACATCTTGAAAGGGATGGAGTATTCTTTTAAGCATTATTTTATTATTAAATATATATTGGTGCCGAAGACAGGAGTTGAACCTGCACAGGGTATTCCCCTACATGCTCCTAAGGCATGCGTGTCTGCCAATTCCACCACTTCGGCATGGAATGTTGATATTTTACTAGAGATTAAACAAATATTAAAGGGTTATGTTTTTTATACGGTTAAAAGATTTTTCCGTATATTTTAACCAGATTCATTTCAGTATGATTAGCATTTCTCAAAACTTCTTCTTGAGTAAGAGATATTGTGGCTATATCTTCTCTCAAATCTGAGAAAGAGACACGTTTTTTCATAGGTTTAATACCTGCAGTATCTACTTCCTGGAGTACATCTACTGATTCTAAAATGGTTTTCATCTGTGGAGTAAACTTTTCTAATTCTTTCTGACTAAGCTTGATTCTTGAGAGTTTTGCCATATGTTTTAGAAAATTAATGTCTATTTTCATTCTAACTCTTTGATTAAAATTGATTTAGTTTCATTTGGATCAGCACTGCCCTGTGTAATTTGCATAACTTGTCCTATGAGGAATCCCATGGATGCTTTGTTGCCATTTTTAAAATCGTTTACAGCTTTTTCATTCTTAAGTATCACATCTTTGACAATATCAGTGAGATTGGTTGCACTTTCGCTAGATTGTTTCCTAAAATCATCAAGGAGTTTACTTAGATCCTTTTTGTTGTCAAGGGACTCTCTTAGGAGTTTTTCGGCTTTACTCTTCGTAATTTCCTTACTGTTTAGTGCCAGATTCCACGCTACAAGATCAGCAATGTCTAAATTTGCGGAGGATATAGATATTCCTTTTTCATTTATCCAAGCGAATATGGTTCCTGTAATACAGTTGGAAGCAAGTTTAGCACTAGTAGGGAGATCTTTTAATTCATTTTCTATATCTACTACTAACTTGTCAAAGAGTACAGCAACATCTTTATTTGCACTAAGTACATTAGCGTCATATTCTGAAAGTTGGTAGGTATTAATATATCTATCGAGTTTTTTGTCAGGGAGTTCTATTAATTCTTTGGAGATTCGATCAGTATCTTCTTTAGAGATTTTTATAACGGGGATATCTGGTTCAGCCATATATCGGTAATCGTCAGAAGTTTCTTTGCTTCTTTGGAATTCTGTGATTCCTTTGTTTGCATTCCAGCCTCTGGTTTGTTGCTTTATATTGTTTCCTGCTTCTATTTCTTCAATCAGTCTGTCTACTTCGTAGTTTATTGATTTTTCAACTGCAGTGATAGAGCCGATGTTTTTAATTTCAATCTTTGCATTTAATTTGTAATTACCAATTGGAACTACTTCTCTTCCCTCTTGTTTCCACTTACCTTTTTCTTGTATTGAGATATTTGGTTCACATCTCATCTGACCTTTTTCCATATCAGCGTCTGAGATATTTAAGTATCTTGCAATTTGTCTAATTCTTGTAGCATATTCTTTTGCTTGGGAGCTAGATCTAATACATGGTTTAGTTACAATCTCGATTAGTGGTACTCCTGATTTGTTGTAATCAATGAGGGAGTATTCTTTATTTGTACCTGCTTCAGTATGGTGTGTGGATTTGGCTACATCTTCTTCTTGGTGAATTCTTTCAATTTCTACAGTTGTGTTAGAAAGTTTTACTAATCCGTTTGAGCATATTGGATTTTTGTATTGACTTATTTGATATCCTTTGGGTAGGTCAGGGTAGAAGTAGTGTTTTCTGTCGAAGTATATTTCGTTTGAGATTGTACAGTGTGTAGCGAGTCCCATTAGTATGCAAAGTTCAATTGCTCTTTTGTTTGGTACAGGGAGTGCTCCTGGTAGTCCTAGGCATACGGGGCATACGTGTGTATTAGGTTCTTTTTGGAAGTATCCTGTAGGGCAAGTACAGAACATTTTTGATTTGGTTTTGGTCTGAATGTGTATTTCTAGTCCAATTATTATATCGTATTTGTTGTTTTCCATGTTTGAATATTATCAAGAAATGTATATTTCTACAAGATTTCTAATACACCTTTATCTCTCTTTCGTCCTTTCCAAATACGGGTAGTTGTTCTTCTGGTATTTCTACTCCCATATTTTCATCTTCTTTTAATTGGTAGTGTGTGCCTCTTCCTTTTCCTTTTTGTACTACATATTTCTTTTCCATTAGATCTTGTAGGTCTCTAAAGACAGTCATGAAGGATACTCCCATCATATTGGTTAGTTCTTTTCTAGAGGCTTTTTTGTTTGTAGTAAGGTAGTCAATCATTTTCACCTGTCTGGAGTTAAGTTCTGCTGTCATTTTTGGGTATTTGAGTATTTTGCTTTTGTATATTTCACTAAATTCTCTTGTTGTTTCAATTGTAGTAAGTGATGTGGTGTAGAGGAAGGCTTCTATGAATGTAGTTAGGTCGTTTTTACCTTTGGATATTTTGAATGCAGATTTGAGGTCTTCACTTATGAAGTTTATCGCTTTAGAGAAGGGTAGTAGAATGTTGGGGTTGTATCCATATTCTTTGGTAAGTAGTTCTAGTATGAGGATGGACGTTATTTGGTTTCCTGCGAAGAAGGGGGCTTTTTCTATGAATTCATACATTAGTATGGCAAATTGTATTAGTTTGTGGGTATTGTCCTCGCTATTCGCTATCCATCTAAATATTTCATCAAAGTGTGTTTTCATATTGGTACTTGGGTAGTAGTCTCTTAGTGTGTACCAGGTGTCGTACAGGTCGTTTGGTTTTTCTGAGAAGTCTTTTAGTCTTCCTTGGTCCCAGTCATCGTTCCATCCTTTGGTTAGTATTTTGTTTAGGTGTATGGTTAATTCCATACTTGGTTTTAGTGCAGTAGTAGTGTTGTATTTTCTAATGTAGTCTCTTGCGTTTTTAAAGCTGTTAAATACTTTTTTCTTACTTCTTCCTGTTGTGTGTTCTTGTCCTCTGAGTATTTTGAGTGCTGTGTTGTATCCGATGGGGAAGGCTACTAGTTGTGCTACGTTGTCTATTTCCTCTGCGTAGAGTTTTTCAATGAGGGGTTTTTTAAGATCTTTTGGTAGTTCTGTGTGATTTAGTTCTGATATTGCTAGTTCATATTTGAGTATGTACTTTAGCATTAGGTTTGTTAGTGTGTATTTTGGTGTTTTCATATGTTTTTTATTAATAGCTGATGGATGGAGTTGAACCATCGACCTGTCCCTTACGAAGGGAATGCTCTAGCCAACTGAGCTACATCAGCTTAGTAACAAGATTGTAACATATGAGGGGTTAGGATTCTAGGGTATTTTAACGTTTTTTTAGTAGGATTGTTAATTTGTTATTAATTGGAGCGAGAGACGGGATTCGAACCCGCGACCTTCTGCTTGGGAAGCAGACATTCTAGCCAACTGAACTACTCTCGCATAGAGATATTTTAACTGTTTTCAATTAAGAAATCTATTAATTGTGTGAGACATGATATACTTTTAAATCATGAAAATATTTCTTATACATGGTTGGGGTCAATCAAAAGAGGTGTGGAATAAAATAAAAAGTATGTTAGAACCAGAATATCAAGTTGTTGCAATAGACCTTCCTGGGTTTGGAACTGAGCCTCTTATTTCGGAAGATTGGAAAATACCTGACTATGCAGAATGGTTATACAATGAAATTGATACAAATAACTCAGTTCTCTTAGGGCATTCATTTGGGGGAAGGGTTGCAGCATATCTTGTAAGTACATACAGTACAAACCTGAAAGGGTTAATACTATCAGGGACACCTGGATTATATAGATCAAACCTAATAATTAAGCTTAAAGTTCTTAGATACAAGTTCTTAAGGTTAATTCTTCCAGAGACCATTCTTCAGAAGTTTCGAACAGAAGAAGATAATCACAGTAGGGCTAATGGATTACGGAAAATCCGTAATCATGCGATTGGATTCGATCAAACAAAGACTCTCTCTAAAATCCGAATCCCTACTTGTATTATCGTAGGGGGAAAAGATCCGGATGTATCTCTTAGTATATCAAGAGAAATGAAGAAACTTATTCCAAACTCAATAATCGAGATATTACCAAAACTCGGTCATAATACTTTTTTAGAAAATCCAAACATATATTATGGAAAAATCAAAAACTTTATTAAAGGTATTTAACACAATATTCCCAATTATTGATCAGCTATATATCTTCCAATTAGAGGAATATAGTAAAAGAAGATACTTTAAACGTATTCCTCAGTTTTTGTTCAGACGGAATCTCCAAAGAAGGAGCACCCTTGTGATATCAACATTTATTAAAAGATTAGTATGTACTATTATTGGAATTCATATCATCCTTTCATTATTACTCATAACAAACATCTTTCTTCTCTCTGTAACGAATATTCTGCTTTTACTCTTCCCTCAAGTTAGTATTCTACTTGCAGGGCTAATTCTTAAGCCATATTACTATATTATCTCAGAAAACAACAAACAAGCTGCAAAAGAGAAAGTATCAATAATGAATAATCTGAGAGTAATTGGAATAACAGGAAGCTATGGTAAAACTACATCTAAGGAATTACTTAATCAATTGATAAAAGATACCTTCATTACACAAATGACTCCTGGAAACACAAATTCTGCAATTGGAATAGCTAATTGGGTAAATCAGAACTTAACGGAGAACACTCAAATACTGATTGTAGAGATGGGAGCATATATAAGAGGAGAAATAAAAGAAATTTGTAATATAACTCCCCCAGATATTGCATTAATAACTGAAATGGGGGATCAGCATCTAGAGAGGTTTGGTAGTATGGAAAACTTAATTAAAGCAAAACAAGAAATATATAAATACTCTAAAAATAATGCTATTAAATATGCACCACACCATTTAAGTTCTTTCATCACAGAAAAAGGTGTAACATTTGTAGAGATACCATTAGGTATAAAAACAAACTTACCAAACTCCAGAGCTTTAACACATAATCTCTCGTTAGTTATTCAAATCGCAAAAGATCTGGGTGTTAAAAAAGAGTTTATTCAGCACTCTCTACAAAATTTGTCGATACCAGATAGAAGAGGTGATAGAAAAGAAATGGTTGGTTTTGAAGTCGTTGACAACTCGTATAATATAAGTCTAAATACTGCGACTGAGGCAGTAAACAGCCTTAAAAATGAAAATAAAAAGATTCTTGTTATTACAGCAGGGATTCCGGAAGTAGGCAAAAATAAAAAGAATTATAACTTATTGTACGGTAAACTTTTGAATAAAGAAGCAGATGAAATCCTTTTACTAGATTCAATCCTTTCTAAATATATAAGCCCACAAATAGATGAGGACAAACTGACTTTATGTAATAACTTTCAACAAGCACTAGATACATTGAGAAAGCGATTTGACCCAAAGGAATATATTGTATTGCTACAACCTGAATTTAGTGATTTATACTACTAACTAACAAATTTCTCAAGAATATCTGATTCATAATCCAAAACTTTCGAATCTTTAAGCGTCTTTGTTTTTATAGCTTCCTCAAGGGATCTACTAATTTGTTCTTTGAAGGATAACCCAGAAGCCTCCCAAATATAAAAAGCCATAGACCCTGGAATTTGATTTAACTCAGTGAAATACAACTGCTTATCTGAATACATAAAATCAATTCTTACTAAACCATCACACCTAAGAGCGTTATATATTTTTCTAGCAGAGTTTGTAACTTTTTTTGCTAATCTCGTATCAATCTTTGCTGGAAGTTCTCTTGTTAAACTGGCCATTCCTCCTTCTGATGATCCTGTTGTCTTACCGCCGTCACGCTCGTATTTGTCTGCAAAACTTAGTATTTCAGCCTTTGTTATTGGACGTTCAATCTCACTAACAACAATTTTATCACCAATACGTATTACAGAACAATTAAACTCTTCGTATGATTCTAAAAATGATTCAATAAGAATCTCCGTATCTACTCTTGAAGCTGCAATAAGAGCCTTTTCAAACGACACCTTATCTTTTACAACAGAAATACCAATACTTGAGCCTAAATGTGCGGGTTTAATAATTAATGGTAAAGACAGGTGACGAAGTATAGTATTAACAGTCTTTGAGCTATTTGATATAACTTCTTTGCTCATAACTCCTACTCCTTCCACTACCAAAACTCCCATTTCTTGTACGAGTTGTTTGGCAAGAACCTTATTCATACTTAATGTAGCCCCCTCACTACTTGGTGAGGTTATAGCAATACCAAAAGTTTCCAACATTCCTTGTACTGCACCACCCTCTCCTCCTCCTCCATGAAATGCTAGATATGCAACTTCTGGGTAATACTTCTTTAGACCAGAAGATATATATCCGCCTGTAGAGTCCCTACCAAAGGTTCCTTTCTCTCGCTTAACTTTGAAATAATCTTTTCGAGTCTCTAGTCCTTTGAGGGAAAACAGTTCTCCTGTTTTACTAATCTCCACAACTTTAACTTCATACTTACTTCTATCAATATTTTCAACGACCTGCAGGCCAGTAATTATAGACACTTCATGTTCTGGAGAGATACCACCAAAGAGAATTAATACTTTCTTTTTCGTCATTTGTCTAAACCAAAGAAGTCTTTACCATATCCCAATCCCCACTTAGTTGTGTACCAAGTCTCTTAGCAACATCTGCTGTAACAGAACCATCACTCTTAAATTCATCGATTACCTCATTTACTAACTTCTTGTACATATCTAAATCTATCTTCTCACCTGCAGCTTTAAGTACTACAAGTCTCTTCTGTACTTCTGCTTTAATATTGTTGTACTCTGCAGTTGCTTTCTCACCCATCTCTACTGCAAACTTCTTTATATCCTCTCTTGTCTCTACTCCAGACTTAGGAGCAAGTAATACTCCAGCAACTGCACCAGCAGCTACACCAAATACTAAACCAGAGAAAAATGATCTTATACTGTTATCCATATTAAAAATATTCTTAATTTATCTATATGATATATAGTAGCATAGGTAAGAGATATGTGAAAGACTAGTCTCTGCTCATTTTGATGACAAGGTATGTGACTACGATGAGTAATGTAGGA
>JAIOSB010000022.1 GCA_021107795.1 bacterium
GAAGGAGATGTAGCAGGTACAGGAGACTACAGATACTATGCAGACGGCACCGGAAGTGGAGACGCCCTCCTAGCTGACTCCTACGTACCTGATGATGAAGTCTTAGGTGAGGACGACGATGTACAAGGACTCTTAGACAGGATAAATAGTTGTGAGACTACTAAGAAACTCCACGGATACCTCTACATTGATAAAAATAAGAATGGAGAAAAGGAAGACAACGAAAAACTCCTTGCAGACGTATCCCTTAAAATCTTCATACCATACAACGGTAACGAAATTACTGTAAAAGAAATCACTACAGACCAAGACGGCTACTGGGAAACATACCTATGCCCAGGAGACTACAACATCTCTGTAGACCAAGAAGACCTACCAAACAATATTGACGTTGAAGAAGTCCTCTCAGTAACAGTATCTGAGGATGATGACGAAACCCAATTCAATATTGCAGGTATAGACTCAAGAAACTTCTGGCAAAAATACTGGTACATCATACTAATTGTACTTGCACTAGCAACTACAACAACATATGTAATACTAAGTAACAGAAGAAAAGAAATATAGTAATATACTAAAGTAGGGTACAATAGGGGGAGGTACACAACCTCTCCCTTTCAATATACACACATACCAATATGAAAAAGATACACCAATTCACAGACAGCCTAACAAAAATCCAACACACCACATACCAATTCAACAACGGTATTAAACTAATGCACGCCCTAAACCCCTCTAGCATCGACTACGCACTAACTGTAATAGTAAGAGCAGGAAGTAGCTTTGAAACAACCAACAACCTCCCACACGGCACTGCACACTTCCTAGAACATATAATAGCAGGAAACCCCAACAAACTACTCAAAAGCAAATTTGAAATAGACGAATTCGAATCAGGAAACAAAGACGAACCAGAAATATTCACCAACGCATCCACTTCACAAAAATATATGTACCTATACGCCTTTGGAAACAAAGAAGGCTCCAACAGAATCAACCTACGAATTAAATCCATACTAGACTACCCCACACAAAACATATCCAAATATATCGAAAAAGAAAGACCAATAATACTAGCAGAACAATCACATGACAACAAAGACAAACACAACAGACATCTCCAATTCTCTAAATTCCTCTACGACAATAAAGACAACGGTTTTACACACACTGTAATAGGAGAGAAAACCGATATCCAAAACATTACACCTCAAAACCTAGAGACTTTCTTTAAAAAACAATTCGCCCCTGAGAATATCATAATTACTCTACAAACAGGACAAGAACTGCTACCAAGTCAAAAAGAAGGACTCCAAAACATTGCTAATATATACCCAAAACCTACAAACAAAGCAGTATCGCCACAAACCCACATATCAACCTCTAAAAGGATACGCCACTTTAAAGATGAACAAATAGAAGGAGTAAGTGTGATAATACTAATGACTCTACCATTTAGAAATAAAATAGATTACAAAGCTCAAGCCTTGGAATTCCTCTTTAGATCCCTAATGAGAAAAGTTTCTCGCGGTATCCTTAGAGAAAAACTTGGTCTAATATACTCAACCTCTATATCTAATCACGTCGACTCAAGCTTTAAGCAAAGAGTAGTAGGATATGAAGTAATATCACAACCCAAGAACTTCGAGAAAGTACTAACTGCTGTTAACAATCTCATAGAGAAGGATCTAAAGGAGTTTCTAAACAGTGAAGAAGGAGAGGTATGGTTCCAGTCGAGAATAAGTACCTACATATTCCCAAGGACAATACCATACAAAACATCTTATGCCGAACGAAAAGGACGAGCTTTAATCGAGGGGAAAGAACTCTTTGAACTAGATAAAGCTGTAGTACAAGCCCTTAAGGTTAACACAAACGACCTCTATGAATTTACAAAGGAGTTCTTCTCAAATACACCTCTCTTCTGGATAGAATCAGACACAGACGGTAAGAAACTAACAGAGAAACTCAAATCGAGCAAGTTATATAACCGATTTAAAGAGGATATGCTATAGGATGCCCTTGTGTTATAATTACACAATATATCAATGTTAGTATAACTTGGTCTATTGACCTTCTTAGGAAGGAGCTCATTCAAAATAGAAGCAATAGAGGTTGAAAGAAGATGCCTTTTAGGTCTTTCTGAGGCTTAAGAGGTATCTTTTATTCAACTATTCAAAAAGGAGGAACAAATGGATAAGAGTATTTGGAATGGGATTGGAGTGATAGGGACGGTAACCGTAGGATTGGTGTCTTTATTACTTTTTTGTAATATGGATCTACACTTTTCTGATGGAGGAAGTGTCCCAATTATTCTAAGAGTCGGAATCTTTGTTATATGGACAATTCTTTTAATACTCGTATTTGGACAAATAGGATATGAGTACCTATATATCCTAAGCTGGTTGATAATAATAGGAATGTTCTTCATTAGTGAAGTCTCTACACTTTGGATAGAGGAATTGATGCAAGAACTAGAGGGAATCTTCAAAATAATAGAAAAATATATCCAATAGAAACAGGAGGAACAAAATGATTATTGAATTAGGATTGATAAAGCTAGGTCTTTGTCTCGAAGCGTTTTTCTATGCCACCATTGCACTTGCTGGAATCAAAAGAGGAGGGAAATTAGGGGAATCTATGTACAAAATAGGTCTAATCAGTCTCGTTCTTCTCCTTGGATGTTTTGCAGTTGGAGAAATAATCTCTTCCGGTAGTTGGATATCCTATATCCTCATCGGAGCATTATTATACAAGGCAGTAATGGGCGTAGTTCTAGCTTGGGTATGGTTAAAAAAGTTTTAACGTAAGCAAAGTAGAATAGACTCAACACTTCTCTAGACCATTTGGTCATCTCCATTGAAACTGTTGCTTCTATTCTACTTCCCTCTTACCAACTACCACCACCAGAACCACCACCACCTCCTCCTGAAGATCCTCCACTAAACCCTGAGCCTCCTGAAGACCAACCACTAGACCTATACCCTGAACTACTACCATACGCCTTTGTATTAGCAGCCTTTATCCCACTACTTAAACCATGAATTGAGTTACTAATCATATATGGAGTAAAGTTACTAACATCACCCCTATACCAACTTGGAGGTGTATCCTTATACAAATCCTCAAACTCCTTAGCCCACTTCTTCTCTAAACCAAAGATAATAGCGTAGGGGAGTAATGTCTCAAACACACCCCTAAACTTCTCCGGATCATTATGAAACTCTATCCTATGCTTCTCAGCAGTATTAATATACATCTTAAGACCAAGCAATTGATAGTACAATTTATTCCCCTCTACACCACGAATATCAATCTTAGAACCAACAACAGCCATTGCTACACCACTAATTACAAGACCCCAACCAGTACCTGCAGCAGCATAAACCATTAAAAATGGTAAAAGGACAAAGAAAGCAGACATTCCCAATATCCATCCCAATGTTGTAAACATCCCCTTCTTATCAACCCTCTCCTTCTCAATATATCCCTCACTCCTAGTCTTATTATTCACCAAACTAACAGTTGAAATAATCTTGTTTGAAAAAGAAACAGGCATCTTAGAAACACTCACTCTTTTCTTCTTACTAAACATACTCTCAAACAACTTAGTGATATACTTACTCTCATTCTCAATTTTATCTACCTCTTTTATAAGATAACTAACACTTCCCTCTCTCTCTACAGAGATATAACCCTTAACAGCCATCCATATAATTAAGGCTGTTAAATGCTTAGGATCATACTTCTTCTTAAACACATACCCTGCAAGCATAGGATCTAAATCCTCTGGTGCATCATAGTGGGGGATAATAGTAATCTTTTTGTTTTTATACTTCTTAGCCTTTTTAACGAGAAGAATAATCACTGGAATAGGAATAAGAACACCAAGATTTGCAATAAGCAATTGTAACCAAACATCACCTGTATGATTCTCAATAGTACCAACTGGGAATGCTAGGGCAAGTGTAAATGCACTATAAGAATCCAACATCTTGTCAGTCGTAATCACCATACCATCCTCTGTACTACTCATTGTACAATCAGTAGCTGTAAAACTCTCAGGACCTGTATAACACACACGATTTGTATCCTCTACAGGGGTAGTAATAGTAGCAGTAGACTGTAAGATAGGAACTTCCCAACCAGGACCAATAATATTGAGATAAACCTCATCATGCTCATCGAAATATGAAACACCTACATCCTTAATTGTATAATCAATAACATAAACATACTCACCAGTTAAGTACACATCCTCTTGACCAATCCTATACTCTATCCAACCCGCAGTACTACCAACCTTCTCAAAATGAGACTCCTGAAGAGTAGAATCATGAGCAGGATAGTAATAAATATCATTCATCTTGAAACTAGTAGCCCTCTTAAAACCCTGTACACTGTAATCCACTGGATAAGTCCAATATATACCACGCCTTTCCATTGGGAAATGATAATGAATCTCCTCTACAATATCTATACTAGCATCCTCATTAATCACAATCTCACTATTAAACTCAGAGATATGCTCTACATATGTAAGATCCTGTGCAAAGGAAGGAACCACAAATACACTACACAAAAGTACAAGTGCAATTAAAAAATGCTTCTTCATATAAATAGCTTAGAACTTAATCTTTACGTTCTTCTTTTCCTCTTCAGCAGCTTCAAAAAATGGCATAGCCTTGTAACCCATGATTCCAGCAATTAAACTGTTTGGGAACACTGCAATGACGGTATTGAAATCTCTGACAGTACCATTGTAAAATCTTCTAGACTTCTGGATATTCTCTTCTAAACCTTTAAGACTTGTCTGCAACTCTTTAAAGTTCTCATTAGCCTTAAGATCAGGATAACTCTCTGCAACTGCAAAGATCTTCATAATACCAGCACTCAACTGCTTCTCCATACCCATCTTCTCATCCAAACTACCAGCTGCCATAGCCTTACTTCTCATCGCTATCACACTCTCAAAAGTCTCCTTCTCATGCTTAGCATACCCCTTAACAATCTCAACAAGATTTGGAATCATATCGTATCTTTGCTTAAGGAATGTCTCAATATCTGCCTCTGCCTCATTCACAACAAGCTTTTGTCTAGCCAATTTGTTGTATAGGGCTATTAAGAATCCTCCTAGAACCACTAGTATTGCAATCACTATCAGTGTAATTGTCATATATATATAATTATTAAATTAATAATAAATAATAACCTGTTTAAGAAAACTTTTCAACAATTGACACCCATATATACATCCTGTAATGTCTACTAGGGAACATTAATACACTTAAGCGGCTGGGTAATGAGAAATACATTACTACGAGGAAGGAGTCATCGAAACATCAGCGGATACTCCTAGGATATATTACTATCCTAAAGATTACCTACAAACATACAAAAAGGTAATCAGTAATTTCCCCTTATACAATAACTTGATTAAACACATACATATGTGCGGAATAGTAGGCTACAGTGGTAAACAAAACTCATCTAAGATTGTACTAGAAGGACTAAAGACCTTAGAATACAGAGGCTACGACTCATGGGGTATAGCAGTACAAGACAAAAACCAAATTAAAATATTCAAAGAAATTGGAGAGATAAAAACCAAACTCTCTATGCTACCCCTACCCAAAACATCATGTGCAATTGGACACACCAGATGGGCAACACACGGAGGAGTCACCATGACCAATGCTCACCCCCATATCTCTACAACCAAAGACTTCATACTAGCCCAAAACGGAATTGTAGAAAACTACACTCCTCTAAAGAACATGCTCAAGAAAAAGAATTACAAATTTAAAACCCAAACAGACACAGAAGTCATAGTTAGACTAATAGAACAACAAACCAATAAAGAGGATACCTTTAGAGACAGTGTAAGAGGAGCATTCAATATGCTTGAGGGTAGAAACACCATCATTGTACTAAATAGTAAACAAAAAGAGAACATCATTGCAGTAAAGAATGGCTCCCCACTAGTCCTTGGTATTGGAAAAGACGAACTTTTCCTAGCTTCAGATGCACTAGCTTTCACTAGATATACCAAAGATGTAGTATTCTTTGACAATCTTGATCTCATAGAAATAAAGGGGAACAAATTTAAGATATACGACTCTAGAACTGGAAAGGAGAAAAAATATAAAATTACTAAACTTAACAGTAAGGTAGAAGAAGTCTCTAAGGGTAAATACGATCACTTTATGCTAAAAGAGATTTTAGAACAAAAAGATACTATATCTAAAGCAGTAAATTACAAATTAGAAGAAATAAAACCTTTAATAGAGGAGATGAAGAAATCAAATAGGATATATATCACTGGTGCTGGTACTGCGGGGTTTGCATCAGGACAGATTGCTTACTTCCTAAGAAGTATATCTAAGGTAGACATATTAGATATTAGACCGTATGATTTTACATCATATCTACCCATATTAAAGAAAGACGATTTAGTAATTGCAGTATCACAGAGTGGAGAAACAGCAGATACAATAGAAGTATTGGAATATGCACAAGAGATTGGATCTACAATAGCCTGTATAGTGAATGTAGAGGGTTCTACCATACATCGTATGTCAGAGTTTAAGTATTTAATCCATGCCGGTCCGGAGATCTGTGTAGCCTCTACGAAGGTTTTCACTTCCCAGTGTGTATTTGGATACCTACTAGCTAAAAGCATGGTAGGAGAGTATACAGAAGCTAGGGAAGAGGTAGAGAGTATGAGTAGTGAACTAGGGGAATACTTTTCAGAGAAGACGTTTGAACATATTAAGGGGTTAGTGAAGAAAATAAGGGGTAGAAACCACTTCTTTATACTTGGTAAGGATCAGAATGCTTACATTGCTCTTGAGGGAGCTCTTAAGATTAAGGAGATCTCTTACAAGCATTTTGAGGGTTTTAGTGCAGGAGAGCTTAAGCATGGGGTAATTGCTCTTATAGATAAGGGTACTCCTGTATTTACCATTATTTCAGATGATATGTGTAGTAAGGATTTGCTTTCTGCTACAGAGGAGGTAAGGGCAAGGGGTGCTTATACAGTAGGAGTAGGTAGTAGTAAGTTTAAGGGTGAGGAGTGTTTTGATTATTTCCTTCCAGTAGTTAAGGGTAAGGGGTTGTCTAGTATTGCTAATGTTATTCCTTTTCAACTTCTTTCTTACTTTTTAGCTGTTAGTTTGGGTAATAGTGTAGATAAGCCTAGGAATTTAGCGAAGTCAGTTACAGTGAAGTAAAATAGAAGCAACAGATTCAATGGAGATTGACCAAATGGTCTAGAGAAAGTGTTACGACTAAATTACTTCAGCTTTTAGCCAAAAATGGCTATCATGATTAAACTGGTTCCTATCCCTGCACTAAATCCTCCCAAAGTGAGAAGGAGCATTCCAGTTATTCTCGCACGTCCACTCTTTTGGAAATATTTATCTCCCACAAGAATTAGGATTAGTGCTATTATAAACATTCCTAGACCTTCTATCACTCCTATCATTTCTCTCTCCTCTCTTTTCTTTGAATGAATTGTACTAACAAAAAACTGTAAGTACGAATACACTTGCAACAAGCACAATGCTTGCCTTGTTGAGTTTATACATCCACGGAACAAGCTTCTTCCGCTTGGTTATGAGATATATACCCAAACTGACAAGATAGCCTACTACAGTTAATGCTGTGAAAATCAACAGAATTGTCATTTTCCTTTCTCCTTTTGCTATTGCTTCTATTTTGAATGAACACCTTCCTAAGAAGGCTCTAGTCCAAGTCATATAGACATTGGAATATGCTATCATTATACCACAAAGATACCCTATAGTACATCTCTTGTGAGTAGGTATCTTCCTTCTCAACACATCTTCTGATATCATATTTAGTATGAATAAAGCTATTGAATCTAGACCAAGAGTTCTTCTTGTAATAAGAGCTATTGTTCTTTTTAAAACAAAGATACTCCTAATACAAAGAAGTAAAGATGATACTCATGAGCCTAATCTTTGGGAAATCCCAGGTGGTAAGCTTGATATTGGTCAGGATTTAGGAGATGCAATAGAGAGAGAGGTAATGGAAGAGGCTGGTATATTTGTTTATCCTTTAAGGCCTCTTGTATCCTATATGAGTGATATAGCTAGTTCTTCTAAGTATAAGGGGATTCCATATATTAGGTTAGTTGGTTTGTATAAATCAGATACAGAGAAGGTAAGACTTTCTTTTGAGCATCAAGACTTTAAGTGGGTATCTTTTGAAGAGGCTTTGGGTATGAAGTTGTCTGATGTTAGTAAGAGGAGTTTACTTAGTTGGGAGAAGGAATTAGAAGAATATCTTAAGGAGTAGGTTATACTTTTGTGATATAATGGCAAGTTATGGTGGATGTAGCTCAACTGGTTAGAGCATCGGTTTGTGGAACCGAGGGTTGTGGGTTCAAGCCCCATCATCCACCCCATTTATCCCAATCATCCAGTTTTGAATAGCTCTTAAATGGGTCTTCTAACTGACATGACGCCACTCCTTCATCATCTAATATTATGCTGGAGAAATCTTGTTTATTGCGATATCCTAATGACAAGATTCATATATATCAATATACTGTCCTAAATACTTACGTAATCCTATATTAGCAATATAGAGATAAGTTCCCTTTATTCCTCTTGTCATAAGAGTTTTATATATATTTTTTATATATAACAGAAGCTCTTCTTCGTTCTCTATTCCCCTTTTACCTGTTTTATCCTTATACTGCTTCTTATCTACCTTAAATTCTTCACTATCCCAATCATAGATAAACTCCGGACCAATAATAACACCAGTATAATTCAAATCATATCCTTGAATAGTATGAATACAACCAACTTCATTAACTGAATTCTTAGAATTAACCCAATCTTGAGTAACACTATTCCATTTCAGCTTCAGTCCGTCAATTTTAATGTCATAATCCAAAGAATCATCATTTTTCGTTACCCATTCCCATGCGTATCCAGAGACAACCCTTGCTAGACCAACTTCCTTCTCTTTTTGATGTATAAGGTCAACCATTTCATGAATATTATTAAAGATTTTGAAATCATAATTATAAAATTTAATTTTCGTTTGAATAGAATGGTTGAAAAGATTGTGAACATATTCTAAATAATCCTCTCCTCCCTCTATACGCATTTGAGAAACTAATGTATGACTAATAAAATTATATTCATTAAAATCAGTACTTCTAATATCAGAAGGCTTAATAGATTGCTTGCTATCATAAAATAATACTTGGTGGTTCGAAGATTTCTTTATCCAATCGAGTTGATTCCCACTATATTTCAAGAGTCCTAATTTCGCATTCACTTGATCGAATGCTCCCATCCCCATTATATTTTTTCTTCTTTTTAACCGATGAGCCTCATCTACTATTAAAATGTCGTATTGTTTCTGAACCACTTGATTAGGTCCAATTACCATATTAGCCTTCAACCCCTTTATTGATTTGAAAACCTTTTTCAGAGTTCTTCTTAACGAAGTCATTGGGACAACTAATGCAACGGTTAAGTCTTTTGGCTCTTTGCTCTCCATTAATCTCTTTATTAAATACATCGCAAGAACAGTTTTCCCTGTCCCTGGTTCTCCTGAAACTAGATGAGATGAGTTATCCACTTGGGTCACTGTTCCCAATATCGAATTAACAACATCTAGCTGATCCTCTGACAGACTTTTATATGGAGAGAATTTGAACAAATCACTATTCTCAATTTCTAAAAGGTCATGAATTACCAACCCTCTTTCTTGGAGATCTTTCCATACCAATTCAAATTTTGCACGATATTTTTCTCTGTCATAATAATTATGATTCAACAAACCCTTGTTAGCATTTTGTAATAGAAACTGCCCATCTGCAGAAATATATTTTATTAGTGAGGACTCAATATCTAATGTCGCTGATTTATTATATTCTTCATCTGCAATAATATAAAATCTTTCAAGTTTTTGTCTGTTTTTATTTTCAATATGTTGTTTAGCACGTCTAAAAGCATTAAGTGTTTCTCCTATATATGCTTCTTTATTATTCCCTAATATATAAACCACAGGCCAATTATTCCCAAATCTATGATTTCGGATATCCTCTAACAGTTCTGATTTATAAGCAAATGCTTGTATTTCATGCATTAATATATGAGCTATAATTTATTGGATTTCTTACTATTCCCTTTTGCTTTCTCTACTGAATATTTTTCACCATTAAGTTTCATCTTTTCCGATACAATATCATAAAAATCAAGGTCTACTGCATCTAACATGAATAAACAATATATTAAAACATCTGCCAATTCTTGTTTAACTTCATCTTTTTTATAATCAGAATTCCATTGAAAACATTCTAATAATTCTCCAGCTTCTATATTAATTGATTTAGCTAGATTCTCTGGTGTATGAAACTGTTTCCAATCGCGAACATCTCTAAATTTCTTAATTTCCTCTATTAATCCTTCAATCATAAAAATATATTTTAAATTTTATTCATTTATTATATATCATATTGCTCTTATCTTAAACTTTAGGTGTGAAAAAACATTATACTAAGCAATTCTTTAATTTTTCTTGAATTTCTTTATGGTAAGCTAACATAATCTTTAGTTCTGGTAACAAAGATTTTACATTTCCTATATAAAAGTATATTTATATACATATGACATATCTATTTTGCCAATCAAAACAGAAAGTTTTTTCCAGAAAGTTCAAGACTTTTCACCCCCTACAAACCAATCACTCAATATCTTTCTCTTCCATCTTCTTCAATTTACTTTCAACAGCTTTTAACTCTAAAAGATCCTCCTCATCTGCCAACCTTGCCTCTTCTATCTTTCTACTAGTATTAAACTCATTATAAATCTTTACAACTATCTTTTGCATTTCTTTATTACTAATCTCACCCTTATTCTTCAAAATTTCCTTTTCACTAAACTCTAAAATTTGGTCCAAACTCTCTCTCCAAAAGTTTGTTGTTAAAACTTCTCGATTATCAGCCCTTATTTCAGCCACATCTAAAAAAATAGAGACTAAACGATTCAGCTTATCAATCTCCTTCTCTTTTAAGTAGTTCTTAGCGATATAAATATCTTGTTTTCTAACAACCTTACCTTTCCAGCTAGTCAATCCCATATTAGATTTCTTAGAACTTGCTCTTTTAGTAATAAGTTCTGCTGCAGTCTTACCTGTTACAGAGTAGAGTAGTTTGTTTTGTGTTTCAGCAAAAAACATCTGAGTAGCCTTATCTGACGGATTATAATCACTACTTAAGGAGAGGAGATCTCTTACCTTTTGGTAAAATCTTTTCTCCGAGGCTCTAATATCTCTAATACGAGCAAGTATTTCATCAAAGTAATCTGGTCTACCATCTGGATTTTTTAATCTCTCATCATCCATCACAAAGCCCTTGATCATGTATTCCTTAAGGTTTTGGTTTGCCCATATTCTAAATTGTGTACCTCTTTTACTTTTAACTCTAAAGCCAATAGCAAGGATCATTTCTAGACTGTAAAAGGTAACTTCATAGTCTTTTCCATCTTGTCCAGTTGTCAAGTATTCCTTGACAACTGAATTCTCCTTTAGCTCCGATTCTTCTAGGATGTTTTGGATATGTAAACTGATGTTTTGTTTAGAGGTGTCAAAAAGTTCTGCTAGTTGTTTTTGGTTCATCCAGACACTACCATCTTTTGCATAGAGAGATACAGATGTTCCTCCATCTTCCGTGTTATATATTATTATGCTAGATTTTAGGTTTTCTTTCTTCATGTCATCTATTATATTCCAAAAGTTAGAATATGTTAAATAAGTTCATAATTATAGATGTATTGAGAATCTATATCTTAAACCTGTGTATGAACCATACATACATATGACATCACTTGAGTAAGAGTATATAATACGGGAGCGTAAGGAGTAAGACGAGAAGACAAAGGAGAGTTTAAGGGAGGTGGAGTTTGGGATAGAGGATATATAAATTAAGTAGGTTGGGTCATGGAAATTAAAGATAAAAACGATATTTTTGTTAAGATGTTGTTAATAATGATTACCATTTCTTTATTATTTATCTCATATAGTTTGTATACAACAAACAAAACGTTAAAGACTACCCAAGATTCTATTTCGGACTTCGAGACAGATATTAGATCTATAAAACTTGATGTCGCTGTCTTAAAAGATGAGACAGGCTGGGAAAGGATATTTACACCTGAGAACAAAAAGAAAGAAGCCTTACTAAACTGTATGAAAAGCGCTACAGATGGGAATCCTCAAACAGATAGTTACACAGCCATGGTTCTGACTTGTATAGGAATATATTTGTCAAATTAAATATGGACACATACATAACACAAAGAGAGAGGTGTAACAATTTTAATTACTAATAAATCACTCCACCCCCAACTCCCCTTGATAAAACATATCATCTAAGGAAGAACCATCAATATCCCCTTTAAAATGCTTACTAACCTGTGTACCATCACTAAGCTTTACAACAACATCAAACTCAATAGTACAATCAAGATCAGAAAGACTAATACCACTATACTCCAACATCTTAGAACTATCGAAAGTACCATCCCTATCCATTATCACACCATGATCATAACTACCAATATCAAAAAGATAAATAGAAAAACCAATAGGGCCCAAATACTCAGCAACCTCACCATACGTACTAGGAACCTCAGACACTACAAAAGTTCCACTATCTCCCATATCTACTAACTCACCAATAGAAAGAGAACTCTCACAACCCTCGTAATAATTACCCAAACAAGTCTCCTCTCTAGACAACGTAGTAGGGTACAACCTCAAAGACTTACCAATCTTAGGAACCTTACTAAACCCAGCATTAACAATCTCTACAGAAGTAGGAATAACTGAAAAATCATCACTCACTAAAGACAAATTTATACTCGGAGTAAACCTAATATGAACACTACTACCACCATCTGGATTATCTGAACTATATACCCAAGTAGAAATATACCCCTCTTGAGCTAACTCAATACCTACACTCTTAGAAGTAGTCTTAGGAGATGAAGACAAACTAAACCCATCACTAGAACGAACAATTAGAAATATCCCTAACAACACCACTATCACTACCACACCTACAACTACTACCCTCTTGTTCATAAGATAAACTCCTTAACTTAAATCTACCTACTCATACCTCAAAGCCTCTATTGGGCTCAACTTACTAGCCTTGTTCGCAGGCAATATACCAAACAATATACCAATACCCACTGAAATACCAACTGCTAGAACTACCGAATCTAATGTAATAACCGCACTAAGATCTAAAAACCTCTCTGCCAAATTCCCTACCAATACACCAAACCCCATACCAACCACACCCCCTATCAATGTAAGAAATACAGCCTCTGACAAAAACTGAACTAAAATATCACTCCTCCTACCACCCACAGCCTTACGAATACCAATCTCCCTAGTCCTCTGAGACACAGTAATTAACATAACATTGGAAATACCAATACCCCCAACTA
>JAIOSB010000020.1 GCA_021107795.1 bacterium
ACAATGCATGGGGTTGGGGTAAAAGTGGATTTGACTCATGGGAAGACGGAATATGGGCCGTATCCAAAGGTCTTGGTAAGTACTATGCCGGAGGTAGAGATACACCAGAGAAAATTGCACCAAGATATTGCCCTCCTAATGCACAGAAGTGGGGGAATAATGTATCATACATTATGAACCTAATTGCTAATCAATAATTAATGCAAACCAAGTTAGCTAAATACACAATCAATTTCCTCAATGAACAAGAATATCACCTCCTAAAAAACGAAATATTCACTAATGATTGTTACTACTTTGAGACTGATAAGGAACAACCCCTCATAATTGATGTCGGTGCATACATTGGTCTGTCTGTACTCTACTTCAAAAGAGAGTATCCTAATGCAAAGATAATTGCTTTTGAACCAAATCCAGTTGCAATCCCAGTACTTAATGAGAATATATTTAATAACAATTTGGATAACATAAAGGTACATGAAAGTGCTATATGGGTAGAAGACGGGATTAAAAAAATGTATATTGATAATACGAAGGAGGATAGATACTCTGTATCTTCTTTTACAAGAAACTCCTGGAATGGGACTGTTAAAAGCAAATTGATTAGTGTAAAAACAGAGAGGCTAGATAAATACGTAAATCGCGAGGTTGATTTACTCAAATTAGATATAGAAGGAGCAGAACAAAGAGTTTTGAAAAGTATAAAAAGATATTTCCCTAATATTAAGAATATTATTTTCGAATATCATCCTACACAAAATCAAAATCTTAAAAAGATAATAGAACTTTTAGAAACACACTATGATCTTTCGATATATAGAGATGCTAAGGAAATTAAACAGAATTTCCCAGCAAATAAGTTACTATTGATAAAGGCTACCTATAAAAAGTAAGTATTTTACCAAAGAATCTTGCCCACTTACTCTTAAAAATCTTGTATAGTTCCTTCCCCAACTTCTCAGGCTCATGCCTTACCAAACTTCGAGTAAGTTCATCTCCCTTAACTTTTCGAATTATAGAATTTGCTACCACATCACTTCTAATTATCACTCTTCCCTCTCCATCCGCAAGATCATCTTTAAATACCTTCTCACCATCTTCTATATATCTTCTAAAGGCTTCCTCAGGTAACCTACCATTATTAACCAGAACATAATCAAGCTTCCTACCAATATATCCCTCCATTACATTAAGCATACTCTTTTGTGTAAGACCCCTTGTTTGCCCAATCTTGGACATAAGGTTGGGTACAAAGATTAGTTTTGCTTCTGTTTCCTGCAAAGCTTGTGCAATACCAGGAACAATAATATTTGCAAGAGTTGTTGTATACATATCCCCTGGACCTATAATTATGAATTCCGAGTCCATTATATTATCCACAGCACCCTTATACGCTTTCACCTTTGAATTAAGATAGAACTTCGTAATCCTCTTATCTACTTCTGGCTCGTCAATAAGATGCTCACCCTCTACTTTACTTCCATCATCATACTCCGCAACCAATTTTGTATCATCAAGTGTCACTGGTAAAATACTTCCTCGTACACTAAACAGGTATCTAAATGCTTCAATCGCTTCTATCTCAGAACCAGCAATATCAGCCATTGCTATCATCAACAAATTCCCTAGTGTATGGCCTTTAAGTCCACTCCCATTTGCAAATCTGTAAGTAAACAGATCTCTAATCCAGTTATTCTCGTTTTCCTCTGACATTGCAATTATCGATTTCCTTAGATCACTAAGTGGTAAGATACCAAATTCATCACGAATTACAGAGTTACTCCCTCCATCATCCATCACTCCAACTATGACTGAGAGGTCTAATTCTTTGTACTTCTTGAGTCCTTCTAGCACATTTGATGTTCCAGTACCTCCTCCTATTATCGTAATCTTCATACCTAATTATACACAAAGATTTCATTAATGTAATGTGGTATAATGAGGTATTAATATGAGAATTATCGTAATATGGCTTTAAAAGTCGGATCAAAAGTTTTTTACCCTACACATGGTGCGGGATTCATAAAGGATAAGAAGTATATAGAATTTAATGGTGAGGAAAAGGAATATTACGAATTCGACTTAATTAATAGTCCTCTAGCTATTTCTACCCCAGTTGAGAATATGGAAATGCTTGGTATTAGACCTGTGCTTAAGTCAACGGAGATTAAAGAAAAAGTTAGAATTCTTAAAAAGACTCCTACCATTAATCCGAAGAACAAAGATTTTAATGAATTAATCTCTATTTTTGAAGATTTAAACAAGAATGCCAATATTGATTCTGCTATTAGAGTTATTCAGCATTGTAATTTTGTTAAAGCAGAAAGGATTGCAGATGGTAGACTTATTCCTGTTACAATCGAGAAAGAGCTAGATAAAGCAATTCTTGATATCGTTGGAGAGCTAGCTATTTCTGCTGGAATCAAACTAACTACAGCAGCAGAGCAGTTAATGAAAATTACAGGGATAGAAGAAATTGAAGTAGAGGATTAATCAATTCTTAAGAATTTTCTTTTCCCACTGCTTATACAAACTCAAAGCCTCATTAAGATACGTATCATCTTGAACGAACTCCATTTTTGAATGGAATTTACCAACAACCTCTGAAATCTTATGTGTACCAGAATAACAAAACTCGCTTCTAACAGCATCTTTGGGGATAATATAATAGACTTTCCGAATACCCGCCCAATAAGCTTTCGTACTACACATTATGCATGGTTGCATCGAAGTATAAAGTACAGCTCCCTTTAGTGGAGCACCTTCTACACCTATAGCAGCATCAATAGCTTGCAACTCTCCGTGATTCCAAGCTACAGAATTACCACTCTCATAGATATTACCACTTTTGGTAACGACCACAGCCCCTGCTGGGAATTCTCCATTATCTAACGATTTACGAGCAAGTTCTACACACTTTTTTAAGTATTCTTTCATACAAAACTATATAACAATTTATTCCCTCCCTACTTCTCAACCGTCAAAGAGACTTTCGCCTTACCCAATTCAAACCTGTTACCCACTACACTATCTCCAATCTCGAAACTCTTTAATTTCAAACCCTTTTGGTTCTCACTTAGATACTTCTCTACAATTTCTCTAACCTTATCCTCATCAATATTAACTGTAAGTTTTACACTATCTTCATAATTAATATCCTCACCTTTTTTCCTAGCATTCTGATACTGCCTTACAAAGTCATTTATATACCCCTCACTTACAAGTTCCTCTGTTAGATTTATATCAAGTGACACATACTTTTCATACTCACCAATTGTAACCAAATCTTCACCTTCCATTGGCTTCTCACTATATTCTATCTCCTTAACATTGAGTTCTGACTGTACGATATCCCTAAGGAAATCCTTCTTAATTGCTACATATGCCTTAGACAAAGGTTGTCTTAATTTCAAAGAATTATCTTCTCTAATCTTAAGACCATTGGAACATATCTCTCTTACTACCTCCATCTCCCTTAGCAATTCTTCATCTATCTCCTTCTGTTGGAATACAGGATAATCCTCCAAATGCACAGACTCCAATGCTCCATCCACTCCAGTCTTCACTACAAGATTTTGATACATCTCTTCAGTTAAAAACGGCATCTGTGGTGCAAATGTTTTAGCAAACAAAACCATGGTAGCGTAAAGTGTCTGCAATGCCTCTGCATTACCCTCTGCGAACCTATCCCTTGACCTTCTAATCCACCACTTAGATATATTATCTATACATGGTTGAATTAATTTAACAGATGCCGGAATATCATATTGCTCCAAAGCCTCTGCATACTTCTTTGTAGTTTGCCTCATATATGACTCTATCCATTTGTCTAATTTTGCATCAGAAGTATATTCTGTAGTAATTGGCGTCCAATTATGCATATTACTGTACAACGACAGATATCTATATGTATTCCATATTGGAATTAACACATCCTTGACCTGATCATTCAGAATATCATCTGACCAATGGATATCTCTACCCACCATTATTGATGTAGACATGAAGTAGAGACGCAAAGCTTCTCCACCTTTCTCCTTCAAAACCAGTTTAGGATCAGGATAGTTTTCATATGACTTACTCATCTTCCTACCATCATCGCCAAACATCACACCATGACAAATTACATTCTTGTATGGGACATCATCAAAAAGCATAAGGGACATTCTAAAGAGAACATTAAACCAAGCTCTAATCTGTCCAGTATACTCAACAATGAAATCGGCAGGATATGCTTGTTCGAAAACCTCTTTATTTTCAAATGGATAATGATGCTCTGCAAATGGTACACTACCAGCATCCATCCAACTGTCTAGTACTTCTGGAATTCTACGATACTCCTTACCATCTTTCTTAAACACCAACTTATCACACACATCCCTATGAAGTGTCATTTTCTTTCCTTCAACCTGATACTCCACCTTCCCATCATCAAGCTCTACCTTTTGAACCTGATCTGTATACTCCATCATCTCTTCTATACTCCCCACCACTATCTGCTCTCCATCTTCACTCTCCCAAACAGGCATGACAGTAGCCCAATACCTATTCCTAGATATTGCCCAATCCGGAGCAGTTTCTAATACATTCTCAAACCTTTTTTTAAATACATCTGGTATCCAATTAATTTTTTCTTGCAACTCAAGCATCTTAGGCTTTATTTTTTGAATATCTACAAAATATGAATCTTGAGACATGTATATTAATGGATTCTTACCCCTGTAAAACGGTAATCTATGTACATATTTCTCAGACCTCAATAATTTCCCCTGTTTTTTTAAATCATCTGTAACTAAAGGAGAAGCATCACGGATATATACACCCTCCCAATCACCATCTAACATATTTCCTGCCTCATCGATATGAACTACACCACTTAGTCCCAATTCTTTTCCTAAGTTGAAATCTACTTCACCAAAACCAGGTGCCAAGTGTAATACTCCAGTTCCCTCATCCTCCACCACTTCCTCGGATAGATATACCTTCCAATCATTCTCAGTCGCTTGATCAACAAAGAAGTCATACGCTGGTTCATACTCCAAACCCTCAAACTCTCTTCCTTTTGCTTCATGTACTACCTCATATTCATTTTCACCAAAGGTATATTCCAATCTACTTGCAGCCACCATTAAATATTCACTCTCATATTTCACCACAGAGTAATCCAAATCTTTATTCAAAGCCAAAGCAAAGTTAGCGGGTATAGTCCATGGGGTTGTGGTCCACGCTACTAATCGAACAGGTTTACTCTCAGTATATTTATCAAACTTCTTTGTTTTAAGAGAAAACTTAACAAAGATTGACAGATCCTCTACATCTTCATATGTGTCATCCATTGTAACCTCAAAGTTTGATACTGGTGTACAGGTATCTGTTGAATACAGAGAAACTCTTTTCCCTTTGTATATTAAATCCTTATCCCAAATCTGTTTGAAAGCCCATATTACAGACTCATTGAACTCAGGATCCATTGTCCTATATGCATTATCCAAATCTACCCACCTACCAATTTTCTCAATATACCATCTCCAATCTGATATTCCTTGTTCAACATATTTCCTACACTCTTGCACATACTTATCAACCCCTATTCTTGTTTCTACATCTGCATTACCCTTAACTTTTAGCTTCTTATTTATCCTCGCCTCTATTGGTAATCCATGACAATCCCATCCCCATACCCTTCGAACTCTGTAGCCTTTCATAGTCCAATATCTTGGAATTATATCCTTAGGTATTGATACCAACAAAGACCCGTAATGTGGTGTCCCCGTTACAAACGGAGGCCCATCTACAAATGAATACCTCTTACCTTCCGACCTATTCTCCAAACTCTTTTTAAAAATATCTTCTTTCTTCCAAAACTCATTTATCCTATCCTCCATTACACTAAACTGTGCTCTTGAATCTACTTCTGGTATTTTCCCCATTTTATTATCCCTAATATTATTTAAACAAAAGCCCCTCATTAGAAACTAATATACTTTAACATATTAATCTCTAACAAGGGGCGTGCATTACGCGGTACCACCCTTTCTTCTAAATTACATTGCTGTAATCTACTTTTAAACCACATACATGGTTCGGATATATTTCGGTTATCTTCCGTCAGATTCTACTCACCCTAAGGCTTTCTTTCCACCACTCACCAGTGATAACTGGGTCAATGTGTTAGTGAATTATATCACATCCTGAGAAACAGGTCTGTCTGTGATATACTGTCCTCATGAATTGGAATTTAAAACTTCTTTACAAGGGTTTAGATGATCCTCAAATAGAAAAGGATATTGAGCTATCTACTCAGGCTGTTAACACCTTTATCTCAAACTGGAAAGGGAACAAGGAGTATCTTAAAAACATCTCTACGCTCAAAAAAGCATTAGATGAGAATGATCAGCTTTTCACGAAGTATGGAATATTAACAAAGCCTGGCTATTACTTACATCTAAAAAAAGAAACTGACTTAAACAATACGAAGCTCAAAGCGAGGATTAAGAAAGTTACTCAAAAGAGAATTAAATTAAGAAATGATTTACAGTTTTTCTTCATAGATCTGTCCAAAATACCAAAGGCTCAACAAAAGGTTTTTGTAAACGCTATAGAACTTAAAGAGTACAAACATTACTTAGAAACACTCTTTGCCAAAGCTAAATATATTCTCACAGATAAAGAACAAAAGGTTTTTAATCTTACTGCTAGCACATCTTTTGGGAATTGGACTCGTATGATTAAAGAGCTACTTTCGAAACAGAGTGTTACAATAGTTGATGAGGAGCAGAAGAGAAAGAAGGTTTCTTACAATGAGATCCCTCAGTATCTTCACTCTACAGATAAGGATGTAAGAGATAATGCCTCAAAAGAGTTTAATAAGATTAATAAGAAATATATTGAAATTGCAGAGTATGAGATGAATTCAATATTGGAGAGGAAACAAATTCAAGATGAGTATAGAGGGAAGAAGAGAGTCGATCTCTCAAGGCACTTGGGTGATGATATGGATAGTGAGGTAGTAGATGCTCTGATAGAGGTAGTAACCAACAATTTTGATATATCAAAGGCTTACTACAAGAAGAAGGCCAAGCTTCTTGGACAAAAAATTCTTGGATATCACGAACGGAATGTCCCTATTGGAGAAATAGATACAAAGTATGATTTTGATACAAGCATTTCCCTAGTCAAGAAAGTTTTTGGTAATCTTGATCCAGAGTTCAAAGAAATTGTAGAGAAGTTTGAAAAGAATGGTCAGTATGATGTATTTCCTAAGACCAATAAGAGTGGTGGTGCATATTGTATTTCTACAAACAAGCATCTACCTACATATATATTGCTTAACCATAATGGGAAGCTTAACAATGTCCTCACTATCGCCCACGAGTCTGGTCATGGCATTCATTCAGAGTTGGTAAAAGAACAGAATTCTTTTAATGACGGTTACTCTACAGCACTAGCGGAAGTAGCTAGTACATTCTTTGAAGATTTTGTACTAGAAGAGGTTCTTAAAGGTGTTAAAGATGAAGAATTAAAAGAAGTTATTCTAATGGAGAGAATGGATAGTGATGTAAGTACAATATTTAGACAGGTAGCTTTCTACAATTTCGAAAAGGACTTACATACAACTTTTAGGAAGAAAGGTTATCTTTCTCATAGTGAAATATCTGATATCTTTGTTAAGCATATGACTTCTTACTTGGGAGATAGTGTAGATGTTGATGATAGTATGCGATATGGTTGGTTGTATATTTCCCACTTTAGAAGGTTCTTCTATGTCTATACTTATGCTAGTGGTTTGCTTATATCAAAATATTTACAGAGTAAGGTTAGGGAGGACACCCATTTTATAGAAAAGTTTAAAGACCTTCTTAAAGCAGGTTCTTCTAAATCACCAAAGGATATATTTATGGATATGGGTATTGATATTTCAGAGAAAGAATTTTGGGAGAAGGGGATTAAGAATATTAGCTAGGTATCTTCTCTTCTTCTAGTACAGGGATATTATATCCTAGTTTATCCAAATCTTTTATAAGGTTTTCTGGTACTTTAGACGTTCCTGATCCTTTCGGAATATAGCTCATGTTATAACAGTCCTCATCACTGGATATCCCCTTTGGGAAACTTATTATTCTACTTAAACCTTTTGTTTCCTCATTCATTACAATTACTTCAACACTCAAATTGGAACTCTTTTCTTCTCCTTTTCTTTGCATAATGGTGAGGTATCTTTTCCCACTAAGGGTTCTTCCACTTACACCACCAACTGTTTCTACACTATCTAATAGTAGTAAACTTTCTTCCTGAGTACGGTAGTAGGAAACAGATTCCAAGAGAAGTTTTTTACTAGAAGAATTCTCTCCATACCCCTTCACCCATTCCTCAAAACTATTAAGCCCTTCAAGAACTTCTTTGCGAACACCTACATGTGGGGTATCTCCCCAAGCTTGGGATGCCTCTTCATTAGCAAAATGAACAGGGAAAGAGTATTGACTAGCCCAATCTTTGTTCCCATTAAGTTTATGTCCCTCTGGGAAAGGATTCTCTTTTTTCTCATCAAAGACTATCTCCTTCATAGACACTTGTTTTGTGTGACAAATCTCTGGTTCAATTCCTTCTATCATATGTTACAATTATATACCATGTATCCAACCAACAACAAGATTCAAATCCCCAATCCCCATTACCCTTCTACAAAAGACATCTTTAAAGCACTAAAGCTTACTCCTTTCAAAGATATCAAAGTAGTAATATTGGGACAAGATCCCTACCATGGCAAAGGAGAAGCAAATGGATTAGCATTTTCTGTAAACAAAGGGATAAGGATACCCCCTTCTCTTAGGAATATCTACAAGGAATTAAATGATGATTTAGGTATTGAAATACCAAATCATGGGGATTTGACTTTTTGGTCCGAACAAGGAGTTCTACTACTAAACAGTATATTAACAGTAAAACCAGATAGTCCTGCATCACATAGAAAGATAGGGTGGGAAGAATATACAGACAGTATTGTACAAACCATCAACAAGGAGAAAGAAAATATTGTATTCATACTCTGGGGTAAATATGCTCAAGAGAAAGGAACTTATATAGATAAGGGGAAACATTTAGTGATTAAATCTCCTCATCCCTCCCCGTTTTCTGCAAGAACAGGGTTCTTTGGGAGCAAACCCTTTAGTAAATGTAATACCTATTTAAAAAAGAATCAGATTGGTGAGATTGATTGGAAATTGCCAGACATAGACTCGAACTATGATTAACGGTTCCAGAGACCGCCGTCCTACCATTAGACGATCTGGCAATAATTAATGATTATATCATAAACCCTCTTAATCTAGCCTCTACCATCTCCTTACCCATTACCTGCATTACTTGATGTAAATCAGGAGTCCTAGATCTCTTAGTAAGAGCAATTCTAAGTACCATAGCGATATCTCCCACTTTACCCTTAAACTTAGTAGGATCATCCTTATATGCCTTGTAATCAGAAGTAAAACCTAAATCATTACCAATCCCCTTTATCTTCTCAAACCAAACAGAAGTATCATCACCTACACTATATGACTCCAAAAACCTATCCACTATCACACCAACCACCTCACTACTTACATTCTCTGGCATACTCTCACAATCAACACCCTCCAACATATCTTCAAAAAATATTTCAAATGCACTATTCACATCCTCCCACTTAACAATATCTTTCCTAATCTTACTACCCTCTCTCTCTATATTTAAAATATTAATACACAATTCCCTATTCTCCTCCAACCTCTTCACTAACTCACTATTAAACTTCTGAGCCCATCTAAAAGACATATCATATACATCCTTTGCACTAAGCCCCGCTATATATTCTTTACACACATCCTCCAACTTAACCATATCAAACAATGCACCCGCCCTATTAAACTTCTCCAACTTAAGCTCAAACTCTGTATATGCCAACTCAGGATTCTGAATTCTCCAATCTGCAAAGTTGGAGTTCATAATGTTAAGGAAATATTCGAGTATAGGAACGATAGGATAACCCCTCTCAATAAAATATCTAGTATCTGCTTCCGGATCCTTCCTCTTACTCAACTTCCTCCTCTTTCCACCCTCCATTTTCATCAAAGGGGAAGCATGAGCATATTTAATTCTTTCAAACCCCAATTTCTCAAAAAGTTCCAAATGCAATGGAACTGAAGGAAACCACTCGTAAGTTCTAATTACTAAATTAACACCCATTAAGGTGTCATCAATTGCATGTGCAAAATGATAGGTAGGGTAACCATCGGACTTAAGAAGCACTACATCCATATCATTCTGTGCAAATGTACATCTACCCTTAATCTCATCATCAAATTCAAATTTCACACTATTATCCCCAGTAGAATACAACCTAATTACAAACTCCTTACCATCGCCCAAAGCACTCTCAATCTCTTCCAATGAAGAATCTCTCCATTTTGCAAATTCACCGTAGTAACCAGTTCTAACCCCTAACTCTGTCTGCTTATCCCTAATCTCACCCAATTCCTCCTCATTAGCAAAACATGGATATGCAAAACCCTTACTAACTAAATCCTTAGCAAAAACCTTATAAATATCCAATCTCTCACTCTGAATATATGGACCATACTTACCTCCCTGTACACTCTCATCAAACTCTATTCCAAATTCAGACAAACCATTAACGATTATATCTACACCACCCTCAATCTCCCTCTTCTTATCTGTATCCTCTATCCGAAGTATACAAACACCACCCACCTGATCTACCAACCTCCTATTAATCAAAGATGTAAAAACACTACCCATATGTAAGAAACCTGTAGGACTAGGCGCAAACCTAACCACCAAAGACCCACCCTGGAGACCTCTTGATGGATACTCTTCTCTCATCTCCCCTACACTCTTTTTTATGCTAGGAAAGAGCAAATTAGCCAACTTAATATTCTCTTCATTAGTTCTCATTTTGATATTGTTAAAATTTTGGTTAATTGATAATATTATTATATCATGACCTTAACAGAAGCAACCTTTTGGACAAAAAGATTTGGAGTAATACTACTCGTATTAGTCAGCATCTTCTCTGTTCTGGTCATCCTCCTTACTAGAGACTCTTCTCCTCAGCCATTTGAATATCAAACTGCAACGTATAGTTGTAGCGACACAAAAGAAGAATTCCTAGCAGAGAAATTAGACATTCCTTCTCTCGAGGTAAATAGTGATTCAGAAAATGTCTTTCTACTCCAAACTGACAGTGGGAAAGTGAAAGATCTTTCGGAATTAGAAATAATTAATGTACATAAATACAAAACTAAAAGCCAACAATTAGATAACCAGCTAAAAGCAAAGAGCTTAGCCTCTGCATTGGGATTTGATCCAGATAAGATATATAGGAAAGGAACAACCGACTATATCTGGACTGACAGTACAAATCATAGGAGTCTAAATATCAATGCTGCTACATTAAACTTCATTATGACTACTAACAGCTCCTATATCAGAGACATTGCTAAGACAAGCTCTTTACCCACAGAGAACGAAGCAATATCTCAAGCCATTAATACTATACGAAAATTAAATATTTTGGGTTCTGATTTTAATTACAATGACACCGGAAATATTACTACACATCCTATCGATATTAATCCAGATGGAAGTTACTCAGAAGCACCTTCACTAGCTGAGGCGGAACTTATCAAAATAGATTTCCATAAAACTCGTTCAATGGTTTCTATAAAAGACAGTTTAACTAACTCAGACGCAATTGTTAGAAGCTTTAATGAGAAACTTGGAGAAGCTACACAAGATGAAGTTATTATTAATAATGAAAGAGTTAAAATCTTTAACTACTCCACCTTAGTTACATACCAAAATCCTAACTCCAGTCATATCTCTGTATATGTTGGTCCAGAAGATCCCAATAGTAAACACTTAAAATCCATATATAGGATAAATTTAACATATTGGCAATTAGAAACAGAAAGTTGTGGTACTTACGAATTGATTAATCCATCCATTGCAATAGAGAAGGTCCAAGCTGGAGAAGGGAGTTTGGTATATCTAAACGAAAAGGGTGGAGACGAGATTGAGAACTACCAACCAAGATCCGTAAAAAATTATACTATCTATGATATTGCTCTTGCATATTACGAACCACTAACCCAGGTAAATTTCCTACAACCAATATATGTAATTAGTGGAGAAACAATTTTCAAGGATGAAAGCAGAGGAGAATTCCATATATTCTATCCTGCCATAGACTATGACATCATCACTGACAAAGTTGAGATAGAAACACCAGAAGTAGAAACAGACTAGCTTATAACTCCAAGAGGAGCTTTCTTGTATCAGCAAACCTATCTATAGAGTCTAGTACAATGGTTACCCTCCCATCATCTGTAATACCTAGAAAACACTGTCCAGCATCGTCTGTAATACCCGTCTTTCCTGCGACATTACCATACTGATTGAGAATAGAACTAGTTGTATATATTCTCTGAGAACCGATATTCCAATCTAAATCAGCGTAAGACTTACTAATAATATTCATAATTATTTCGTTCCCATATACAACCGTAATCACTCTATACAGTTCTTCTACAGTTGAACTATTTCCTTCTTCACTATCTAAACCCGCAGGATTACTGAAATGAGTATTCTCCAACCCAAGCAATAAAGCATAGTTATTCATCTCTACAACAAATTCTTCCCAACCACCAACATAGTGATCTGCCAGTGTGTAAGCCGCATCATTGTACGAGCTAATCAGCATCGCATTAAGCAAGCTCTCTACTGTTATACTATCCCCTTTATCCAACTCTAAACTCCAACTCATATCTTCCTCTTCATACCAATTTTGTTTAACCTCAACTACTTCATCCAATTCAAAATTGTCCAATGCCACAATCGCCGTTACAAACTTTGTAAGACTAGCAATAGGTAGAGGCTCCTGACTATTCTTTTTATACAATATATGACCTGTTTCTAAATCAGCATATATTGCTGCTCTAGCATTAACAAAGTTCTCTTCGAATTGAGTACCAGACAAAGCACTTGGACTTTGTATCACATTCTCTGTTTGGAAACTTACACTATACTCATCTGCAGATGCTCGTATATATGAATATCTCTTAGGCAGATGAGACAATATCCATGTTAGAGTCATTACAACTACTATTGTAGCTACAATACTAATACCCACTCTCATATACTTAAACTGTTTTGCTCTCTTTTCAATACCTCTTGCTTCTATTCCAGCCTTATATGCCTGCTTATACAGCTTCGCATCATAGCGAAAATCCTCCAGCTCTTTCTTTGCAGTATTACGATATGTCATTGTATATATCTTTTACTTCTTTCTTGCAAGAAGTTTCCCTAATCTATTGGGTGTATTAGGAAGATAGGTGGCTTCTAGTATCGTGTTGAGATTTAATAACTTCATCAAAAGCCTTTCTAACCCTATCGCAAATCCACCGTGAGGAGGACAGCCATACTCGAAGTACTCGAAATATTCTTCCATAGGACTACCTGCATTACCCCTCTCCTTTGCATTTGCTCTTAAATGACCCACCCTATGCTCTCTTTGTGCACCCGTTGTAATCTCCAAACCTTTCCAGAACAGGTCAAAGCCTAAAGCGACTGATGGATTCTCGCTATCTTTCATATGGTAAAAAGCCCTTCTTGCATGAGGATAGTCTGTCATAAAGAAAAACTCAAAACCAGTTTCCTCTTCAACAATCTCACCCATAGACTTCTCTTCTTCTGGAGAGAAATTTCCAGTGCTCTTACTCTCAATACCCGCTTCTGCTAATTTCTCTTTTGCTTGCTCTACAGTAAACATTGGGAAGTCTCCTTCAGGGACTTTTACCTCAGCACCAAACACCTCCTTTATTACCTCTCCATATTTCTCTTTCATAACTCCAAGCACAGACTTAATCATCTCTTGCTCAAATAAACATACGTCTTTATAAGAATCGATGTATCCTAACTCTACATCAAAACTTACATATTCTGTCAAATGTCTTGTTGTAAAGGATTTCTCTGCTCTAAATACAGGTCCCATATTAAACACACCTTCTAGACCTGATGCAATACCCATTTGTTTATGAAATTGAGGAGATTGTGCTAAGTAAGCCTTGCCATCGAAATATTTCACTTCAAACACACTTGCCCCAGATTCACTGGCAGCACTAATTATCCTTGGTGCTTGAATCTCGATTAAGCCTTTATCAAAACAATATGTTCTAAGAGATTGGCCTAGTAGAGTAGAGATATCCATCATTAAACTGTTTTTCTTACTTCTCAGATCAACCCATCTGTAATCCAGTCTTTTGTCCAATGCAGAAATATTCTCAGTATGTGCTTCCTCTATGGTAATTGGTAGTGGTGCTTTTGCCAACGAATCAATCTTGAGTTCCTTAATTCCTACCTCATACCCACACTCCACCTGCTTTGCTTCTTTTACTTCCCCTATTATATCCACAACAGATTCGTGAGTTAAGGACTTCGCTATTTTAAAAACCTCTTCATCAGCATGCCATGCTACACTTTGTACTTGTCCAGATCTATCTCGCAGTACTAAGAAGATTATTTTACCTTGGTCTCTGATGGTATCTACTACACCTCTTACTCTTACTTCTTCTCCTATATGATTCTTTAGCTTTGCAATATGTATTCTTTCCATTTATTTGGTATTTAAATTATCGTAATTCTTTAACCAACTATACACTATTTTTCCACTCTTTAGTGATTAATTGAATAGTTTCACTACCATTCCAACTATTTACATTTACACTTCCTACAACGTCTATTACATTATCTACTTCAATCTCTTTGATATCACTCTCACATCTAAACATAATTATTGTGACCATATCTACACCATCTCCTTTACACAATAATTTCATATGGTTTTGCATTTTACCCATTATCTGTTTATTTACAACAACTAACTCCTTAATTCCAAGAATTGGTTTTCTATTACCATATCCAAACGGCTCTAGTTGTTCTAATATCTTTACTAATTCAAAAGAAAGATCATCTGTAGAAAGAAACAGATCTATATTTAGAGTGGGTATTAGCATCTCCTCTGTTATTTCTTTCTCTGCGATTTCTTCCATACAACTCTTAAATTCTTCCCACTTACCCTCTTTGACAGTAAATCCTCCTGCCATTTCATGACCACCAAATCTTGCTAAATGTTCTTTACATTTCTCTAATGCATTGGTTATATTAAAACCTTTTATACTTCTTGCAGAACCTTTTATCTCACCATTTGCTTGAGTAACTACAAGTGTTGGTTTAGAAAACTCTTCATTCAATTTCCCCGCTATTAATCCTACAATACCTTCGTGCCAGTCATCTCCTAATATACAAATTATCTTCTTTTTGTCATCTACCATTTCTTTTGATACATTTAGTGCTTCTTTAGTAAGCTTTTGTCTTTCGAAATTAAGGTTATCTAATTTGGAAGAGAGTTCATTACAGATTTTAGTATCATTACTCACAAGAAGTTTGACAGAATCTAGAGCAGACCCTATACGTCCTGAAGCGTTGATTCTTGGTCCTAATACAAAGCCAAAGTGGTAGGTGTCTAGTTGTGCTGTATCTATCTGTGCTTTTTCGATGAGAGAATTGAGTCCCACTCTGCTACCTTTTTTCATTTGTTCTAATCCATATTTAACAATCGTTCTGTTCACTCCCTTGAGAGTCATAATGTCGGTCACTGTTGCAAGAGCTACTAAGTCTAGACCTCTTGTTTCTAATGTAATCTCTGTATCCATCCCTACCTCTGCTTTAATTGCTTGGGTAAGTATGAAGGCTACATGGGCACCACACACTTCCTCATCAGAGTAGTTGTGTTTAGGGTATCTTTGATGTACTAATGGGTATGAGAGGTTATCAAGAATATCTTCAGGTGGTTGATGGTGATCTGTTATTACAAAAGATATCTTTTTAATATATTTATTTATTAATTCTTTATCTCTTACTCCACAGTCTACACTTATTATCATTTGTGCCCCTAGTTTTATACAATCTTCTATTGATGACTCCGTAAGACCATATCCTTGATCTGTCCTATCGGGAATGTATGGGAGTACATCAATCTTTGTGTCTAGAAATTTCGCTAGTTCTTTGTAGAGGAATTCCCAGAGTAGAGCAGTAGCACATATTCCATCTGCATCATAATCTCCGTGTATTACAATTTTCTTTCCTTCTTTAATTGCTTTTACAATATCTCTAGCACCACCAATACTATCGTGTAGATGATGAAAATCTGGAATATTTTCTAAGGTAGGTTGTAGGAAATCTTTTTCATCTTCTACTCCTCTTAATTTCAGGATTGTTTTGATAAGGGTTGTAGTATTAACTCTCTTCTTAGGCCATACCCATTTCTTTTTACTCTTTAGACTCATTCTGTACAAAACTTTTAATTAAATCATATGAGAAACCTTTTCTAGAAAGGTAGGTCATCTGTTTGCGATTAGATATCTCTATTCTCTCATCTTTGAAGTGTTTTCTAAAGACCCTCTCTAGTAATTCATATTCATCATCTACTAATTCATCACAAACCTCTCTCGCTATATCCATATTAACCCCCTTACTTACTAACTCAGAAATTAGAACTCTCTTACCCCTAGGTCTCGTCCTGATTCTGCTTTCGACAAAAAGCATGGCGTAGTTTTCATCATCAAGAAGTTTTTGTTCAACTAGCTTACTAATGATCTCTTCAAACATATGCTCAAAATCAATGAATATCTCAGAGCTATACCACACATCTTTTTTCTTGTATTGGATTCTTTTGAGATATGTATTGGCTTGGAATATGCTTCTAGGAGATCGCACAATATATTCTACTAATCTTTCTAAAAAACGTTGCCTAAGTTCCTGAAACAGTAATTCTTCTAAGTCTTTCTCGGAGATATTCTTACCTTCATACAGTGTAAACTTAGCAAGAGTAGTAGCAGATATCCCAGCCCTAAACTCTCCATTTGTAGAAAGATTGAATCTAGAAGGATTTTTCTTCTGTGGTTTTAGTTCTGTAATTATCACCTACTTTGCCTTAGATCTGACCTCTTTCTCTATCTTAGTTCTGAGTTTCTTATCTTCTTTTAGTAGCTGGATAGCACCATCTCTTCCCTGTGCAAGTTGTATATCTCCATATTTAAACCATGACCCTGATTTCTGAACTACTCCGTAATCTACTGCAGCGTCTAAGATGCTACTCTCTCTATCTATACCTAGTGGGTAGATCATATCAAAGGTTGCTATCTTAAATGGTGGTGCCATTTTATTCTTAACAACTTTTACTTTCCGTATATGACCAATTATTTCACCATCTTTAAGGATCTTATCCTTCTGTCTAATATCCATTCGTACAGAGGAGTAGAACTTGAGGGCATTACCACCTGTGGTAGTTTCAGGATTTCCAAACATTACACCAATTTTCATTCTTAACTGGTTAAGAAAGATTATGGTTGTACCTGACTTCCCCATTACAGCTGTAAGTTTTCTTAGAGCTTGTGACATGAGCCTAGCTTGGAGTCCCATATGACTGTCTCCCATATCCCCCTCTATCTCTGCTCTTGGAGTTAGTGCTGCTACTGAGTCTACTACAATGACACCAAAGGCTGCAGATCTTACCAATGTTTCTAGGATTTCTAATGCTTGTTCACCAAAATCTGGTTGAGATATGTATAGGTCATCAATATTAAGACCAATATTTTTAGCATATTGTGGGTCTAGTGCATGTTCTGCATCGATGAAGGCAACTGCGTCTCCCTGTTTTTGAGCTTCGGTTAATATATGGATTGCCAATGTTGTCTTACCAGAAGATTCTGGACCGTAGATTTCGATAACTCTTCCTCTTGGGACTCCTCCAATACCAAGTGCTAGGTCTAGTGAAAGTGCACCGGTTGGAATAGCGTCTACCTTTAGTTTTTCCTTACTTCCTAATTTCATAATGGATCCTTTACCAAACTGCTTTTCTATTTGTTGTAGTGCTACATCAATAGCTTTCTCTTTACCAGACTGAGCTTGGACTTTTGTTGTTGTACTCTTCTTCTTTGTAGTTCCTGCCATAGTTTAAATGTGATAATTAAAATATATTACAGGATAACGAAGGGCTACTGAAATGTCAAAGGTTCTAGGGAATATTAATTAACTTTTAAGATTACAATATTGGGAGATATTTTTAATAAGATTGTCTAAAAGCTCTTTGTCTTCTCTAATGTATCTTGCTACTTCCACTTGGATAGCTGGTACTCTTAACTTTGATGCTACAAATTCAGTAAGTGTTTCCTGATCATTGTCTTGCAATCTTAATATCTGAATATTTATTCCTTCTAGTTCATTGTCATCTATATATTTCGCTAGGTCTTGGGCTAATTTAACTGATTTCCTAAATCTTGTTTTGTAATATATTGCGATATCAATGTTAAAAGTATCTTTTAATCCATGGATATCTATGAACTTCTCAATCTTATTTCCTTTTATAATATTTTCAACTTCTCTTTTGTATGAGTTATCTTCAATTTTATGGAAATTAGGATCATATTCCATTTTCTGGGTAGTGTATATACCAAAGCTGTCACTTTCATTACATATTCCAATTACAATATCATCAGTTTTTACTTCACTTAGTTTGTACTTATTAAAAAGGTTTGGTCTTCTATGAATATGCACATGTGGAGCAGAGAGAAGTATCTTGTTCGAGCCTTTTATCATATTGGTCTTTTGCATGTTATAACTTAGCATATGGAGAGGTGTTTGTCACTGCGAGATATTGACATATGGAGTATAGAAATGAGAGTATATAGGTGTAAATAACTTTTTATTTTTTTAATATGTTCAAGAAAAACTTTCTAGGAGTATTACTAGGTATATTTGCCTTAGTACTTATCCCAACAGCAGCTCTAGCACAAACTCTACCTTCAGTAGATGATGCGGCAGCTATTTATGAGGATGTTACAACTGATTCCCTTGATGATTGGGATTGGGATGATACATATGATAGCTTGGATGATTTAGATGATTATGATACTTACGAGATTGGAGATGAGGCTATGTTAGGGGCAATTTCTGCGTTTATAGGTTTGGTTGGTTTGATAGTGTTGTTACCTATCGCATTAGTAGTTTATGTATATACTGCACTTGCATATTCAACAATTGCTAAGAAGCTTGATGTTGCAAACGGTTGGTTTGCTTGGGTACCTATTCTTAATGTTGTATTAATGTTCCAAGTAGCTGGAATGAGTGGTTGGTTTATTTTACTTACACTTATCCCTATCGTAAATATTGTTGTAATGGTATGGGCTATGATGAAGACTTGTGAGAGAAGAGGCATGGAGCAGCTTTTAGGTCTACTTATGTTAATTCCTATTGCTAACTTCGTACTACTTGGTGTACTTGCATGGAAAAAGGATGGAGCTAAGTAGTTTATGATACAAGTAGGAGAGATGACAAGAACTGTACCAGAGGTTATGGGTGCGTATGATGTTGTGACACCGTCAGCTTTGTTTGCTGGGGTATCTTTCCTAATGCTCTTCTTTGTGTTCCTCTTTTCTATTGTTCTGTTGGTTGGACTCTATGTTTATAGTGCACTAGCTTTACAGACAATAGCGAAGGGGATGGGGCATGATTATAGTTGGTTTGCTTGGATTCCATTCTTAAATATATATCTTCTACTAGATATCTCTGATCTGAATCCTTTCTTTGTATTACTATTCATCGTCCCTATTCTTCTAACACCTTTTAGTGCAATACCTATACTTAGTTTCTTTGTTCTCATTACTAATGGTTCTGCAGCTATAGCGATGATTGCTATAACTACAATTGCATATATGAATCTATGCGAAAAGAGAGGGTTGGATAAGATGTTGGGGTTAGTATCTTTAATAAGTATAGGTAAGCTCATCTTATTAGGTATTCTTGCATGGGGTAAGGGCAAGAAATAATTTCTAACATATTCAATATGAAATTCATCACTATAGATAAAAACAATATTGATCAAGAGCATATTTGTTGTGCCATTGGGAATGATAAGGTTAACCAAAACAGAGCTCAATCTAAAAAGGATTGGATGAAGAAAAGATTCGATGACGGATTAGTTTTTAGACGATTGGACGATAGGGGAAAGTTCTTTATCGAATATATGCCAATTGAAAAAGTTTGGAAGCCGATAAGTGGGAAAAATTACATGGTTATTAATTGTTTATGGGTTTCTGGTAAGTTCAAAGATCAGGGTATTGCAGCAAAATTGTTAAAGGAGTGTATTGATGATTCAAAGAAACAGAAAATGGATGGGGTTGTTGTTATTACTAGTGATAAGGTAAAACCTTTTTTAACCGATAAGAAATTCTTCGAGCATCATGGTTTTGAAGTCATTGATACAGCCGAACCATATTTTGAATTGCTTATCTTGAAATTTAATAAGAGTGCAAAAGACCCTTCTTTTACTGAGAATGTTAAGAAGGGTGTGTGTAGTAATGAAAAGGGATTTACATTTATTTTTTCAAATCAGTGTCCTTATATGGAAGAGTATGTTGGATTGTTAGCAGATATTTGTAAAAAGAAGAAAATTCCTTGTAAAATTATTCATTTGAAAGATTGCAAGGAAGCTCAAAAGGTAGGAAGTCCATTTGGAACACTTGGGATTTATTATAAAGGAGTATTCAAAACACATGAGTTGATGTCTGAGAAGGGGTTTGAGAAGTTTATTAATGAGATGAAGTAATTATGGATAATCTTTTACTTTTCGCTATACTAGGCGGACTAGGCGCAATGATCGGCTGGGGAACAAATGGTTTTCTCACAAAAAAGACTGTTGATAAAATCGGAGGTGCGTCTGCTCTTTTCTGGATGCAGATTATTGGTCTCTTCCTACTTTTGTTAATCTTTCCTTTTCAGTTTGATATCTCCGATTTAACTTTTTCCAATATACTGCTTATAGCTTTCTGGGCAATAATTGACGGAGCAGGATTATTACTTCTCTTCAGCGCTTCAGAAAAGGGGAAAATTAGTATCATTAGCCCAATTGTTGCTTCTTATGCAGCTTTTTCTGTTTTTGTTTCAGCAATTGCTTTTGGCGAAGCGATTACTCCTCAAACTCTATTCTTTCTTGCCTTGATCTTTGTTGGAATCATTTTAACCTCACTAGATTTTCAGCAATTGAAAAAAGATGTTGCTGATAGAGGGAATCTTATGAAAGGTGTTCCTCAAGCAGCACTCTCTGTAGTTTTCTTTGCCTTCTGGTTTCCGTTCTGGGATGACTTTGTGAGTAAAGGGAATAGTTGGCTCACTCTATTGATAGGTTTAAGGATTTTTATTGCACTACTAGTTTTCTTGTTCACCAAATACAAATCTATATCACTTAGAATAAAAGATTCAAAAATACTCAAGTGGCTTATTTGTATGGGTATATTAGATGTTGGTGCCTATCTTGCACTGACCTGGAGTTATAGTGAATCAAATTATACAAGTGTCATTTCAATACTAAGCGCTGCATTTTCTGTACCAACATTAATACTTGCAAGAGTATTTTTGAAGGAGAGATTAAAGATTTCTCAATGGATTGGGGTAGGAATAATCATCGGGAGTTTAGTATTAATGGCAGGATTGAGTGCTAAATTGTAAACCTAATCTATTAGAATAATTTTATTACAATTAGAATGGATATTATCAACTTATCAAAAGAGTTAATGCATAAGCAAACTCAAAAGAATAAAGCTCCTGCTTGGCTATTAACAGAACTCGCCATTAAGAAAGGTCGTGAACTTTCTAAAGCACACGATGTTGACGAGCGATTAGTTCTAACCTCATTATATCTTGCTCATACAATTTTTAGTCCAATTTGGAAAGGGGATATTCAAAAGAATCATTCAAAATTAAGTTCTGAATTTGTAAAAACATATTTGGACGAATGGAATGTTGATAAAGATGAACAAGAAATAATTCTGAATTCTATCGAAGCCCATCATAACAAAGTTTCAACAAAATCAAAAATTGCAGAAGTTGTAAAGAATGCTGAATGTTTCAAATTTGTAACAGTCGAAGGTAGTTTGATTTGGTTACACGAATTAGGAATCAGACAAGTCCCTTTTGAAGAAGCAGTTGATAAAGTAATTCAGAAGATGGAGCAAAAAAAAGGTTTACTTACTTTTGATGATTGTATAAAAGAAGCAGAAGAAAATTGTAGGGAAATTCTAGCATTATTAAAATAAAAGTCTTAGTCCTAGCCTAGTTATCACAAATCTAACAACGTCTTCTCCTCCTTACTCTCCTCTATCATACCCTCCTGTGTTACCTTCTCTACCCTTCTTGTTAATTGATTAAACCTAGTAGTACTTACTGTATCATACTGCTTCTGTAATGAACCAAGCCTATCCCCTATCTTAAGAAACGACTCTGAAAATGTGTCAAACTCCTTCTCAAAAGCCTTTACATGACCAATGATATTATGAATATTAGACTGTACCCTAAAGTTCTCATATGACTGCTTTATCATCCTCAATATTGCAGTGAAACTAAAGGGCCCTGCGAAAACAACCTTCTTTGTCATAGCATCCTGCCAAAGCTCTGGCATCTTATCGTAAATATATGAAAATATCATCTCATTTGGGATAAAGAGGATTACAAAATCTACCGTCTTATCATCTGGATTAATATAATCCCTTGTAGTTACCTGCTTTACCTTCTCCTTAACATCCCTTGCAAACGCCTTCTGAAACTTCTTCTTCAACTCCTTATCCTCAGTCTCTGTCATCCTCTGAAGATTGTTGTATGGGAATTTAGAGTCTACATTAATCTTCGTCTTATCTGGAAGTAATATTGTAAAATCCGGTCTAGTCTCAGAACCTGCCTGCTCCTTATTGAAATAGTAATCCACATTAGGTACAAAACCTGCCATCTGTAAAAGATCATCTGCTACCTGTTCCCCAAATTGACCTCTAAGCTGGTTATTAGAAAGAACCTTCTTCAGACCCTCTGTACTAACTGAAAGCTCCTTAGTTATTGCCCTACTCTCTTCTACAGCACCCTTAAGTGCAGCCATACTATCTATACGCTCCTTTTCAGAGGTTTTAAGATACCCTTCTAACTCTTTTACTATCCTAGTAATCTCCCCTCGCTTATTCTCCATATCAACCCTGTTCTGTTTACTCTCAGACTGTAATTTCTCCTTAGCTAATTCTGTAAGATGCTCATTGGACTCCCTCATCATCAATGGTAGTAATTGCCTAAGATTACTCTCAATATCTTGAGTAATTCGCTCACTATCGTTTTTATTACCACCCTTTAGTACAAAGAATATCCCTACTCCAAAACATATCCCTGCTAGTAGTGCAATTATTATTTCTATCATATGGCAGAAGTACTTAAGTTATTGTATTGTATTATATATAACTTTGGGTAGAAATTCTAATGCAAGTTGATAGTAAGGTAAAGAAATATGTAATCAACCTACTACTTACAACAGTACTGGGTGGTGTGATAGGGTTACTAAACTATCTTTTTAATATTGGTATAGCAAGATTTACATCAGAAAACATCTTCTCAATATATGCCGCAGCCATTGGTCTTGTATACCTCCTACAAATACCTGCAATCTCAATTCAAAGCATATTTACTAAATCAGTTGGAGAAACTAAAAGTGGAGATATCTCTACATTCAAGATTAAGTCATTTTTCATATTTACTCTTCTTGGGATTGGTTTTGGAGCTATCTTCCTAATATTCACTCCACTAATCGCTGATACAGCCTCCATCCCTACATATGTAGTTCCTGCATTAGCCCTTACACTTACCCTCGCCTTTATCAGTCCCGTATCTAAAGGTATTTTACTTGGGAAAGAGAAAATTGTAACAGTAAATCTTATATTCCTTGCAGAAACACTCCTTAAATTCGCACTAGGTTATCTAGCAATTACATTGGGGGGGAATATTAGTTTACTCATATTAGCAAATGCAATTCCTGCCCTTTTAAGCTGTCTTGTTGTACTACCACTACTTAAGACAAAGAAGAGTGATCGTAAGAAGATTAAAGTTAATTACAAAGAGTTAATATTAATTACAGTTAGTTTCTTACTACTATCTACTCCATATACACTAGACTTAATACTTGTCTCTACAGATTTTAGGGCAGAGTACACAGCTCTTTCTCTCATCGGAAAACTTGTTTACTTTGCATCAATCACCGTAGCATTTGTCATGTTTGCAAGACTTTCTAATCAGCAAGGAAAAAAGAAAGAACTCAAGACTTTGGGTATTACAGTAGCCCTCACCTGTGTGATAGGGGGAGCTATGACACTAGGAATATTTCTGTTTAAAGATTTAATCCTAAGTCTTGCTTTTGGTGGGAAGTTTACAGATATATCAATATATTTCATTGTATTTGGTTTGTGTATGTCTATGTACGCTGTTGTATATATGTTAGCTAATTTCTTCTTCTCGAAAAGTTCATATTGGTATATATTGATTCTTTTAGTAACAACACTACTACAAATCTTCTTGTTTAAATTTGCTAGTCCAGATATTGCTAGTGTAGTTAGGAACCAGGTAGTAGTGTATGCTACACTGTTAATATTGAGTGTTCTCTATTTAATATTTAATTTCATACTTAAGAAAAATGAAAAGTAAAAAGATTAAGGAATTGGGTAAAGCATTTCAGGATTTTGCACTAAAGGGTTCAGCTTTTAGTACTGCTATCGGTATTATGCTCGGCATTGCCCTTAAAGAGGTCATTGATTCATTGATTGACAATATTTTAATGCCTCCGATTGCATATATTTCTTCTGGTATTGATTTCTCTGATTTGTTTTTTACGATAGGGAAGAATAGCTATGAGAGTTTGGAATTGGCTAAAGAGGCTGGTGAGTTAGTAGTCACTTATGGAGAGTTTATCAACGCTTCTATTAATTTCCTCATCGTTGCTCTTGTACTCTTTCTACTTACAAATATCTTAGTAAAGAGTCTTAAGAATGCTTTGGTTAAGGAAAAAGAAGAGAAGAAAGAAGCTAGGAAGTGCCCATATTGTTTAAGTGTGGTTGAGGAGAAAGCTACTAGGTGTGCTCATTGTACAAGTGAGTTAAAGTAATGGAACAAGAAGTTACTTCACAAGACTATCTTAATCAGATTAATATATCTTTGGGTACTTGGGGTAGTGATGCACATCTTTCTCCACAAAATATGGAGGAGGTATTTAAACAATTTGAATTTAATCAAGATCAAGAGTTTCTTAAAGATTTAATTCAAGAGTTTTGTACCACAGAAGTAAACGAT
>JAIOSB010000003.1 GCA_021107795.1 bacterium
ACGCTTCCAATGCAAGAGATCAAGAAAAGAAAATTGGTTTAAGTGCCGATTACAGTAGAGAGTTTTTTACACTAGATGAGAGATTAACAAAAACAGTATACGAAACCTTTGAAATGATGTTTAAGGAGGGGATGGTGTACAGGGATAAGAGGATTGTGAATATATGTCCTATATGTAAGACCGCACTAGCAGATATTGATACAGAACATGAGGAGAGGAGAGGGATATTTGCATATATTAAATATCCTGTAGCAGGTAAAGAGGATGAATATATTACGGTAGCAACTACTAGACCTGAAACAATGTTGGGAGATACAGCTGTAGCAGTTAATCCCAAAGATCCTAAATACAGAGAATATATTGGTAAGAATGTAATACTTCCTATACAAAACAAGGAAATCCTTGTCATAGGGGAAGAGGAAGTAGATATGGAAACAGGAACAGGTGCACTTAAAGTTACTCCTGCACACTCCCCTGTTGACTTTGAGATTGGGAAGAAACATGGGCTAGAGGTTGCGAATGTAATTGATGAGGAAGGGAATATGACAGGAGATATACTAGAGAGGTTTAAGGGTATGAGTACAAATGAGTGCTCTAGAGCTTTGTGTAAGGAACTGGATGAAGAGGGGTTGTTGGTGGAGATAGAGAATATTAAACATGATGTTGCGGTGTGTGAGAGGTGTAAGACTCCAGTAGAGCCAGTGATATCTAACCAGTGGTATATTGATGTAAAAGATCTTGCTAACAAAGCATTGGAAGCACTAAAGCGTGGAGAGGTTAGAGTAATTCCTTCTGGTCAACAGAGAGCATTGGAGCATTTCTACGAGAATATCCAGCCATGGTGTATATCAAGGCAGCTTTGGTGGGGGCAAAGAATACCTGTGTGGTATAGCGGAGGGAAGAAGTTGTATGATTGGTTACAGGAAAACGAAGGGAAAACAGTTAAAGATTTTCAACAGGAGTTCAATACTAAAACCACAGGTGATGGGAGTATACATGTAGGAGAGGATATTCCAGATAGTAGTGGTGTATGGGAGGGAGAGACGGATATGTTTGATACTTGGTTTAGTTCTGGGCAGTGGCCATATTCTACACTGGGTGGTCCAGAGGGTGAGGATTTTGCTAAGTACTACCCTACTCAAATGATGATACATGCAAGGGATATTCTTTTTTGGTGGTCAGCAAGGATGTTGATGTTGGGGTTGTATAGGACAAAGGAAGTACCGTTTAACACCATTTTCTTGACAGGTATGATATTGGCTAGTGATGGGTCTAAGATGTCTAAGAGTAAGGGTAATGGTGTAGAGCCTCAAGAGGTTTTTGAGAAGTATGGGGCAGATGCTTTACGTCTTTGGTATTACTCTGATGCACTTCCTGGTAGTAATGCTCCAATTAGGGAGGAGAAGATTAGGGGGAATAGGAACTTTGTGAATAAGATATGGAATGGTAGTCGGTTTATCATCATGAACATTGATGAGTCTGAGATAGGGGCTGTTGCCAAGTATGATGTAGACACTTCAGTAGAGAGGGTGAGGTTGGTAAGGGAGCATGTAGAGAGGGTTTCAGAGTATATTGAGAGGTATCAGTTTAATCTTGGAGCAGAAGCTATTAGAGAGTTTTTTTGGCATAGGTTGTGTGATGTATGGATAGAGGAAGTTAAGGATGAGATACAGGAGGAAGAGGTTGGTAGTGAGTTAAGGGTTGAGAGGTTGAGTGAATTACTTTTTGCTTTGAAGGAGAGTTTAAAGATTATGCATCCTTTTGTACCTTTTGTTACAGAAGCAGTATGGCAGGAGTTAGTAGGCTTAGGATTAGCAGAGGGGATGTTGGTGGAGCAACAGATAGAGTAGAAAGGTGGTAGATTAGCCCTAGATTGCAATCAAGGAGAGAGGTATGGTAGACTTGTAGTAATAAATTATTACCTTTATTTTGATGGTAGAGAAGGAATCTAATACAAAGCGGGATATTTTTATGAGTACGGTTCAGGAAGTCTACGACAATACTGTTGTTACAGAAAGTTCAGGAGTTGAAGAAAGGGGTTGGATAAGGGATGAGGGTATAGCTCATGATCTAGGAAATAATGAGAAAAAAGGCTTTCCTGAGGATGAAGATCAACTATTAATCCGTCTTATGCAAGAAGAGGTAGGAAGAAGACTTTGTGGAGGATACGATAGTCCTGGAGAGAGAGAGTTAACTCGCTTACATAAAGAAATGTTAAGGGAAAAGGCTCAGGGGTGTGGCTATATATTAGTCTCAAGGGATAAATATTTTTTTGCGATGGGTCAATTAGAAGATTCTGTTAATCCTGATTGTTTTTCAACAAAAGCTCTTGAGAATTGGATTAACTATGAAGAAGATTGTGTTTGGCAGTATCCTTCTGATCATGACGGACTAAACTCTTTATATATGATCCCTGATGAGCAAATCTTAGATAGGCTCGGATGGTTTCAAAGGAAGCTTTGTCGTGCAGTATTAATAGATCTTGAGGATGATCTTATAAATAGAGAGGACCGTTATAACCCTGAAGAAATAATGTGGAAGGATTTGATGAGACGACTTTATGAGGAGTATCCAGATAAAATTGGGTGTTCTTTTATATCCGGAGAACTTATACTCTCAATATCTTCTGGGAAATTCAAGACGGAGATTGGTAAAAGGGGAGTAATTCTGATAAACGAAGAGAAAAGTTCTTTTTCAAGAGAATATTATTCACGTATGGATTCAGATGAAGAGTTGCAAAGATTTTATGGTATGACACGAAGGGTTCTTGAACGGGCAGAAAGTATTCCGTTTTATAAAAAAGAGAAGGTTCCGTTTTATAAAATGGCGAATGAGGACTCTTAAGCCGCTGCTTTCAGTCTTTTTAGATTATGTCTTTCATTATGGAAACAGGAACTATAAGGGGGTAGAACAGGAGAAAGTTTTGGGCGTAAGCCACAATGTTAGCTACTTTCTCCTGGTTAGAGTTGATTATCCTCTATTTATGTTACGGCTCTTCCGCTTGTGCCTCCAACGGCGTCTTCTCCTTCCATTTCTCTCATTCGCCCCATTCTTTCCATTTCCATTCCCCTTTTCTCGTTTTTCTGCCCCATTTTCCTGTTTTACCTGTGACTGTAGCATCGAACCTCCTCAAATAGTAGACCATTAATAGAATTCAACAGTGTATTATAAGACGAAATGCAAGTAATTGTAAAAAACTTTAACATTACAACCACTATATGGTACACTATAAGGTTGCACCCAGGGAGTTAGTCCTCTATTTTGTCCCAAAGTACCTCTGGCTTACCTATCTCTCTCCCTCCCTCTATCTCTTCATAAACCCATGTGTTTATACTCTCTTCTACCAAACCCTTCTCTACTAAAACCTCATTAGCATCGTACTCATCCTTAATATTTAACAACTTACTCAAATCCTTACAACCAAAAGGTGTGAAAGGCCTAAGTAATATCCTCAAAGCATTAGACAACTGTATTGCATTAAACAAAGTATCCCTTGCTCTACCCTCATCCTCCTTTACATCTACCCAAGGAGCCCTATCATTAAAATACTTGTTAGCGAAGTTTCCTAATTCCAAAACTCTCTGCAAAGCCTTAGTAAGCTTAACCTCCTCAATATATTCTCCAACCTCCTTGAAAGCACTATCAATATTCTCTCTTACATCACTATCCCAACTACCATCAGGCACACTCTTATCAAACTTGGTGTAGGTAAAAGTAAGAGTCCTATGTATAAAATTACCAATATTGGCAACCAATTCGTTGTTGTTTGTAGCTACAACATCCTCCCAACTAAACTCTCTATCATGATTCTCTGGAGCAAAACGGATGAAGAAGAAACGTGTAAGATCAGCACCATACTTCTCAAACATCTCATCTGCGCTCAACATATGACCATCTCCCTTGCTCATCTTCTTACCTTTGTACAGAAGCATCTTGTTTGCAGGTACATCATATGGAAGATTAAGAGTTTCTCTTTTTGTCTCTCCTGGTAATTTGTACTCTTCCCAGAGCTTGTCATCACTGTACTTCTCACTGTACCCCATTAACTCTGCTGGCCATATTATTGTGTGAAAAGGAGCATTCCCACCAGCTATGAAGTAGTAGTGCTTACAATCTTTATCCTTCCAGAAGTCTTCCCATCTAGAGGGATTGTTAATATTCTGGGACCATTCTATAGCGGCACTAAGATATCCGATTACTGCTTCTACCCAAACATAGATAACCTTGTCTTCCCAACCCTTGACTGGAACTTGAATACCAAATTCTAAGTCTCTAGTTACCTCTCTTGGTTTAAGACCACCCCGTATCCAGCCTTTTGAGAATTCTCTTACCCATTTCCTCCAATTCTTACTACTTTTTTCCATCCATTTCTCTAATTTAGGTTCTAATTTCTTAAGATCAAGGTAGAAATGTCTTGTCTCTCTTAATTCTGGTTTAGAATCTGAGAGAGTACTATATGGATCTATTAAATCATCTGCACTTAGATACGCTCCACATTCAGGACACTCATCTCCTCGTGCTTCTGTATTTCCACACTCAGGGCATGTACCTTTTACATACCTATCAGGAAGATATCTTTCAACCGTTGTATCATAATATTGCTGAGAAGTTCCGTCATAGAGATATCCTCTTTCTTTTAGTACTAGGAAGATGTTTTGTACTACATCCTTGTGGTTCTCTGTCGTGGTTGAGGTGTAGTTCTCATAGAGAAGTCCCAAATTCTTGTATGTTTGTAAAATCTGCTTATGAGAAGTCTTTGCTAATTCTTCTGGAGTAATACCCTCTTTTTCTGCTTTGAAGATGACAGCACTTCCGTGTGAATCACTACCCGAAACCATGAGAACATCATTACCTTTCAATCTATGATATCTTGCAAATACATCACAAGCTATATATTGACCAGCCAAATGTCCAAGGTGAATCCTGTCAGATGCATATGGCCAAGAGACCCCAATAAAGATTTTTTTTGGATTCATAATACTTGTATTATAGCAAAGTATCCAATATACTAAAATACTTACAATTATGTATAAAACTGCCATATGATTGGAAAAGAGGATCTTCCAAAATCTATAAACTTTTTGCAACCAGTACTACGACCAAGGGATATTTGGTCTAATGCTTACCAATGGATGTTTCAAGTAGGAAAGTATATGTTAATTGCTGTAGAGCTTGTAGCATTAGGGGTTTTTGTATCTCGCTTTATTCTCGATGAAAAGAATACTGATCTTACCAAAGACATTAACACTCAAGTGACTATGCTTTCTGGAGGTAATTGGAAGCAAGATAGTATTACCTATGAGAATTTACAAGGACTTTTACTTGATGTTCAAAAAATTGATAAGGGGCAGAAGATTAATTCTGTGATAATTAATGAGGTTCGTGATGGTATTCCAATTGGAGTAAATTTAGAGACCTTTGCCTTTAGTAATGGGAGAGTTTCTATAAATATGAAGACAACAGATTTCAAAGCTTTCAGAGATTATGAGTCAGCTATTAAGAGCAACTCTGACTATGAGAAGGTGTCTTTTAATACAACTAAGAATGGATCAATATATGATATTCGGGTTAATTTCACAATAGAGGGGTTTGATGGGAAATAAGTCACAGAGAAAACAATTTGACTATATTAAGTTTCTAAGGAGTTCTCCTTCAAAGAAGACTATGTATTATATGTTCGGTTTTACAGTATTGATGGCAATATTGTTGATTACTTTCGCTATTAGACCAACACTTTTGACAATAAACGGTATTAATAAGGAGATAAAAGAAAAAGAGAAAATATATGAAGCGCTTGATAGTAAGATATCTGCTTTGGTGCAATTAGATACTCAATATGTAGAACTTAGCGAGGACTTAGATTCTTTGCAACTTCTCTATCCTACATCGGGGAATTTTAGTCTCTTCATGTCAAATATAGATGCTGTTGTGTCTAGAAATGGGTTTTTGTTAAGAAGTTTAAGTTTTACAGAGTATGAAACTGATCTTTACAATGTTAATACTTTAGTGTTGTCTCCATGGGCTGTACAAATTTCTGTGATGGGTCCTGAGAGTAATATGGACAACCTTTTTGAGGATCTTGAGAGTATGCCAATGTACCCTGTGATAGATAGGTTTTCCTTTGGAGAAGAGGAGCAAGATGGGTCTAAGAAGTTTTCAATATCTATGAGGATATATCATATAGAGAATATTAAATTTTATAATGATTAAGAAATGAGTGTTCTAAAAAAGATATTACCAGTATTAATATTTCTGTTGGTTGTAGTTGTTGCTTGGGTAGGATTTTCTTTGTATTCCCAAATTATTGAATTAGATATTAATCCTAATGCTGTCAATTTTACCAAACCTATTAGTGCTACATTTGATACTGAAGTATTGGAGGATATTAGTACAAAAACAAAAGAGAGTTTTCCAGTATCACCACAGGAATTTTTAAGGTTAAACCAAGTAGACTAGAGATCGATATAATCGTCGAGTTGTTTCTTAGTAGATTTCTCCTTCAGTTTCTTTAAAGCTTTAGCTTCAATCTGCCTAATTCTTTCTCTTGTTACACCAAATTCTCTCCCGACCTCTTCCAATGTTCTAGAAACGCCGTCTTCTAAGCCAAATCTTAATTCTAACACTCTTCTTTCTCTATCTTGTAATTCATCTAATATTCCGTGAAGTTGATTTTTTAAGTACTGAGCAGTTGCAAATTCTTCTGGGGTTTGTGACCATTCATCTGCGATTATATCTTGCAACTTACTGTCTTTCTCATCCCCTATTGGAGTGGAAAGGGAGGATGGGTTTTGTTTAATCTTTCTAATTTCTGCGACTTTAGAAGTTTCAATATCCATTTCTTTTGCGATTTCTACATCTGTTGGTTGTCTTCCAAGCTTGATGGTGAGAGTGCCAGAGACTTTGTTAAATTTATTGATAGTTTCAATCATATGGACTGGTACACGAATAGTTCTTGCTTGATCAGCTATGGCTCTGGTGATAGCTTGTCTAATCCACCAGGTAGCATATGTTGAGAATTTGAAACCTTTTGTATAGTCAAATTTCTCTACTGCCCTCATTAATCCGATATTCCCCTCTTGAATGAGGTCAAGGAGTTCTAGATTGCTCTTGCTGTACTTCTTCGCAATGCTTACGACCAATCTTAAGTTTGCAGTTGTGAGAAGTTGAGTAGCCTCTTTATCTCCTGCTTCGATTCTTTTAGCGAGTATGACCTCTTCTTCTGCAATGAGAAGAGGAATTTTACCAATTTCAAAAAGATATGATCTTATTGCATCTGTAGAGAGGTTGGATTGGATAGTTTTTAGAATACGGATCTTTTTCTCGAGAGAAAGGGCTTCACTTTTTACTGTTTCTACTTCGGGCTCTAATACTTCTATATTATTTGTTTGAACAGCTCTAAAGATTTCGTCAAGGAGAACAATATCGTTTTCGATAGAAGGAAATACCTCTAGAATATCTTCTTGTGAGAGGAATCCTTGCTTCTTCCCTTTCTCTACAAGTAGCTTAATTGCTTTTTCCTTATGGGAGATTTTGGCCATTAATTTTGTGTTATAATATTAATATTATGGATGAGCGTAACAAGGAACAAAAACAGTATTTTATTGAAACAATTGCAAAATTTTGTGATAAATGTGGTAATGCATATTCTATAAATGATTTAGAAATCATACAGGAAACTCCAATATCGAGTATTATACACTTCTCGTGTAAGAATTGCAAAGCTAGTCATATAGCGACTTTTCTTAAACCTATGGGTATTAGTAATAGGATGCCAGTTAATACAGATGTAGGGATAGAAGAAATTAGGAGGGTGATGTCAAAGGGGGGAGTTACTACAGATGAGGTCTTAGATATTTATCTTTTTCTTAAAGAGAACTCTCAGATCAAAGTATAGACCAACTAATATCAAATTCAGTGTCTGATACTAGGTCAAACCTTCTGGTAAGTTGGTTAGAGATGCTTGTTAAGCCGTCACTTTCTATGATATTCCAAGTTTCAGGATATTGTATATTCAAGACATAACTTTCTGTCCTTGATCCGGGTTGTTTGAATATATTGAGATCAAAGAAAGCGTTGTTGTTTATCACTGATACAGGATAGTATGTTCCAAGGTCTAGTTTGGTAACTTTGTACTTAAGTACAAAGGTGTTAGTATCTTGAATCTCTGTATTAAACCAACCTCCTATAACTTTAAATCCGCTTTCGTTATATATATCATACTCATTATTTTCCATTCCTTCGATTCCTAAAACTTTTGATCCACTTGGGATGTAAACACGAAGGTAGTTTTTGTATCGTCCTTCGGGGTATATATCTTTTGAGCTTTCGTTAACTACATTAATTTCATAGGTATATGTGATATCTTTTTCATCAAGAGTTATATCCAAATTGTAATCCTTTTTAAGGTAGAGGTTCGCTTTATTACCACCCCAATTCCAGTCAATTGCGATTGGAGCTGAGACATACTTATTATCTAATTGTCCATCCCAGTTCTTGTCATCGAAAAACTTTGTAGCCTCATTATTCTTAAATACTGCTTGTAGGTGTTTTTCATCTAAGCTTTCCTCAAAGATGGAAGTAATATCAGAGTATTCTTCAAAATCGGAAGAGAGGGTTTTGGTTACAATTTCGTTTGCAAGATTTGCAAGGAAAGTTGATTTGCTTGTAGATCCTGGGGTGAACTCTTTATGCATTTCAAAGATTTTAGGATAGAGGTTTTCGCTTGTTATCAATTCAGATTCACCAGGGACTTCAATACCGCTCCATTCTTCGAGGAGTTTTTGTATAAAGGATATATCGATTGTAAGAAGTCCATCTAAGTCGTCTCCTTTACCGAGTGCACTTACAAAGGACTCTGATTCAAGCAATACCTCGTAGAGGTCGGGATACCAGTTAACTAGAGAGAAGGAGTAGTCAGTGATTTCTAGGGAATTTGCGAGAGATTGTGGAGGAGTAAACCTTTTGTTTTGTATTTCTAGTGTTCCGTCTGCGTTGTATATATCATCAACAAAGAGTTCCCTTATCTGTCCTCCCTCTATACCTACTATTGCATAGCTTGATATCCATCCTCCTGTACTTCTTATTTCCCCTTCGTTTTGTAGGAGGATTAGGAATCTTTTTCTTTCTGTATTTCCTAATATCTCAGGGATGAAATTGGATATTGAGGAGATGGAGTCTATTGAGGTTGTAGCATCGTTTATTGAGGTTTTGAGGTATATAATATCGTCTTGGAAAGTTTGAGGGAAATATTCTACAACGACTGAAGAGATTATTTCATTAGCAAGTTTTAGTTTGTATGTCCCATCATTTGTAAGGTAGTGGTTTTCTTCAATACTATCGAGGTAGTCCCTATATTCTCTAGTAGAAGTTGGTGTTGTGGAGTCGAAATTAATGGCAGGCTCAAAGTCTTTTACATAGTGAGCCAAGGGTTCTAATCCAGTAAGGAGGTCATCTCCACTATCAATGGCGTAATCAAGTCCAAGGAATATTGTGTCTATTTCAGAGAGTAGTGAGGTTTTGTTTAGTAGTGAAAACATCCAATTAAGTCTGCTTGTACTGTGTCTAACCTTTTCTAAGTGGTTTTCGATTGTATCAAGATTATTTCTTGCTTCATCAAAATGGTAGTCAGAGATATTGCTTTTTAGTTTATTAGTGTTTGAGGTTATTATTGCTCCCCCAATTCCAATCCCAATGATTGGTGAGAGTAGGAAGTATATGAAAAGGAAGGAGAGGATTACAAGAAGAAGGTTTAAAGAGAATTTCCCATAGTTAATTTCTGTAAATGTCTTTTGTACGGTCTTTCTTTTAAAGGTGTTCTTTATTTTATTAATTATCTTTCCTGGGGTGGTCTCTATTTCTAGGGTAGTAGATTTACGGTTAGGATCTTTTTTATCTGGGGTATTCCATTTTCGATCAGTTTCTTCGTAGTATTTATGAATTTGACTGATGAGAGTAGCCTCTAGTAGCCCTTGTTGTTTCCAGCCATATTTGGAGGCGTTTGGAGCTGGCAAGTAGAGGTCTTGTAGGATGAGGCGTGTATTTTCACTAGGTACAAACTTAATTGTTTGAGCTGATACATTCAATTCTAAGAGCTTGTATGCAATGGAGAGCGTAGTTAGGTCAGTCTTGTTGGTAAGAGATATTACTTCGCCTCTTGTCTTGTCTGAGAAGGTGAGTTTAAGTATGCCGTAGATAGCATCGTTCTCATTAATGATATTATGGATATCTAGCCCTTCTCCTACGATATTAATTTGATTCTTATTTATTCCGTCTGATACGAGATTGTGTAGTATTGGATCTGATATCTTTTCTATACCACTTCCTAGTACTGTTCCCAATCTTATTATTCTTAGATTTGCTTTTGTGTGGTCTCTAAATTCGGCAGTAAGGTTTTCACAATATTTTTGGAGTTCAATATTGGAGTATGGTGATGGTTGTACTACATCATTGCGGTTAATGGTGTTTGAGAGTTCTCGGTTTAATCTAAGGGATGTTATGATTGAGATTTTGGCTTTGAATTTTTGAGAGTATTTAAGGGAGAGGTTGAGAGTATCGGTTTCTATGAGGAAGTCTTTGCTTGTGAAGTTTTGTTTTTGTTCGAGTTTGTTGTTTAGGTTGTAGTAGAGGTAGTCAATTCGTTTAAGATTTTCTAAGAAAGATTTTGCACCTTTGAAGTTTACGAAGGTTATGTCTCCTCCCTTTTTCAATTGGGCTGCATATTTCTTTGTGGAGTTTGTGTATTTGTCTATTATTACTACCTGACTTCCTTGTTCTATGAGGGTTTGGGCAAGGAGGAATCCTAGGTAATCTCCTCCGTGGATTATGATGGAGATTGGATTTTGGGATTTCATTTTGAAGTTGTTCTTGTTACTCATCGTTGTTGTTGTCGAAGTTAACAGGGACTGGGAAGAGGTATGCTTTTACATTGAGCATGTATCCGTTTTCTATGAGTATTGGTAGGTTAAGAGTTTCGTAATTGTTTGCAGCGATTTCTAAGTTGTATTCTTTCACTGGGAGTTCGTATGCGGTTAGTGGGGTTTGTTTAAGGTATTCAGTGTCAAGGTATATCTTGCTTGTTTCTGTGTCACAGAGGATTGAGAGGGTTCCTGTGTTCTTGGTGGGGTTGTTTTGTGGTGTGTAGTAGAGGATGCTTCCATGGAGTATTCCTGCTGGTCCAATTTCTATCTCTATTCGTGAGGTAGTGTTTTTGGTTAGTTTTATATTAAAAGTTTGTTTGTTGTAGAAGTTTTGGGTGTCAGAGATTCTTTCTAGTGTAATGGTGTATTCTCCTTGGTCAAGGTCGTTGATAGTGAGTGGTGTTTCTCCGTATTCAGTGTCATTTATATTGACTTTGGCTTTTCCGTTTATACTCACTATTTCGAGGGTTGTGTTGTTGTAGAAGCGGTTTATGACAGGGAGTTTGTTTAGGAATCCATCGGTTGGGAGGAAGTATATGATGGTTGAGATGGCGATGATGGAGAGGATAATGGTGAGGGTAGTTTTAAGGGTTTTCATAGATTCATTATATTGAATCCATATCGGTTTGTCTATTATTAAGTAAGATAGAGGAAGTTTGGTTTAATATGAATATTTCGATTCGGGAGAATCTTTCTTTCTCTGAGCCTCTTCCCTATTAGCCTTGTAATTGATAAAAGCAATTAAAAAGAGTATTAGTGTAATACCAAAGATTATTACAAAATACCTCAGAGCACCTGTTGTAGCAATTGCAATAGAGCCAAGCAAAAATGCAATAGAGCTTTCTATCAGAAGAATTTGTTTCCCTGAGAAATTAAGCTTCATAAGTTGGTGATGAAAATGTGTAGCATCATTAATCTTCATCAACTCTCCTAGGGAACTAGGTTTGTGTACAACAACCCTTCTTACAACGACAAATATTGCATCAAGAAGTGGTAAACCAAGGATCATGATTGTAGTTGATAGTTTTGCATCACTGATTAAGGCTAAGAGTGCCATTAGAAAGCCGAAAACTGACTTTGCGGGAGATCCTGACATTATCTTTTGTGGTGGAATTGCAAAGAAAAGGAAGGAAAGCAATGATCCGACTATTATTATGGATATTGTAGAAGAGAAAAGAGAGCCTGTTCGAATAGCGATTACAAAGAGAAGTAGGAATATTACAGTTGAGTAGCTTTCTATTAACGCAGGAGAACCTCCTACCCACTTTACTGCGTTGAGACAAAGCATGAGCCAGAAAAAGAGGATTATATCCCCAGGCAATGCTAAAGAGAGATGTAATCCTAAGATTTCAAAGCTATGAGTATATTCACTTAAATTAAGGAATGTGTCTCCTATGACTCCTATTGTTAAAAGGTCTATTGCTGATACTACGATGACTAAACAGGCCAGTATTTGATACCCAAGTTGTATCTTCGAGTTGAGGTTAAGAATGTCATCGAGGGCAGAACCTATGATTAGTATAAGAAAGGCAAGTAGGATGGGTATCGTAAATGCGTTTAATTGGAAGCATAGCGTCATAATTAAGAAAGCAGGTATCGTAATCGCTAGACCTCCTAGTGCAGGGGTCTCTATATCGTGGAGGGCTTTTTGGGAATTATCGAAATCTTTATTATTTCTTTTTTGCTTCGGTTTGTATGTAATTCCATATTTCCAAGCAATTTTTCCAATGATTGGAGTAAGAAGGAAGGAGAAGATTATGCCGATTAAGAAGATTGGTAGAAAGGCTAAATATTTTGAAAGATCTCCTGTTGCAAAGGTTGTATCTATCAAATTGATTAAATATGTGAAAAGTTGAGTTGGAATTGCGTAGTTCATATTTAGTAAAGATTGATAATTCTTATTAAAGATATTGTCATAATTAGTGTTGCCAAAAGTGTGATATGGAGGAGAAGGTTGGATAGGGTACGTTCTTTGTTGTAGTATCTATTCGAAAAAAATATGCTAGTGATGAGAAGTAGGCATGATATTGAGGGAATTAGGTATATGTAGTTTGCAGGAGTTAGGCGTTGAAGGTTGTCTGTGTAGAGTTGGTATAGTGGTATTTGCTTGGGAAGGAGGGGTATATTTTCTTGTATAGTTAAGATCTGTGTTGTGATAAAGGAGATTGAGAGTACGATAGTGAGCCATACCCAGCTACTTTTAGTGTATCCGCGAGTATCCCACTTTGCACGGAGAAGCTCTAGTCTTTCTTTGCGCTTTGCAATGGCATTGAGAGGAGATTGTTTAAGGCCGAGATCAAACTGTTTCTCCTTGAGTTTCTTCTCTTTGGCTTGTTTGCTCATGGACCATTATATCAAGAGCGGTTCAGGATTGATATATATTGATCAAGTGTCAATTGGTTTGGTCGGAGGGATTGTTCTTGGTCAAGTAGCACATATTTTGTGTTTCTTAGGTTGTTTTTGAGTGTTTTGCGAGGTTGTGTGAAAGAGATGCGTATTAATTTCTCTAAAGCCTTCTTATCAACTCCTTGATATTTATCATGTGGAGTGAATTTAATAAAGGAGCTTGTGACTTTTGGTTTAGGATAGAAACTGTCTGGTTTAATGGTAAGGAGTATTTTGCAGTCAGCATATATTTCTCTCATTAATCCGAGGAGATTGGTGTTTCTGTTAGTATATTTTTCTGCAACTTCTTTTTGGATGATAAAAAAGGCGGGATTAGTGAATGTGTCCGAGATTAAGATTTTTTTAATGATTGGTTTGGAGATATTGTATGGGAGTGATCCGAAGTATGTAGTAGGAGAAAATGTAAGGGGCAATTCAAGAAAATCTCGATGCAAAATGGTAGCGTTTTTGAATTGATTTACCAATTCTGTTGAAAGTATTACATCGGTCTCTATTAAAGTCATATCTTTGGTAGCCCCATAAAAAAGCGTTGTAAAGGCACCTTTGCCAGGCCCTATCTCTGTGATGTGTTTTGGGGAACTTTCTAGGACCAAATTTGCGATATGTTTTGCAAGAGATTTATTGCGAAAGAAGTTCTGACCGAGAGATCGTTTTGGTTTTATTCGACTCTGAAATCCCATATGTTATTACTTTTAATATAATCTCTTTGGCAATTATTACATACTGCTACATTTTCTCCAAATCTGAGAGAGTTCTTGCACTTAGGGCATGCAAGAATTTGTTGTAAAGTTTGGTGGGAAGGGGTGTTTTCGTCCTCTTTGTCAATCTCTGTCTTAAGGAATATGCTTGGAGGGATATTGCTGTGAGGTAGGAGTCTTTGGAGTATTTCTTCTAGAAGCGTGAGGAGGTTTGCACCAAGGAGTTTCTTAAAGATTGGGATGCGAAGGTAAGAACAGCCTTGTGCTTCTTCAATTTCTATCTTACACTCTTCCATTATCTTTTTGACATATTCTGGGTGATAGTTGAGGAAGGAGACATCACCATCTCTTGAACCTTCCATGTTTATAGTGGGCTGTTGGAGAGGGTTTTTATCAAGTAGTGTCGTATCCCTTTTGAGTAGTGCCCTAATTCTGGCTTTTAGGTGTATTTTGTTTGCAAACTCTTGAATATAGATGCTGTCATCTTTGAGTATTCGGGAGAGTTCAGTGAAATACTCCTTTTGTCTTTCAATATGGTGTAGTACTCTGACCATCAAGCCACCATCAAAAGAATTTGCCTTAAAAGGCATCTTGTAAGCATTGGCGGCAATGAAAGTAACATTTGGGAACTTTTCTTTTACAATGGGAGAGTTTGCCTTGAGAGTTTTGAGAGAGTAGTCTAGAACAATACACTTTTCGAATTTGTTAGCATAGGTGTCTGCCAGTCTTCCATATGAACCTCCTATATCGATAAACCATGAGCCTTGTTCGTCTTTCAGAAAGTCGTCTAGGACAAGATGTTCTGCATTATTTTCATATTCTCGATCTTTCCAATATTGGGTATAATCATAGTCGTAACCATCGTAATTCACAACTTTTTTACTCATTAGTATTTTCTTTGGTCAATTTAAGGAATTGTTGTAAGAGTTTTATACTTTTTTTAGTGTCGCCTTGTGTCTCTGCTATGGCAATCTTGCTTTTAAGTTCTTTCTCCTTGGTAATATAATAGTCTTTTTTGATTAGATTATAAAGTGTATCTATTTCTTCTTTGTCATCTATCTGTGAGAAATTAAATATGGCATTCTCGACATATTCTTTAAAGTCTCCTTTTAGTAGTTGTTCTCTAGTTACTTCTTTTTCTTTTTTAATGTGGTTTAATACCTTTTTTACATCAGAATCTGTGAAGTACTTAAGTTTGAAGTTCTTTGGGATTGATATTTCTTCTGGTATGAGTATTGCACAGAGGAGTTTCTCTTGGCGAGATATATTAGTAGATTTCTTTTGTTTTTCTTTTGTCTGTGTTTGTATGTATTGGGTGTTGGTACCTAGCAAATCTCTTCTTATTCCCTCTATATTTTCACTGTCAAAATAGTTTCTATTGAGGAGTTCTTCAACATATGAAGATCTAAGTGAGGGGAGTTTTACTTCGGAGAGGAGTTTTTTAGTCCATTTTAAGGTTGTCGCTATATCAGTGTAATCTCTTGAGTCTAAATTTTCGACTTTTTTACTAAAAAGGAAGGAAAAGAGATTTGTTTTCTTTTTGATGAGGGTTTTTAGTAGTTTTGGATTTTCAAGGAGCATCTCGTCTATGTCTGCGAATGGTTCTGGTGATGCCGCATATGCTTGAAGGTTTAATTCTGATATGAGTTTGAAGGCTCTTTGCATAGCGGTTTGTCCTGCACTGTCACTGTCAAAGAGGAAGAGGAAATTCTTTGTTAATTTTGAGAGGTTTGTAAGTTGTTCGATGGTTAGTGCTGTTCCTAGTGGTGCTACGATATTTTCTATCCCGTGTTGGTGAGCTGATATTACATCTGTTTGGCCTTCACATAGTATTACAAGGTCTTCTTTCCTTATTGCTTTTCTCGATTCATATTGTCCGAAGATATTCTCTTTCTTGTGGAATATGGGAGTCCCTGGTGTGTTCATGTATTTAGGTCCTTTATCATATTCTGGAAGAATCCTTCCAGAGAATCCCAACACCTTTCCAGAGGAGGATCTTATGGGAAACATTATTCTTTTAAAGAATTTGCTTCTTAGCTTATCGTTCTTTAATGTAAAGAGTCCTGAGTCAAGGAGTTCTTTTTTATTGAATTTGGTACTGCCTTTTTGTAAGAAGTCTAGTAGTTGATATCCTCCAGAGGCATATCCAACTCCAAACTTGAATATGCTGTCGTCGTTAAATCCTCGAGACTTCATATATTCAAGGGCTTTTTTGTCTTTTTTAAGCTGTTTATAGAAATATCTGGCAGCAAGGGTGTTAATTTCGTAAAGTTTAGCAAGGTGTGTATTTATTTTGGGCTTTTTGAGTATTATTCCTGCTTCTTTGGCCAATTTATCTAGTGTTTCGGGGAAATCGATGTTTTCAATGTTTTGGATGAAGGTAAAGATGTCTCCAGATTCACCACAGCCAAAGCATTTGTATCGTTGTAGTTCTGGGCTGACTATGAATGAGGGGGTCTTTTCATTGTGAAAGGGGCATAGTCCTGAGAAGTTCTTTCCTGCAGGTTTAAGTTGAACATATTTACTAATTTCATTTACGATATCTATGCGATTTCTGATCTCTTCGATTTGTATACGATTTCCATCCATAGGGTATTATATCAATTATTCGCAATCAAGTTGATCTTTTTCTACAATATCGCATGAAAGGAATCCAACATGACTACTATTTAGAGGGATATTTACTTCAGTATCATTAAAGAAGATTTGTGTACTTCCAAGTTTTCCGGTTGTAAAGGTGAAGTTTTCTTTTACTTCGTATTCGTACTCCTCTCCTACTTGCACTATTTGTGAGAGTTTATTGGTATTGTCAATATTTAGTTGAACCCATACGGAGGAATTTATAATGGAAAGTTTGAGAATATTGAGTTTGTCAATTTTTTCCTCTTGCTCCTCCTCTTCTGCTTCTTGTGGTGCATTGTAGGTTATTTTGATAATTTCTACACTTTCTTGGGTATTGTTGTTTTTCTTAGCAGTGATAGTTATTAGATTTATACCGGGGTTTAGAGAGATTTCTGTATGGAAGTCTCCGTCGGCTGTAGTTTCTATGGGTAAATCATTAACAAAGAGTGTTGTATTTGGGTCGGTTAAGCCACGGACATCAATGATCTCATTTTCTACGCTACTATCGTTGTCTGGAGAGCTGATTGATATCTTAGGAGGACTTTGAAATTGATAGATTTGGTATCCTATGTAAGCGAGAGTACTTACTAGAAAGATTGTGGTGATGAAGACTGCGAGCAGTTTTGGAGTGATAGAGGGGAATCTGTTTTTAACTCTAGGTGTTTCACGAAGGCTTTCTGAGGATTTTGTTTTGAAGGGGACACTTCTTCTGTATATGGCAAGGATTCTTTCTGTATTTAAGTTGAGGTAGGAGGCATAGATTTTCAAGAAACCTTGTGCGTAAATATCGGAGTCAAATTTCTCGAAATTGTTGTCTTCTAGATATTTTAAAAATCTTAGTTGTATCTTTGTGTCTAAGGAGGCTTCTTTCAAAGTTCTTTCTAAGAGCTCTCTTTGTTTTTTTAGTACTTCTCCTACTGTAATCATGGTGACAGTATATCAGATACTAGCTATTTGCTGTATCCTTTCCTAGGATTTGTTGTGAACTACTAATGAGTACGTCTCGTGGTTTAGATCCGTCTTGTGAGCTAATTGCTCCTGCTTTCTCTAATTGTTCCATGAGTCTTGCAGCTTTGTTATACCCTATCTTCAATCTTCTTTGTAGATATGATGCGGACGCTCTATTTGCTGCGAGTATTACATCAAGGGCTTTTTCAAATTCTGGATCTCTTTCTTCTGTTGTACTATCTTCGATTTGTGAAGAAGGTCCTTTTTCAATTGCATCAGTTAGTTCGTCGGAGTATTGGACTCCTGAGTTTTTCATCTGCGACTTTATATGTGTAATGACACTTTCTGTATCTTTAGTATCAGTAAGGGTTCCTTGTATACGAATGGATTTCGGAGTGGTGTTATCTTTGTAGAGTAAATCTCCATTTCCTAGGAGTGTTTCAGCTCCTACTTGATCTAAGATGATTCTTGATTCCATAGCAGTAGCTACAGAGTATGCGATTCTTCCTGGGACATTTGCTTTAATTAGTCCAGTAATCACTTGTGCACTTGGTCTTTGTGTTGCTAGTATTAAGTGTACTCCTACTGCTCTTCCCATTTGTGCTAATCTTTGAATTTTCGCTTCTACATCGGTGCCTACCGTAAGCATCAGGTCTGCCATCTCATCAATGATTACAACAATGTATGGCATCGCACTGTATCCCATGGACTTGTTGTATTCTGTAACTTTCTTGGCATGAGCTTGTTTTAGTACTCTGTACCGCCTATTCATTTCTTCAATACACCATTGTAATGCGTTGCCAACTAATTCCATATCTGTAATTACAGGATTCAGTAAGTGTGGGAGTCCGTTGTAAAGAGAGAGTTCAACCATTTTTGGATCAATCATGATGAATTTAACCTCATCTGGAGTTTTAGTGTACAAAAAACCTGTAATGATGGAGTTTACTCCTACTGATTTTCCTGTACCAGTAGCTCCAGCTACGAGGAGGTGTGGGATTTTTGTAAGGTCTTTAATTACTGTTCTTCCTGTAATATCTTTTCCTAGTAGTAGTGGGAGTTCGTAAAGATCTTCTTCAGACTTAAGTTTTTTAACCATATCTTTAATGTATACATAGTTGGGTGTTGGATTTGGAATTTCTACCCCTATGTATGAGGTTCCTGGTATTGGGGCCTCTATTCTTACAGAAGAGTTTTGTGATGCAAGTGCTAATGCTAGATCATTTCCAAGATTTCTAATACGAGAGACCTTCGTGCCTACAGAGATACTTAGTGAGTATCTCACCACTGTTGGTCCGATAGCTATTTGTACGACCTTGCCATCAATCCCGAAACTTTTGAGTGTGGATTCTATAACAAGGGCATCTTTCTTGTATCTATCTTTGTTCTGGCTTTGTCGTTCTGGTTCTTTGAGTAGCTCTAGTGTAGGGAATATCCAGTTGGTATATTGGGGATCACTTGGTTGTAGGTCATCATCCGTTTTTGCTGTAGATTTAATTTTTTTCTGGGGTTGAGGAATATTCTTGATTTCTTGAGGATTCTCTTTTTGGACAAGGGGTTCATCTTCCGATTGTATTGGAATATCAAGAACCTCGTCATCTGAAGATTCAAGAATTTTTTCAAATCTTGTTTCGGCGTCTTGTTCTTTCTTAGGCTTATCAGTAAATGAAAAGAATTTTTTTAGTGAAAATTTATCATCATCCTTTGGTTCTGCAACAAAATCGCTGATTTGTTCTAATGTAGTGCCTGTGATGAGGGAGAATGCAACGATTAGTATTAGTAGAATTATTATTATCTCAATGAATTGGCCGACAATTCCATTGAGAAGTAAATGGATTTCTCTACCTAGAATTCCACCAGAGTTTGAAAGTTCAATACGGTCTTGCATTTTGTCAGGGTCCATCCATATTGCAAGTAGTGTTGCTATTGTAAAGGCAGATATTGTTAGACCGACTATTTGTCTGATAGAAGTGAACTTCTTACCACGAGTAATGAGGTTGAATGCGACAAAGAGTATGGGAAGACTAAATACTAATGCTGAGAAACCAAGGAAATGCCTTATTTCATCAAACATTACTGTACTGTCTTTTACAAAGGGAGTTACTAAAAGCATTAGTCCACCGATGAGTAGTATCATTCCAAAAAGGATTTTAGTTTCGGTACTTTGGATGTTCACACCTCTCTTTTTCTTCTTCTTTCTAGGCATTTTGATAGTTATTGATTGAATTTAATGATTGATTTCTATATAATTATAGACTATTATTATCAACTATATCGACATTTATATCAATTTGTCAAAAAACCTTTGACTGGAAATGCTAAATATGTTAGACTACCCGGAGTTATTTTTTAGTCGCTTTATGTAAAACAGTTTTCAAATTATGGATCATTCCACATTTTTGGGATGGAGTGTCCGCAAAAAAGATGTAATTTTAACCTATAATATCGTATGACAAATCCTAAGCGAAATAGTGCATCAAGAATCAATATGGGTAAGGGTTCCCGTAATAAATATGAATTTCCTAACTTGATTGAGGCACAGCTTGAGTCTTTTCAAGAGTTTTATGATACTGGTTTTCAAAGACTTTTCCATGAGATTAGCCCAGTGAAAGATACCATGGAAAAGATGTGGACTCTTGATTTTAAATCGTTTAGATATGGGGATCCATATAGGAGTGTAGTGGATTCTTTAGCTAAGGGTCTTTCATATGAAGTCCCTGTGTATGCTACTGTTCAACTTCTAAACAACAAAACAGGGGAGATTAAAGAGCAAGAGATTTTTGTAGCAGACCTTCCACTAATGGCATCTAATGGTGTATTTATTGTAAATGGTGTTAGTAGAGTTGTTACTCATCAAATTGTCAGAGCAGAGGGAGTAATATATGAATTAGCTGATAAGTTACCACAGAAGAATCTTTACAAGGTTAAATTAATGCCTGGTAGAGGTCCATGGTATGAGATTGATATTAATAGGCACAATGTTGTGTCTATGAGGATTTTACCAAAAAGGCCAAGGGTTTTGATTACAGAACTTTTGAGAGTTTTGGGTTACGAGAGTGATGAAGAGATAAAAGATTTGTTTAAGGATGTAGATACTAATGAGGAGTCCAAGTTTATCGAATCTACATTGGCTAGGGATTTTACAAAGAGTAAAGAGGAAGCAATTATTAGTATTTACAACAAGTTAAGACCAGATGAGTCTGTAACTTTGGAGAGTGCAGAGAAATATATTAAGAGTAATTTCTTTAATAAGCGGAAGTTTGATTTAGGAAGAATTGGTAGATACCAATTGAATAGGAAGTTGGGCACTACACACAATATAGATAATCCAAAGGAATGTGTTCTCTATCCAGAGGATCTTATTTTGATTGTCAAAAGACTCATTAAAATTAGTAATGGAGAAGAACTCCCTGATGATGTTGACCATCTTTCTAACAGAAGGATAAGGAGTGTTGGGGAAGTTTTGGAAAGACAATTACTTGCAGGAATTAGAAGACTAGAGAAAAATATTAGAGACAAAATGAGTTTGTATGGTAATGATGCAAAGGTTACACCTTCAATGCTAGTTGGTACAAAGCCAATAGCTGCATCTATCCTATCCTTCTTTGGTTCAAACGCTCTCTCAAGCTTCATGGATCAGACCAACATCTTGTCTGAATTGGAGAATAAGAGAAAGATTACCGCTGCAGGTCCTGGAGGAATTACAAAAGAGAGAGCAACCTTCTCTATTAGAGAGGTTCATAAATCACAATATGCTAAGTTTGACCCAGTAACAAGTCCCGAGAGTTCAAATATTGGTATTGTTACACAGTTGGCTATGTTTGCGCATATCAATGAGTTTGGATTTTTAGAAGCACCATATAGGATAGTGATAAATAAGGTTAGTAATAGTAAGAAGGGATTAAAGGGGAGAATATTAAATGAAGATATAAAAGGTGTCGGTGCTGTAGGGGAGAGTCTTGACGAGAAGATGATTACAAAACTTGTAGCTAAGAAGAAAGATTTTAAAACAATTAAAGTGAAACCGTTTATTTCTAAAAAAACAGAATTCTTAGATGCAACTCAAGAAGAGGGTAACTATGTCGGTTCTTTATCAATGGAGCTAGATGCAGACCAGAATATTCTAGACAATCTTGTTGCTGTGAGGCATGAGGGAGATTTCTTGTTAGAAAATGTAAATCTTTTAACTCATGTAGATGTTGTATCGTATCAACAAGCAGGTTTAGGTATGTCTTTAATTCCTTTCGTAGCTCATGATGAAGCAATGAGAGCATTGGCAGGTTCAAACATGCAAAGGCAGGGAGTACCTCTAATTAAGCAGGAATCTCCATTAGTTGGCACAGGAATGGAAGAAGTTGTTGCAAAACAGTCCAAGTGGGGAGTATTTGCAGAAGACGATGGGAAGGTCTTGTATGCTGACGCAAAAAGATTAAGTGTTCAATACTCCAAATTAGGATTAAGAGATTACAAATTAGTTACATTTCATAGGACAAATGATAATACCTGTTTTTCACAAAAAGTTGTTGTAGATCCAGGCGATAAGTTTAAGAAGGGTTCTGTATTAGTCGATGGACCTACCATGATTGATGGAGAGTTTTCAGTGGGTACTAATATTAGAACAGCACTAATGTTCTACGAAGGATATAACTATGAAGACTCCGTAATTATCTCAGACAGAATTGTTACAGATGATATTCTTACATCTGTTCATATTAGAGCATACCATGTAGAGATTAGGGATACGGAACTTGGACCTGAGATGATTACTGCAGATATTCCTCATGTAAACGACAGGGTTCTACAGAAATTAGATGTAGATGGAATTGTAAGAGAAGGTCTTAAAGTAAAAGGAGGAGATATTCTAGCAGGTATTGTAGCCCCAAGGGGAGAGAAAGAACTCACTGCTGAAGAGAGATTACTCAGAGCAATATTTGGAGAATCTGCAAGTGATGTTAGAGATAACTCATTGAGAGTGCCTCACGGAGAAAAAGGTATCGTTATCCGTACCCAAAGACTTGTAACGGCAAAAGGCGACAAGTTGGCACCGGGTGTAATAGAAAAGGTTACTATTTGGGTAGCTGATACTAAGAAGCTAAACTACGGAGATAAAATTGCTGGTAGACACGGAGATAAAAATACCGTTGCCGCTATCAGACCTGTAGAAGATATGCCGTTTACTGCTGATGGAGAACCTGTTGATATTGTACTGACACCTACATTCTTAAAGAGAATGAACTTAGGACAAGGAGAAGAAGTTCCTTTCGCAAGATTTGCAAAACTTCTTGGAGAAAAATTCGCATTCCCAATATTTGAAGATATGGATAGTGATTGGGTAAAGAAAGAAATGGAGAAACATGGACATACCATGGATCAAAAACTTGATCTCTACGATGGTAGAACTGGTAAGAAGTTCCCAAGAAAAATTACAGTGGGATATAAGTATGTTCTTAAACTTCACCATATTGCTGATGAGAAAGTACATGCAAGATCAACCGGTCCTTACACTGCAGTAACACAACAACCATTAGGAGGAAAAGCCCAAATGGGAGGACAGAGATTTGGTGAGATGGAGGTATGGGCATTAGAATCACACAGTGCTCCTTACGCCCTTCAAGAAATGTTAACAATTAAAGCAGATGATGTTAAAGGTAGATCAATTGCATACAAAGCAATAATTCATGGAGAGAAGATTGAAGTCACTAATGTCCCTGAATCATTCAAAGTACTTGTAAGAGAATTGAATGCACTGTGTCTGAATATGGATTTAATTTCAATAGAATCTACAGAAGAGGAGGTAGCTGATAATGAATAATAACAAAAAAAATATATACTCAAGTTTTGAGGCCCTTAAACTATCCCTTGCTTCCCCAGAACAGATTTTGGATTGGTCATATGGTGAAGTTACAAAATCTGAAACTATCAACTACAGAACATTCAAAGCAGAACCTGAAGGTCTTTTCTGTGAGAAGATCTTTGGTCCTACAAAGAACTATGAGTGCTACTGCGGAAAATATAAAAAGATTAGATATAAAGGAATTGTTTGTGATAAATGTGGTGTTGAAGTAACAACCAAAGATGTACGAAGAGAAAGAATGGGACATGTTAAGTTGGCAGTACCTGTTGCACATGTATGGTTTGCATACGGAGTTCCAAACAAGATGGCTATAGTTCTGAACATGTCACATAAGAAATTGCTTTCCGTAATCTACTACACAAGATATATGATTATTGAAATCGATACCAAATTAAGAAAAGAAACTCTTAAGAAAGCTCAGGCTCTTAAAACTCAAGATATGGAATCTTTACAATCGGAATTAGACGAAGAGATAAAGCTTTCGTCAAAAGATTTTGAAGGTAATATAAAGAAGGCTAAAAAGGAAGGTACAGACGAGTTTAAGCTAAGTCAGCTAGAGCATAAGAAAAAGCAAAGTTTAGCAAAGATCAGAAGAGAATTTGCAGAAAGAGAGGAAGAAATAGAAATCTTCTACGATAGAATACTCCAACTATTAGAAAGTGTTGAAATTGGAGAGACTCTTACAGAAGACGACTATATTGATTTAGAAGATAGAGAATTACTTTTCTTTGATGCTAAGATGGGAGCTCAAGCAGTTAAGAAGCTTCTTGCTGATTTAGATATTCAAGGAGAAGTTACTAGATTAAGAAAAGATGCTAAAGAACAAAAGGGAGAAAAGAAAGCATCTACAATCAAAAGATTGCAATACCTAGAAGGATTCTTAAAGAATGATATTGATCCAACATGGATGGTTATAGATGTATTACCAGTACTACCTCCAGAACTTAGACCTATCATTCCTCTATCAGGTGGTAAATTTGCAACATCTGACCTAAATGATTTGTACAGACGAATTGTGACTAGGAATAATCGTTTGAGTAGATTAATTGAGATTGGTGCACCCGAGGTTATCCTCCGAAATGAAAAGAGAATGCTTCAAGAGTCAGTTGATGCTCTAATTGACAACTCTCATAGACCATCTAAACCAATGATGAATAGTAAGAGATTACCATACCAATCATTAACAGACGATCTACGAGGTAAGAAAGGTATCTTCAGAAAGAACCTCCTTGGTAAACGAGTAGATTACTCTGGACGTGCTGTTATCGATGGAGATCCAAGTCTAAAGATTGATCAATGTGGTCTTCCTAAAGCAGTAGCACTAGAAATGTTCAAACCTTTTGTAATACACGAATTACTTGAAGCAGAACTTGCTCCTAATATCAGGATTGCGAAAGAGCTAATTGAAGAGGAAGAAGATATCGTATGGGATTTGTTAGAGAAAGTAATTGATGGTAAACCAGTACTTCTTAACCGTGCTCCAACACTACATAAATACAGTATACAAGCCTTCTATCCTAGACTAGTTGAAGGAGACGCAATTAGATTACACCCATTGGTATGTAAAGCATTTAATGCTGACTTCGATGGAGATCAAATGGCAGTACATGTACTTCTGACGGAAGAGGCTCTTACAGAAGCAAAAGAGAATATGATGGCTTCCATGAATGTAGTAAATATTTCCAATGGTTTGGTATTAGCTACTCCAAGTAAGGATATGTTACTTGGATTCTTCATGCTCACAGATCTAAACGAAGTTAAAAAACCACGAATGTTTGCATCTAAAGAATTGGCAGTTAAAGCATATGAAAGAGATATCTTGGATGTCAATGAAGAAATTCTAGTAAAAATGAAGGATGAAGTTATAAATACTTGTGTAGGTAGAGTAATCTTTAACGATGTTTTCCCAGAGGACTACACCTTTATCAACGAAAGAATTGGAGGAAAGAAGATAAGGGAAATTGCAAGTGATATTAAGGATAACTACCCATGGGATCTTCTAGTTGAGATTCTTGATAATCTTAAACTTCTAGGATTTAAATATGCTACAGATATTGGTTTTACGATGGCTCCAGAAGACTGTAAGATTGATTTCGATCTGGAAACTAGAATTAAAGAGATAGAAGAAAAGGATGAACAGCTCCAGGATAACTACTTACAGGGCTTGATAACAGAATCTGAGAAAATTAACCTTTCAACAACCATGTGGAATGATTTTGCTACAGAACTAGCAGATGAAGCATGGGGGAAATTAGATAAGAATAATCCAATTTATGAAATGGTGGAATCCGGTGCTAACGGAGGTAAGATTCAAGCAAGACAGGTACTTGCAATCAAGGGTGTAGTAAGAGATTCTAGAGGAAATTGGGTACCACTTCCGATTAAAGGGAACTACAGAGAAGGATTAAGCTCATTTGAATACTTTGTTGCCGCTAATGGTGGAAGAAAAGGTATTGCAGATAGATCTCTTAGAACATCTTCTACTGGATACTTAACCAGAAAACTTGTAGATGTAGCACATGATGTAATCATTCGAGATGATGATTGTGATTATAAAGGAGAGGGCTTAAGTATGAAGAGGAGTGATGACAGAAGGATGGACTTTTCAAATAGAATATTTGGAAGAGTATTAGCACAGGATGTAGTTAGTGGGAAGAAAACCTTGCTCAAGAAAAATGAAGTGGTTACAAAGGAGATGAGTTACACTATCGATGATGCAGGTATTGATGAAGTATTTGTAAGATCTCCATTACTATGTGATTCTCCATACGGCCTTTGTGCAAAATGTTACGGTTTAAACCTTGAAAATGGTAAAGAGATTGATATGGGTAGAGCTGTGGGTGTAATAGCGGCACAATCTATTGGAGAACCGGGTACTCAGATGACTATGCAGACATTCCATAAAGGGGGAGTTGCAGCTGTTGATATTACTCAGGGTATCCCAAGAATTGAAGAGCTATTCGAAGCAAGAAAGCCTAAAGCTGAAGCAGAGATTTCATCTATTACGGGTAAAGTTCATATAGAATATGCTGAAGATGATTCTGCAACTGTAATTATCACAGGTACTAAGAAAATGCAAAGACATTACATTGTATCTGATGTTAAGGATATTACCGTATCAGATGGATCTAAGGTTAAATCTGGACAAATCATCTTTATTAACAAAGAAGGATCAGAGAAACAAGCTCCTTTTGATGGGAAAGTCACTATCGAAGGTGGAGTAATGGAATTCCTTGGAGATGTAAAAGCTGAGGAAGTAATAACGGTTCTTCCTAATGTTACAGTACTTGTTAAAGAGGGAGACTCTATCAAAGCTGGTACTCAGGTTACACAGGGTTCAATTGATCCAAGAAAACTTTCTGAACTTGCGGGTATAATTGCAGCACAGAAATATATCCTGGATGGTACACAACAGGTATTTAGTGAACAGGGTGTTTCAATAGGAGATATTCATATCGAAATTATCCTTAAACAAATGGCTAGATTGGGTATTGTAATGGAATCTGGAGATTCAGATTATCTAGTAGGTTCCTTAGTTAATAGATTCATATCTAAAGCAAGGAATAGCGCTCTTGTAAAAGATGGTAAGAATATAGCTTTAGTAATACCAAAACTTATGGGTATAAAAGGTTCTGCATTACATACAGAGAGTTTCTTGTCTGCAATGTCATTCCAAGAACAGGTGAGAGTACTTACTAATAGTGCAATCCTTGGGAAGACAGATACGTTAAGAGGTATGAAGGAGAATGTAATCATTGGAAGAAGAATTCCATCTGGAGAGAGTGCCAGATTAGAGAATCTAAAAGAATTTGATTTTTAATTATTTGATTTTATAGTATAATACTGGTCATGCCAACGATAAATCAGTTAGTAAGAAAACCTAGGAAGGATAAGAGAAAGAAGATAAAGCATCTTGCATTAGCTACTAATCACAATCCGCTTAAGAATAAGTATACATTAGCAAATAATCCTTTTAAGAGAGGTATTTGTTTGCAAGTTAAAACGATGACTCCTAAGAAGCCGAATTCTGCCTTAAGAAAAGTAGCAAGAGTAAAGCTCTCTAATGGCCAGGAAATAACAGCATACATTCCAGGAGAGGGTCATAATCTCCAGGAGCACTCTGTAGTATTGGTTAAGGCTGGAAGAAAGAGAGACTTGCCTGGTGTTAGGTATATCATTGTAAGGGGTAAGTACGATTGTGCAGGTGTTACAAATAGAAAGAAGGCTAGATCTAAGTATGGAGTAAAACGTAGCAAGGATTAATATTAAATAGATAACTATGAGAGGAAAAAGAGCAAAAGTAAAACAACCAGTATTAGATAGGAAGTATCAGAATCCTATTATTGGTAGATTAATAAATAAGGTTATGCAGGATGGTAAGAAGAGTCTTGCAGAGGATTTAGTATATGGTGCTGTTGAGGATGGAGCTTCTAAGGTGAAGGTTGAAGTTGTAGAGTTTATTAATCAAGCTATTGATAATATTAGACCAGCTCTTGAGCTTAAGGCTAGGAGAGTGGGTGGTGCTAACTATCAAGTTCCTATCCCTGTAACTCCAGTAAGGCAAGAGACTTTAGCAGTAAGATGGATTGTGGATATTGCTAGGGGTAAGAGTGGTAAGTCTTTTGATAAGATCCTTATGAAAGAGCTTTTGGAAGCTTTTAAAGGAGAGGGAGAGGCAATAAAGAAGAAGAATGATATAGAGAGAATGGCAGAGGCTAATAAAGCATTTGCTCATTTCAGATGGTAGTATGTTTTAGACATTAGCATGAGGAGGAGGTTAAACCTCCTCTTTTTTTATCTCAATTACACACCAATTGGTGTAGTGGGTTGTGGAGGATTATTAATATCTGGCATAGCAGGATTTCCTACTGGTGAATGTTGTTTAATATCAACAACAGGAGGTGCTACAGCTTCTGGCATAGGGGTATCAACACTTGGCATAGCAGGAGTCTGCTCTACGACTGGTTGAGCAATATCGGGCATGATAGGAACTGATCCTACCACAGGTTGGCTAATATCAACAACAGCAGGTTGTACAGATTCTGGCATAGAAGTGTCAACAGGGGTTTGTTCTACAACTGGTTGAAAAGTATTAACCACTGGTGCAGTTGGTTTTCGGGTATTAATATCTGGCATGAGAGGAACTGGTTCTGCTGAAGGTGGGGTAATATCAACAACAGCAGGTGTTGTAGCTTCTGGTATAGGGGTATCAACAGGAGTTTGCTCTACAACTGGTTGAAAAGTATCAACCACTGATTCAGTTGGTTTTTGTGTATTGATATCTGGCATAATAGAAACTTGATCTGCTACAGGTTGAGTAATATCAACAACTGAATTAGCATTGACAGTAGGTGTAGGAGTTTCAACTGGTTGATTAGTATCAACTATTGGTGGTGGTATGGGAACAGATGAATTCAGAGCATCCATAATGGATTGCATATCATCACTAACCTTCTCACTAGAAGGGGGAGTATTAGCTTGTGTACTACCAAGCTCTGGAGCAGCAACAGTTGGTGAAGAAGTCAACTCTTCCATATCTTTACTCCTTTGTGAGCTATTAGGCAAGGGAGTCTCTTGATTGTACAAATTCTTACCTTGTGTAACACTATCCTTAGGAGATGGTGCAGGATTTTGATCTAATGTTGGAGTTACTGTTGGTGCAGAAGTACTCAAATCTTGCATTGCAGAAACCTCCTCCTGTTGTATCTGAGGAGTAAATACTTGAGGCTCTTGAGGTGTCTCCTCTTGAAATGTCTTAGTAGAGGTACTCTCCTTTGTATCATTTTCCTTATTTCCTTTGATAATGGCTAATACAATGGAGATTCCAACGATGACAATTAGCACAACAAGAATTATTATAATAGAGGTATTCATTTTTAAGCAGTTTTAAATTATCTATACTAAAGAATATATGAAAAGAAAATGTGTGTAAAGCTACTTCGTACTCTCAACCCTAACCCAAGTCTTCTTAAAATCCTTCTTAATTACTCTTCTCTCCCAGAATATTCTAATCCAGGTCCATAACCTAATTGGAAAGAGAAGAATTGACCAGAAAAGCTCCTTAATGTTCTTAGCATATGAGAAAACAAAGAAGAGATACTTTAATTCTATACCAAAACTTCTACTCTGCTTATCTCTTTTAAAGACATCATACTTCTCGAGCTGTATAAACCCCCCTATGGATCTCACCTTCTGATTGAAGTAATCCCTAAGTGTAGTAGGGTACTTAACAAAACATTTTGAGTTAGGAGTGTACCCAATCTCATACCCTAGGTTTCTTAATGTATATGAAATGTATGCATCATCTGAAAGTACATCTTTTGGAAGATCTAAAGAGATATTTCTAATGGCCATAATATAGCCACTCATTGGGAAAAAATCCTTGTCGCTAATACAATATTGCGTACCACTTACTAACTTCATAGTATGTGAACGTTTATGATGAGCAGAATCTGAAAGTAGATGGCCGTAGTATCCCATCATATTATCTCTGCGGTCCATAGATACAGGTCTACCACTTACCCCACCAACTTTTTTATTTATGAAAGGTTTGAGGATTTCCTCTACTGCATTTCTTTCGAAATAGGTATCACCATCTGTAAGAATTATTACCTCTCCCTTAGCTTTGTGAAGTGCAAGTTTCAGAGCGTAGGGTTTACCTTTGCAAGGATCTACTATTTGTTTAAATTGCTTCTTATTTAAGCCCAACCTATTAGCAGCCTTTTTACCAGCCTTAAGGGTCAAATCATCAGGAGATACTTGTAATATCTCAAATGGGGAAGTTATACCAGAATATTTCCTGTTTGCAATACACTCTATACACTTTCCTATACTCTTTGGTTCTTTGAAGGATGTAATGATTACAGTTGTCATGACTGATTATACATGTTTAGTTTTAATACGGGAATATTACTCTTTAGTGTCTTTTTCTTTACCTTCTTCAGAAGAAGCCTCCTCTGCACCTTCCTCACCTTCTTCTACTTCAGTACCCTCATCTACTTCTTCACCATCTTCAGTTTCTTCCTCTTCTATCACCTCAATCTTTTGTAATTGGGTAATTGTTATAATTGTGGAAGTAGCATCACCTTCATGTAATA
>JAIOSB010000006.1 GCA_021107795.1 bacterium
CTTTCCAAGCGTTTCCTTTCGACCACTCAGGCACCTCTCCTTGGCGTACCTGGCCGGAATCGAACCGACAACCTACTGCTTAGAAGGCAATTGCTCTATCCAATTGAGCTACAGGTACATTACAGGCCTATTTTATCAGAAAAAGACTAATTCTTAAATACTAATCATTGTTCTCTACACTATCCTGCTTTATTTCTACATTTACCCTACCCTGTCTAGATGGGAAATGACGTAATTTCTGAGGGAAACTGTCTGGAGTAAAAACTACAAGAGGGTCCCTAGAAGTGAACGAAAGATCACTAATGTACTTATTCCCCTCTTCCCAACTTAAACCCAACAAATCCTCTATTATCTCCTCCCTATCTACTGAAGGCTCTACGGAACTAGAAGCTACTAGTTTGATAGATACACTCTCAGCACTCTCCTCTACCGTCAACTCCTTCTCTACATCCCCTGTTAGGGTGAGATTTAAACCCTCACTACTATCAAACAAGTTCTGGTTTAGAGCTGCCTCTGTAAGGAGGGTGATAAGGCCCTCGTCTACTCCATGAGTGTAGTAATATGTGGCAGAAGAAACAGCCTCTAAGGAGATATCAGAGGTGTCTGTCTCAGTACCAATTGCTATTGTAGTTTCTATACTACCCTCTTTTACTTCACTCTCTATTGTACTTTCTATTATCTCCCAACCATTCCCTATCTCATCAAGAGAATCTAAAGACTCTTCGGTAGCTATTTCTGTTAGCTCCTTAACTTTCTCAGTTACATCATTCTGGGCAAGAACGGTGTATTCTTCTTTAGAACCTCCTGTAAAAGCTGCAGAGTTTACAGCATATACTTTTGCAGAATCAAAGCCGTCTATACTAAAATATTTTCCAGAAGGGATATTGTACTCCTCACCAACCTCTATTGCCTCTACTCCAATTACACCGTAATCATTACAAGTGATAGTGATATCTCCTGTAAGTAGATATTTCTTATCACCAGTCTCTATCTGATGACCAACATAGATACTCACAGCTTCATCTGCCTCAGTACAACCATCAGGATTTATATATGAAATGGTCACAGTTCCTTCCGCTTTCTCTCCTCTGTATGCTACTCCAGTAGCGTTAACTGTATCTGAAACACTTTTGGTAGTACTCTCGGTTTTGATAGGGATTTCTAATTTCTCAAAATCTATTTCATTTATATTTTCATTCCCTGTAAAAAGTTTTTCTATCTCTACTGGTTTTGATTGTATATGAAGAGTAACTTTGACATAGGGGGCAAATTGGTAGTAAAGAAAAGAAACAAGCAAAAGGACAAAGAACAGAGGGATTACGACCCTAGGAAGAAGTCTAACGAGCTTGTCTTTTAGAGCATTTGGTTTGGGCTCTTTCCTCTTGGTCATGCTTGGGGGTATTGGTTTTGGAGCTTTGGTTTTCTTTGGAAGAAGGCTTTTTAGGGAAAATTTCTTATTTTTAACCTTTTTTGTTGGATCTGCGATATTCTTAAAATCAACTTTTGTTAAATCCTCTTGTTGGGGAGGAGTAACATCTTTGGTTTTTGTGTTTATATCTTGGTCTACAACTATTTCAATATCATTTGAGCGATGAGAGCTTTTTGGTTTCTCTTGTGATTTCCCTATTTTGTTTTTCTGGAGTACAGAATTAACCTTTTCTTCGAAAGAAGTAGTATTTGCAGCGTTGTATTTTTCAGATAATTTTCTCAATCCTTTTTTATTTAACTCTAAGCGAGTATTTAAATTGGTGAGAGCTTCCTCCCAGAGCTCCTCTGGAGGAGGGGTTGGAGTGTCTATTACAGAAATCCCTGCTAATTTGGAGTTTCTTACACCAGTAGGGTTTTTGAGTATTTGAAGAATGAGTGAAGATTCTTTTTCGTCTGCACTATCAAGAAGTACTTTAAGGTTGATTGAGCTAATCAATATATCCGAACTCTCTGGAAAAGATACGAGAATTCTCTTCTTTTCTGTGCTTGAAATTTCTCTTACAAGGTCTATTAGCTCATCTTCTGTTTTAACTACAATCTTTTTTAGTTTTTCTTTCATATTAATCTCCTCCAACAATATTAATATTTTTCTTCTCTATCTCTTGGTCATATGCAAATTTTGCAAGGGAAGCTGGGGTTATATCGTATATATTTTTAAGTTTACCACTACTATCTGTAATATTCGAAAGGAGTTTGGGTGTAAATATTTTGGTTTGTGGTACTACAGGAAATGGAAGAGCTTTCTTCCAAGGGAATTCTATCATAACTTCTTTAATCTCTGGAAGTAATGCACCACCACCACAAAGATATATTTGTGAGGGGAATATGTCTACATCATCACAGGAGTCTAAAGCTGCTTTTAGTGTTTTCATCCAGAGTTTTGCGGTGTTGTAAGAGATATCGTGTATTTTCTTTGTGAGTTCTGGAGTTAATTCCTTTTGGGAGTATTTAATTTTTCTTTGTTCTGCATATCTATACTCAAGGTTTAGAGATCTTGAGATTTCTTTGGTGAAGACTCTTCCTCCAAAGCCAAACATTTTAGTTTCTGTAATATTTCCTTTTTCAACAACTGCTATGTCTGTAGTTCCTCCTCCTATATCTATGAATATTGCATTAAAGTTTGAGTCTGAAGAGCCTGCGAATGCTCTAGCTACTGCAAATGGTTGGGATACTATACCTAAGAGTTGAAGTTCGAGAGTGTTTGCGATTTGTTCAAGTGCGGAAATGTATGTTTTTGGAGCAAAAGAAGCGTAGAAATGAAGTTTAACATCCTTTCCTTTGTATCCTACTAGGCTGTTTACTGGCATACCTCCTATTTCTGTTCCTGTGGGGGTTATATGAAGGATATCTATGTCTTCATATTTAAGCCCTATTCTTCGACTTAAGTCTTCTCGTCCTCCTTGCTCTATTCTCCTTTTAATCTTTTCTATGATTTTTTCTTCTTCCTTTTGTGTTACTTCGTTATCAAAATTCTCTTCTCTTTGGTAGTTCACTACAATGGAGACTCCTTGGATATATTCTCCTGCAATACCAATTATGACACTCTTGGGATATTCCTCTTCAAGAAGATGTTGAGAGAGTTCCTTTATACAGAGGTTGCAATTTTCAAGAACAGTGTCTAGATTTTGTATGATACCTGATTTCATAGCGTGTTCTTGTTGTTGGATTCTTGAAATCTTTTTAATATCTACTCCAAGGTCGTTTGTGGAAAACAGAAGGCCTTTCAATACCTCAGTGCCAATATCCAAAGCAATGCAGTTGGAGCGATCTGCTATGAGATCTGCGGGGACAGTTTTTTTAAGAGAAGGCAGGTTAAACATTGTAGTAGAAGTATATCACATATTTTGGGGCGTGTTATATTGTGACTACAAGGATGATTGGTTCTCTTTCTGTTTTTTTGTAAATATATTTACTTAGTCTTTCTTCAAGCATTTTCTGCAATTCTAAGGTTACATATTGTTTCTTTTTCTGAGATTTTGTAACCCACTCTCTATGGGTATCGTATGTCAAATTCTCGATTTCTTTAAGTAATTCTTGGGATCTTTTCATGTAGATAAAGCCTCTTGAGATGAATCTTGGTCTTCCGATTATCTTTTTGTTCTTAGAGCTTAGGTTTAGCAAGATACTGAAGATTCCATATTCTGCGAGTTGTTGTCTGTCTTTGAGGACAATATCTCCTATATCTCCTACTCCAAGTCCGTCTATGAGGATTGGTTTTGATTCTATCTTCTTACCTCTTTTCCAGAAGTTTCCATTAAATCTCCAAGATTGCCCATCGTCTGTTAGGAGGATATTGTCTTCTCTCATTCCCCATTTGAGTAGATTCTGTTTGTTATAATATCTAAAAGTTAGAGGTCCGTGTATAGGCATGACTACTTTGGGTTGTATTAGGGTGTGCATCATTTTCATATCTTCTTGGTATCCGTGACCTGTTGAATGAACCTTGTTTTCTGCACTATCCTTAATGAGTTCCACACCCAAAGCAATTAGTCTATTTGTCATTTTCTCTATCTTAGTGACATTTTCGGGTATTTCAGAGGAGGACATTATGACAAGATCTCCCTTTTTAGCTTTGATAAAGCGGTGTTCATTTAGAGAGATTCTGTTAAGTGCAGCATATCTTTCAGCCTGACTTCCTGTTGAAAGGACGAGGAGCTCGTTGTCTTTGTAATGTCTTATATCTCTTTCTTTGATGATGAGTCCTTTAGGAATATCTAAATATCTTTGTTGTTGAGCAATGAGGATGGTTTGTTCTAGACTTCTTCCTGAGAGAACAATCTTTTTGTTTGTTTTCTTGGCTATTTCTATTAGTGTGTAGAGTCTAGTAAGGAGAGATGAGAAGGCTGCTACTATTACTCTTCCTTCTGCCTTCGTTATTACTCTGTAAAGGTTGTTGGCAATTTCTGTTTCTGAGGGTGCTTTTCCTGGTGTACTTGCATTTGTACTTTCCATTAGAGCTAGATCAATCTTCCCTCTTAATGATTTGAGGTGTTGGTAATCTGCTTCTGGTTCGTTTGCAGGATTTGTATCTATTTTGTAATCACCAGAGAAAAAGACTGTTCCGTTTGGTGTTTCTACAAAGAGAGCGAATGCGTCAGGGATACTGTGGTTCACTCCTATGAATGTAACCTTAAAGTACTTCCCTACTCGTACAGTTGTTCTCCTTTTTACAGGATGTATTGTTGTTTTTTTAGCTAGTCCATGTTCTTCTAATCTTGCTTCTATCAATGCTTTAGCAAAATTCCCTGCAAATATTGGAGGGAAGTCTAGATCGGGAAGAAGATATCTTAATGCTCCTGTATGGTCTAGGTGACCGTGTGTAATCGCTATACCTTTAACCTTATGTTTGTTTTTTCTTAAATAGCTGGTATTTGGTATGAGGTAATCTATTCCGTACATATCATTCCCAGGGAATGAGAATCCTGCATCTACAATGAGGATTTCATCTTTATATTCTAGGAAGTTACAGTTTCTACCTACTTCTGTTGTACCCGAAAGGGTACATAGTTTTAATTCTTCTTTTTTATTATTCATTTTTATATTTATTTAATTTTATATTTAATTAACCCTTTTTAATTCATGGATTATTGAATGTGTCATTAGCAAACCGATGTATTTACTAATTTCTTAACTATTGGGAGAGAACCAATGTTGTATAAAGATACTTCATTCTTTGTATAGAATGCAAGTATTTTAAAAAGACTTGGGTATTTTAGCAGAAAATTGTGATTTTGTGAAGAGTCGAGTATAATGTATACTATGAGACACGACGTTAAGCAGGAGAATCAAAAGGAATTTACATGGAAAATTGTTGGAGTAGAAGAAACTGGCATTGAAAACGGTTGGGCTTCATTGCAAACAGCACCTATTTTTCTGAGAAGTGAGTTTTTATATTCAGAAGGTTTTGAGCAGGAGCAAGAAGAGTTTCTTAATGAGCAGTATAGGAAGTATGGGTATGCTCTTCATGTTGGAACAGAGAGGGTTTCGCTTGAGGAACTAGGGAGAGAGGAACAAGAAAGGGTATGCAAGTCGTTTGAATTAGTAGTTAAAGACCTTCAAGGAGAGGAAAAACCAATTTGGGTGAATCTTTTCTATAATGCCCGTGAATATAAGCTTCTTACAGGAGATTGTCATCTTCCAAGCAATCATTTATACGACCCTTTCTGTGTATTCAGAAGCTATGATGATGAGAAACAAGTCGGTCGTGTATTGAAACAGAAACCTTTAGATATATCTCACATTCTTCGTAGAGAATGTGTTCCTCTAACAATGGCGTATGCAAACTAAGTATTGTATAGATAAATATTAACCCTTGTATGTAATTTTCTGTTAATATAGGATTAACTATTTTAACCAAAAAAGAAATGGGCTTAATCACAACTTTACAGCCAGAACAAGAAGCAGAGAATACAGAATTAGCAGTAATTCAAAACTTAGATAATGGGGAAGTTTTAACAAAGCCCCAACTGTTGTGCTATTTTAGAGGGATAATGATATATGCGGAGGGGGAAGCAGATACGGAATTTACACAAAGAATCGCTCAGGCAGGAGTAGACTACTACCCTCCAACCTTAAAGGGGGTTGAAAATATTGTGTGGGGTGGAGGTATATGGGCACCCTCGGTCTGTAGAGTATTAGAAATGAGAATAGGAGATCTTAGAGAGGGCATAGAGTTTTTAGAACCATGCGATATTGAGAGAAGGGAGAGGCATTTAGAGTCTCTTTGTAAAACCTTATACAGGATAAATAATATGTTAGAAAGAAATAATGGGAAACCTACCCAAATCATTTGATTCACAACAATTAGAACCCAAGATATATTCTCAATGGGAAGAGTCTGGAATGTTTAATCCGGACAAGATGAAAGAGAATCTTGAGTCAAAAGAAATTGATGTTAAGAAGCCTTTTACAATCACACTTCCTCCTCCAAACGCTAATGGTAATCTACACTTAGGGCATATGTGTGGATATTCTTTCCATGACGCAATTGGAAGATATATGAGGATGACTGGACACCCTACGCTCTTACTTCCAGGTAAAGATCATGCAGGAATACAAACAGAAACAGCCTTTACCAAAAAATTAAAAGAGGAAGGGAAAGACAAATGGGAGATGGGAAGGGAAGAGTTCTACAAACAATGCTACGACTTCTGTATGACCAACGCTTCCAATGCAAGAGATCAAGAAAAGAAAATTGGTTTAAGTGCCGATTACAGTAGAGAGTTTTTTACAC
>JAIOSB010000028.1 GCA_021107795.1 bacterium
CCTACAACCCACTGATTAACAGTCAGTTGCTCTACCATTGAGCTATCGCGGATTACTACTGTGATTATATATTCCCTATTCTATTTTATCAACTATTATGTATAATGTAATATATATAAATTGTAACTTACGCTTACAATGACCCCCAAAGATATTAAAATAACCTTTATCGGTATGGAACCAACAGAACCACTCAAGGAGTACTGTAGGGAGAAGATCTCTAAATACAAGGACCTTTGGAAAAGAGCTACAAGTATAGAGGTGTTTCTAAAAGAAAATATTAACAGGAAGGGAGTGAAGAATAACTTTAGAGTAGATATTAATGTCTTTCTACCCAAAGCGAAAGTAAGAGTAGAACACATTGGGGAAGATATGTATAAGAATATTGATAAGGCAACAGACGTATTAGCAAGGAGACTGAAAAGGTATCAAGATAAGAAGACCTTTTGGGAAGGTAAAGAGTCTTGGAAGATATTAGAAGCCCAGAAATCAATTCAAGAGATAGAAGATGATGAAGAGGTGGAGGATTACTATGCATATATTCCGCAAATTGCGACAAGGAAGCAAATTACTGATACTTCACCGATAGAGGAGGGAGAGGCAATAGAGAGAATGGAACTATCTGGATACAATCAATTGCTCTTTACGAGTAGAAAGAGTGGTAAGCTTTCAATGGTATACAAAAGAGAACAGGGGGGATATGGGTTAGTAGAACCTAAGTAGAAAACAAAAGGGAGCTTACGCTCCCTTTCTTAACACTAAATCATTTACCTATTCCTCTGTTACTTCCTCAACCTCACTATTAGAATTTGCTTCATCCATAATATTGGATACAATGTTTCTAGTAGCGCCTAATATCTTATACTCAGGACGATCTGTTACATTGTTTTGTATCTTTGCAGTAATCTCTAATTCAGATAGCCATGTAGTCTTTGCACTTTCAATCTCTTGTTGAAGATAAATCTCTAGAGTCTTTTCTCTGAAGGTTTCGTAATCAAGAAGTTCTCCCTCTTCTAAGCTTGAAGCCTCTTCTGCAAATATCACATTGCTATACTGTTCGAAGAAGGCCATGACATCTTCCTCAGTATACTCGATAGTAGGTTCTAATATCTTGTTTGCTAGGAGATCGATTTTAATTTGTTCTGTAAGGTCTTCCATTGTTAAATTGTAAGCCTCCAATGAAAGATCAAGTTGATCAGTACCACCAAGTTGTTCTGCAATACCGTCTATCTCTTCTTGTACTTCTTCATCAGATACAGCTATATTCTCTTCGAGAGCTGCTTGTCTTACTAGTTCTTCTTGAATGAGTTGTGCACTAATTGAACTCCCATATGCTTGATCTAATCTGTAGTAGTATTGTTTCTGTGATATCCTTATTCCATTAATTACTACGACACTGTAGTCATTGTTAAGATATTGAACACCAAAATCAACAATTACAAAACATGCCAGAATGGCAAGCACTAGAAGTGAGTATCTTGTAATCTTGTTCTCTTTAATACCAGCCCAAGTAGGCTTCTTAAACTTTATCTTAATTGATGGGAGTTTTTTCTTTGGGGAAGTTTTTGCTTTAGTAACCTTTTTTGTACCCTTAGCTTTTGACATATAGATATTTATTAGAAGTTATAATGAGATAGTTTAGCAGAAAGAAGAATACATATCAAAGGTTATTCTACTGAAGGTGGAAATATGCAGTTCTTAAGCCTGTGCTAGAGTTCTCTATAACGGCGTAAGTATCTCCACATCTGTCTGTACCTTTGAATAGGTTTCCTGACATAGCTGCATAAACAGGAGAGCCATAACCATTTAGACTGTATATATCGATAGACTTTCTTGGGAGAATATGATGGTCTTGTGTAAGAATGACTCTTCCAGATAGAGGAATTCTAATGGAATTACTTCTGATGAAGTAATATTTCCAGCCAGATGCTGATTGCCAGTAATAGTCAGGCCCTTTTGTAAGATATCCTCCCCACGGATCTATTTGACCATAGCCATGGTAGTATCCTGAATTCATGTAATCAATTGAGAAATGTAAATGAGGTCCAGTACTACAACCGTTTGCTAGTCCCCCCAAATTACCAATCCAAGCACCTGTACTTACCCATCCATAGTCTGCCATCTCATCACCATGTTCTGCGATGTATGTCATAACGGCTTCGTCTAGTAACCCCTGTTTAAGTCTGTTGGTATCTAATACTGCTAGTAGGGATTTTTCTTTCTTGATTGATTCTGATAGAAGGTAAGATTTTTCATCTTTTTGATCATTCAGTTCCTTTCTTTGTACTAAGATATCTTTTTGTTCGGCTTCTAAATCATTTCGTACTTGTTGGAGAGCAGCATTCTGCAAAGAAAGATCTTCTTCCTCAGCAAGAAGATGTTCTTCTTTATCACTGAGTATTGTTAATTGTTCAACATCTTGATCTTTTGTAATAAGGAGGTACTTGGTTTTTCTTAAAATATGGTCTAGATTTGAACTGTTAAGAAAAATTTCTAGTGGTCCTATGAAGGTATATTTATATGATTCTGTAAGACGAAGATTCACAGATTTTTCGATTTGGTTAATCTCTTGCATGCTCAATGAGATATCGTCTACTATTTCTGTGATACTTTCTTCCATTATCTTAATCTCTACATTGAATACCGCTATCTCAAGTTCTGCACCTTGGATAGCTAATTCTGTTTGTGCAATCTGATCATCAATATATTTAATCTTTTCTTCAAGGGAGAGCTGTTTGTATGCTTCATCTTTGAGTTGGTTTTCAATATTGGAATTAGAATTATTAAGATCACTTAATTGATCTCTTAAGTAGTCTAAACATTCTATGGAGTCAGGGTCAAGATATGATGGACAGAGAGATTCTTCTGCGAGAATGTCTTTCTTTTGTGAGAAGAAGAGGAGAAGAATAAAGACTGGGACTAGTAGTAGTAGGAAATAGGTTTTGTTTTTCTTTGTTTTCATTTTATTAATTATTAATATATTTATGTACTGCACTGTAGCTACTAACTACACCAAGAATCACACCAGTAGAAATATGTATAATGTAGTGAATTAGGATGAAGAGTGGGTTAAATTCATTTAAGAATTGTAGATCGAAGTCTGTAAGAAGTTGTGCTATCCAGTACCAGAAGTCTGCACCTTGTGAGTAAAAGACTATTAAATGCCAAGGAATTAATATTAAGGATGAGGCAATGAGACCACCGAGTAAACCATAGAGTGCACCTTCAATTAGGAAGGGGGTTTTAATAAAGGTGTCAGTACCTCCGATGAGATTCATAATTTTAATCTCTTCTTGATGGAGTTTAATATTTAGACCAGTAGTTACTCTAATGAGGAAGAAGGTGATGAGTGTTAATGCACTGATTACGCCTATTGCACCGACATTGATAATGCCTGAGAGGGTTTTCATATTATCAACCACATCTTTGAAGTACATGACATCATCTATATATACATTGGTATCTTTCTCGAGATTAATCATCTCAATTACTTCAAGCAGAGAGTCAATCGAAAGAGCTCTCACCTCTAAGCTAGGAGGTAGTGCATCTGCTGTAATCGTAGAGATTAAATCAGGGCTATCTGCGAAGTCTTCTCTATATATCTCTAATGCATCTTCCTGCGAGAGGTAGTTTATGGATTCTATGAGGTCTGGATTATTTATCTTATCTTTCACATCAAATATTTCTTCCTCAGGAGCTTCTTTGTCAAAGAAGATAATCACTTGGGCTTTCTGTTCGTAGTAGCTAACTGCTCTTTTCCCTATTATCGCAAGACTGATAAAGAAGGAGGAGATTGTGAATACAATGGCTGTTACCAGTATCGTAGATAGTGTGAACCATTTGTTTCTTCTTGGTTTACTTACTTTTTGTTTCATTTTGTTTCTTACTTAAGTAATTTTTAATATATTTTTCTAATTCCTTGTGTTCTTTTTTGGATAGTTTGAGTGTTTTAAGATCCTTTTGTGTTAAGTTAAGAAGAATTTCGTTTGAGTAGATAGCACTATCCTTAAATTTTTGTAAAAGTTCTTTGCTAAGCGTAGAAAATTGGGAATCCATTTTGGGCTGCGTTTTTTTAACTGTAGGTTTAGGAGGTCTTCTCTTAGTGCTTTTAGATTTGTTGTCTGCCGCAAGTTTACCTTCTTTTAGATGAATTTTTCGCGCAGAACCGTTGGAAGCATCTACAAGTGCCATATCGTGAGTAATTACTATGACTGTAGTACCAGATTGGTTTATTTTTTTGAGAATATCTAGGATCTTGCGGGAGTTGTCCATGTCAAGATTTCCAGTGGGCTCATCTGCGATAAAGAGGGTGGGATTACTTGCTAATGCTCTAGCTATTGCTCCTCTTTGTTGTTCTCCACCTGATAGTTGCGTAGGTAGTAGACCGCATCTATCTTGAAGGTCTACTAGTTCTAGGAGATAGTCGGTAGTGTCCTTAATTTTAAGGGGTTGTGTGTTTAATATTTCTAAAGCAAATGCAATGTTTTCTCTAAGTGTGCGTGTTTCAAGTAATTTCATGTCTTGGAATACAACTCCTAATTTCTGTCTGTAGGAGGGTAGCATCTTGTGTGGGATTTTAGGTACTTCGATATCTTCGTAGAAGATACTTCCAGAAGTAGGGGTTTCTTCTTTGATGAGAAGTTTAAGTATTGTGGATTTCCCTGCACCAGAAGGACCTGTTATGTAGCAGAACTCCCCTTGATCAAGTTCAAAACATATGTCTTGTAGAGCGATAATCTTCTCGGTATATTTTTTTGTAACAGAATCAAATCTGATCATGGACAATTGAGCAGTATTAATTTACTTTATATATACTACTGTATTCTCAGTTGCGCTTCAACAAATTCATCAATATTGCCATCGAGTATATATTGAGGGTTAGAGCTTTCAATATTTGTTCTTAAATCCTTTACCAATTTATATGGGTGTAGTACATAGTTTCGTATTTGATTACCCCAGCTTGCTTGTTTGTAATTACCTTTAATTTGATCTATTTCTTCTATTCTTTCATCTTCTAAAATCTTTGCAAGTTTTGACTTGAGTAGATTTATTGCATTCTCCTTATTTTGTAATTGACTTCTTTGTGTGGATGAATGGACTGTGATTCCAGTGGGTATGTGTGTCATTTGTACAGCAGAGGATGTCTTATTCACTTTCTGTCCTCCTGGTCCACTAGCTCTTACTGCCTTAAATTCAATATCTCCCTCTGGTATGTCCATATTAGTATCTAGATCTTCGAGTATGGGGGTGATTTCAATCCCAGCGAATGTTGTTTGTCTTAAGCCTTGTGCATTAAAAGGGGAAATTCTTACTAATCTATGTGTACCATGTTCTTTTTTGAGGAGTCCGTATACATATTCTCCGGAGATTCTTAGAGTGGCACTAGATATCCCAGTTTCGGTACCGCGTACTACATTTTCAATCTCATATTTCCAACCTCTCTTGTCGCAATACATTTGATACATTCTAAGAAGCATAGAGGCCCAGTCGTTTGATTCAGTTCCTCCTTGTCCAGCGTGAATGGTGAGAAGAATATCGTGGTTGTCATATTTGCCTGAAAGGAATTTGATTTTCTCAAAGTCTTTAATTCGATTATGAATATTGTTGTATTCGGTGAGTAATTGTTCGTTTTTTTTCTCTGTTTCGTACAGCTCTATCAGAGAGTCAATGTCGTTTGTAAGTGTCCTGGCTGTTTCTTTCTCTGTGCGTATTCTCTCTATTTGTTTCATTGTGTTTCGTGCTTGTACGTTGTTTGACCAGAAGTTTGTTTTTAGAGATTCTTTTTCTAGTTTTTTTAAGGTTTGTTCTTTTTGGGGAAGGTTTAGTGAAGAGGTGATTGAGTCTAAGAGATTTTTAGTATTTTCTAAAGATTTTTTTGTTAGAGTGTTCATTGCAATATATTATATACTATGTAAATATATCATAGTATGTTTGGACTTTTTAATACACAAAAAACAGAAGAGAAAGTGAAGGGTAGTGGGAAGCAGAGGTTGGTGACATTAATCGTTCTTGATGGTCTTGGAGTTTATCCAGATAAATTGGGTAATGCTGTTCTTGCAGCCAAGACTCCATTTCTAGATACTGCGTGGACGTCTGGGAAGTCTACCTTAATGCATGCCTCTGGTACGCATGTTGGTTTGCCTAGTCAGGTTGTGGGAAATAGTGAGGTTGGGCATTTGAATATGGGGGCGGGTCAGGTAATATATCAGTCGTTGCCTAGGATTAGCGAAGCTCTTGCTCATCATGAGTTGGACAATAATGGGGTTGTAAGTGATATGTTTAAGCATATGAAGAGTCATGGGTCGCGATTGCATTTGGTCGGGATATTGAGTGCTGCTGGAGTACATGGTCATATTAAGCATCTGTTTTCACTTCTAGACTTGTGTAAGAGTCGTGGTGTAGATCCATATATTCATGTGATTCTTGATGGGAGAGATACTTCTGCGACTGAAGGCTACTGGTATTTGAATAAGCTTCAAAAGAAGATGGAGGAGCTGGGTATTGGGCATATTGCTTCTTTGATGGGGAGATTTTATGGAATGGATAGGGACAATCGTTGGGAGAGAACAAAACTTGCGTATGATGCTATGGTGGGTCTTTCAAGTAATACTTTTGTTGATCCTATAAAGGCTGTGCAGGACTCTTACACCAAGGGTGTTACCGATCAGTTTTTCTTGCCAAGTGTAGCCGTAGACTCAAGAGGAAATCCTATAGGTAGAGTAGAGAATGGTGATGCCATATTGTTCTGGAATTTTAGAGAGGATAGGGCTAGGCAGATTACTAAGTCGTTTGTTTTGAAAGAGTGGACACATTTCCCGAGGAGATCCCTTCCTGAGAATGTGTATTTTACAACTATGACAGGATATGAGGAGGGTTTACCAGCTAAGGTAATATTCCCACCTAACAAAGTTAAACTTTCTTTAGCTCAATATCTCTCAGATAGTGGGATTAATCAACTACATGTATCTGAGACGGAAAAGCATATGCATGTGACATATTTTTTTAATGGTGGTGTAGAAAAAGAACATGTTGGGGAAAGTTTTCTTAATATCCCTTCTCCTCGTGTAAATGATTATGCTATGACTCCTGAGATGAGTGCTTTGGCAATTACAGATGAGACGGTGAAGAGGATAAGGGAGAATGGGAAGCATAATTATGGTTTTGTATTAATTAATTTTGCAAATCCGGATATGTTGGGGCATACGGGTAACTTTAGAGCAACTGTTAAGGCTAATGAGATAACAGATAATTGTACTGCGAATATAGCGAGGGCAACATTAGATATGGGTGGGGCTGTGATAATTACTGCTGATCATGGAAATTGTGAGACAATGATAGATCGTACTACGAAAGAAATTCATAGAGCACATACAAACAACCCAGTACCATTTACAATAGTTGAAAGTATGGACCAAGTAGAAGGTAAGGATGGTCGAGATGTTGTGAAGATAGGGACTGGAGATAGTGCTAAACCTACTGGTATTCTTGCAGATATAGCACCTACGATACTTGGAACTATGGGAGTTGCTCTCCCTGATATTATGACGGGTATGGATCTTAATCGAGTTATATAGCGAATATTAGTATTAATATTCCAACTACTATTCTGTAAACACCAAAGATTGTTAGCCATTTTTTCTTCCTGAACTTTTCAATAATGTGTAGTGCAAGATATCCAATGATAAAAGTTACAATCATTGCAGGGAGTATTTTTATAAGGGAGAGCGAAGTTGTTGTTAAAGATTTGTTGTCGGTTGTTAGATAGAAAGTTATAATTTCAAAAAGGCTTCCTCCGAGGAGTAGTGGTATGCCTAAAATGAAACTAAATTTTAATGCACTGTATTTATCTAATCCACATGACATACCTGCAAGAGTAGTAATTCCAGATCGTGATATTCCTGGTATAAGTGCTAGAGTTTGTCCAATACCAATGGGCATCATTTTTACTAGGGGAATCTTCTCAAGTTTTAGTTTGATTGTTTTACGATCAAGATGTTCGATATATATAAAAAGAATTCCAATAGTAATAAGAGATATTGCGATTATAAAATTGTTGTAAAAGGACTGTACAATGTAATCTTCAAAGAAAAGGCCGATAAGTGCTACAGGTAGAGAGGCTAGAAGGAGTTTAAGAAAGAAAATTAGTTTAGTTTTAGTAAAAAAGTTTTTAAAGAGTTTCTTCCTGAAGAAAACAATTATGGCAAGTGTTGTGCCTAAATGTAAAGTTGCAAGAAATACTGGACTGCTAGATATGTCAAAATCAAGGAGCTTACCTATGACTATTATATGTCCACTACTTGATATTGGAAGAAGTTCTGTTATACCTTGTACAATCGACAGTATTAATATTTTTATTACATCCATACCACTATATATTCCTAATCTTATTTCTTTTATGGTAATATTTTCTAATATGATAGTCAAAAGAAATTGTTTAAAAATCTTCGTTGTGGTAAGTATATTGCTTTATCCTATACTCTTTTCTCCTGTAGTAGAGGCATCTTCGCCAAGTTTCCAGCTCTATCCGAGTAGTGGTGTTGTTAAAAGTAGGGACGAAGGCTTTATCGTAGATGTCTTAATTGATAGTGGAGAGTATGATTTGAGTAAGGCTAGAATGGTAGTTAGTTTTAATCCAGAAGTTCTTCAGATCTTTAAGGCTAGTAAGAACAATTCTCTTTTTGATCAGTGGCCGGAGGATGAGAGTACATTGGATAATACTGATGGTGTAGTAATGCTGACGGGTTTTACACAGTCAGGTGGTGGTGTTTTGTACAAAACATTGGGGGATCCTGATGTTTTTGTAAGGTTGGAGTTTGAGATAGTGGCAGAAGGTGATGAAGAGATTCTTTTAGATTGGGAGTTTAGTGGGAGTGATGATTTGTTTAAGACAGTACTTGTAACTGATGGTAGTCCTCCTTACAATGTTTTGACTGTGAAGCCTAAGGGTGGAGTGTATAGGTTTGGAGAGCTTATTCAAACTGCTCTTGAGAGAAAGCATGTACCATTTTTGGTTGGAGGGTTTCTAATTTTGAGTGCAGGGATTTTAATTACTAGTAAGCCAGAAGTCGCAAGAAGGAAGTTTGGTACTGTTGTTGTTTATGAAGAGTAAGGATTTGAAAGTGGCTTTAGTGGTTGAGAGTCTTTTTTCCTTGGGTGGTGCTAATAGGGTTAATTTAGAGTTTGCGGATCTTTTTCCTAATGCAGATATTTATGCTTTGTTTGGTAGTAGAAAGTTTGTAGAAAAATATTTGAGTGAAAGAAAGGTCCGGTTTTCATTTTTAAATAGAGTCCCTTTTATCAAATATCTCTATACTTTCCTTCTTCCTCTTTGGGCAATGGCGATAGAGTCTTTTGATTTGTCAGAGTATGATCTTGTAATTTCATCTAGTCATGGAATTGCCAAGGGGTGTATTACCTCAGAGTCTGCTACTCATATTTCATATATTCATACCCCTTTGAGATTCTTGTGGGATTTGAAGGATATTTACAGTAAATATGGACTTCTGAAGGCTCCATTTCTTAATTACCTTCGTATTTGGGACGTTATGTCTTCTAGTAGACCGGATATTCTCATTGCGAATTCTAAGTTTGTAGCAAAAAGATGTCGTAGGTATTGGGGGAAGGATGTGGCAGAGGTCATATATCCTCCTGTTGATTTATATAAGGGTGGTTTGGTGAAATATATGGAGAGAGGAGATTACTTTGTAGCAGGTGCTCCTTTTGCAGAGAACAAAGGGGGGGAGTTTTTGATTGAATGTGCTAGGGCGTTGGAGTTTAATTTGAAAATTATAGGGAGCGGTAGAGGGAGTAGGAGATTAAAACGATTAGCAAAGGGGTGTAGCAATATTGAGTTTGTAGGTAAAATCTCAGATCGTGAGAAGTGGAGTATTCTTTCTCATGCTAAGGGATTTGTAGGTTGTGGTATTGAAGATTTTGGGATATTTCCTGTAGAGAGTATTGGTTGTGGTACTCCTGTACTGGTTTTGAACAAAGGAGGATATATGGAGAGTGTAGTGGATGGTGTGAATGGGGTCTTTTACTCAGAGAATACAGAGGAGAGTTTAAGGGAAGGGTTAGAGAAGTTGGAGAGTACAGAGTGGGATATTGGGAGTATGAGAGAGAGTGTCAAAGGGTTTAGTAAGGAAAGATTTAGGAAAGAGGTTGAAGATTTGGTTGCAAACAGTATATAATACATCTGTAGCCTAGATAGCTCAGTTGGTAGAGCACATGTCTGAAAAACATGGGGTCCCCAGTTCAAGCCTGGGTCTAGGCACCAGTAGGCGAGAGTAGTTCAGTTGGCTAGAACGACACATTGCCAATGTGTAGG
>JAIOSB010000011.1 GCA_021107795.1 bacterium
AAGTACTACATTTAGTATATTTCCGTCTTCGTCTATTTCTAGGATACAGATGTTTATGAATGTAGAGAGGATTTGTTGGATGTTGTCCATATTGGTATTATACACTATGCGTTGTAATTTAGAAGGGAAATTGATATAATTTCGTCGTAATTATGGGGTGGTAGCTCAATTGGTTAGAGCTTTGCACTGTCACTGCAAAGGTTGCGGGTTCGAGTCCCGTCCATCCCGCCAATTTCAATATGTTCCAAATGAAGTTTTTAGTAAGTAGAACAAATATTAAAGTTATTCTATATCCTTCATTGTGAGACAAAGGTACTGTGAAAGAGTTCGGAAGTCTAGTTAATCTAACTTTAATTACTCAAATCTAGAATCTCTTCCAATCCAGAAAAGACCTCAGTCTCTTCATCTATAATCCACTTAATTACTTCATTTAACTTCTCACCCTCCTCTGATTCTAAGATCTCTTTCGAAATATTCTCAGTAACATAATCATTTAACCTTTGTTTACTAATCCTATTCTCTATCTGCTGTTTATCCTCCTTTTTCTCAATCTTTTCATCAGAGAGAATTACCGCAATAATTTCCACTCTAGACTTATCTTTTAGATCTGAGCCATCAGAGAGCTTTGTTTTTTCTTCTTCAACAAACTTTTTCACGAGAGACTTAGGATATATATATTCGAAACAATCTTGATTCTCACACTCTTCTGCATTTCCAACCCTTAGAACCTGCTTCTCCTTATCAAATTTATATGTAGAAACCCACCCATCGACCTTATCCTCTGAAACATCCTCATCTACTATTATTTTTATAGTTTGCCCTCTCAAATAGGTCGTAAACCACTCTTCACCACCCAGAACTTTTCTAAGTGTATACTCATACCTCTCTGAGACACCCTTAACCTTGTCATGCCCACCTGCAACTTCTACCTCGATTCCTTGGTTATCAAACCCTAAAAGGTCCAAGCATTTTAGAACAAGCTGACGATCATACGAACCTTCAACTACTACTAGTTTTGAGAAAAGTAACAGATCTTCCAATGTCTCACCAAAAAGCTCAAAGATAAGATACAAAAGATTCAATGGTGATCCATACTCAACACTAATACCATCATCATTTCGTATAATAACATTACTCTCTGGAAGTTCTCGATTTATAAACTGAGGGGAATGAGTAGCTACAATTGCAAGCTCAGGGATTTCTTTTAGAAACTCGAAAATCTGTTTTTTCAATGATGATTCTAAATGTAATTCCGGTTCATCAACGAGTAGGATCACAGGGTTCTTAGCAACCCTTGCGAATGAAATTGATAGAATAAGAGACAGAAGGTTGGACATACCAGATCCAATCCTATTAACAGGGATAATTCTTTGATTCTCAGAAAGTAACCCCCATGTCGAATTAACATACGGAGAAAACCAATTAAAAGGATATAAGCCTAGATCACCACTATTTATGGTGTTTTCAAAACTCTCTTCTAACAAAGAATTTACTCCCTTAAAAATCACTTCCTCTCTACCATCGAGTTCCCTAATTTGTTTAAAAACTTTTTGACTATCTTCAACTATAGAATTCTTCTTTACCTCTAACTTTCCCCGGTACCTCCATTCTAACTCAACAAGTATCTTTGAGATAAGTGTATTGTAACCAGGGATTATTTCTTTCTCTCTATTACTATCAAAGTAAAAGATTTCGGGGAATAAAACCCTTTGTAAATACTTGAAGTCTAATATCTTAATAGTATATTCTTCACCAGAAGCCTGTCCGTATGTCACTTCTATTCCCCCTGTACTAGAATTCTCATACTTAAATGATCTAACAATATGCTGCGAATTTGTCAGAAAACCCTTTTCCCTTAATTCCGTTTGAAACACTTCAATCTCAAAAGGTAGCTTACTCTTTTCAAACTCTTCTGGATAGAATTCCCATGACACATCATACTCGGAAGAAAATGTCTTCAGTTTTTCTTTATTCTTTCTAAACTTAATCACCTTCTTAAACTTATAGCAGGGTATCAACCTCTTGAGAGGATCTTTAAATAATAAAAAGAAAGGATCTTCTAACTTTACAACTATCTCTATATCATTTCCATCATAAAAATCAGATTCTTCTATTTTTGTATACCTAGCTATATTCTGGTTAAATGCTAAATCAATTGCTTCAAGAACAGTTGTCTTCCCAACACGATTCTTCCCTGCGATTGAATAATAGGTAGAATCACCTTTAAATTCAATTTCTAATTTCTCAAATTGTCTAAAATTCTTAATTGTAAGTTTAGAAATCTTATTCATTACTACTTTCCTCCAAGTTAAATAATAAAAATCTTACTATATTAATGAATATTATACTATTTCACCGCTTGGTTCACAATAATCCGACTGTATAGAAACCCCTGGCCATAAGACTAATTCAACTTAAACCCAAACTAAAACACACTCTTTACAACCCTACTCTTTCTCCCCCCTCATTTACAAACACTGCAAATAGTACTAAAAGCAGAACTCATCATATCCCCATTAGACAACAGCATCGTATTTAATGGTAAAAAGATAAAAGATCTCTTACAAATCCCTTACCCCCAAACAACATTTCTTAGGTATTGACTCCTTCCTTACAACCTCTTTCCAATCTTCATATACTTCTGACACCATCTTCATTTCTCCCTTTACCATACAAAATGGATCTATTACTCTAGACTTACAATATACTACCTCTTCATAATTACTCTCATCTTCATAAAACAATTCCCTATCATTCATTCTCTTCCAATACTTCTCTAATACCCTATCCTTATCCAAATGCTTCAAACACTTATCTAAAACATACTGATCATACTCCTCTAAATCCTTTGTACTAATGTAACCCTCACTTAAAGCATGCTTGATAAAGTCCTTAAGACTCTTAAACATAGCTACACTATTCAATCCAGCATAGTAGTTACTATTTAGCTCTTTAAAGTACTTAGCATATTTATATCCAACCTCTATATCATCAAAATACCAAATATTATCATCACTCACTTTAAGATGCTTCAGAACCTCCTCTGCTTTAGATATCCCATTATCTAGAAAAAGTCCTATATCTCTAATAGAATACTCTAACCTATCTGCACAAAGATCTGGTAGAGGTTTTTCTAAAAGAGGAAAATTCTCTTCATCTGCTATATATTCAACATCATACCCATACTTCTCTAATATCTCTGGGATATTTGACTCTTTAAGAAACTTCTCCTTACTCCTATCCTGTAAATCTTGTTTATCAACATCACCTTCTTCAAGAATGTAATCTATTGCATGAGAGAAAGCATAGTGAGAGATATCGTGAATAAGACCAGCCATTTGTTCTTCTAGAGATGCTCCATACTTCCTAAGGAGTAGAAATACACCAATGGAGTGGTCATATCTATTTCTTGAATGTTCAAAGAAGCTTTTGGAATATCCTGCTTGATCTATATCTTTAAGTCTTTGAATAGCTGGAGATTTTATTAATTCTATTAGTACCTTTTCCTTAATATCAAAACTCCCAAATATATTATTCTCTATTTGCATTAGTTATTCTATCAAAAATATATGTTTTTGTATTGTGATTCCAGAATTGTCCCCCCTCCTTCCCTCCATACCCAATATATATTAAACTTACCTAAGAACTGTTTAAATAAGTAGAAAGACAACTTGAAACCCAAACCTAAAAACCTCTCTACACTCCTGCATATAATCATAGCAACCCTTGCTACACTCCTAACCCTACTAATCTACTTCTCCCTAATTACAAAGAACTGCACCATTGAATACCCCACCACCATCAACCCCTCCGAAGAATTCTGTCTACAAGGATACTACCTACTACCAAACCACTACACAATAGACTCTACACTACCAGTAAAAAAGATTGTTAAGGACAAAATAACCATACTCGACCGATACGACCTCTTTGCACAAACAATCTGCCTTAAACCAACAACCCTCCTACCAGAAAACAAAGGATACACCCTTAACCTAACATACATAAACCAACTAAACCTACCCATATTCCAAAAACAAATAGAAATCACTACCAAAGAATACCCACAAGTAAAAGGAATACACTTCGAACAAAAAGTTAACTACGACCATATACTTAAATATGAAACAAACTACTCCTCCCATTACCTAAACTACCACATCCTCTACAACGAAAACTCAGTACCATGTGAGAAAGAAGAAGACTACATACTCTGCGATATCTCTGACCTTAACCTAGAACAAGGCAACACATACGAACTCAACCTCGTAGCTAAATATGACAATGAGATTGTAAACGAACTAGACAAGAAGGAAGTCGAAATACTCATATCTGTAAAAATAGAAGAAAGTAGTATTGAAAACAAAGAAATAATACAAACCCCCACTATCCCTGAGATAAGGATTGGTCTAAACAAAGAAGTTGAAAAAGACTTCCTAATCACACTAGAAGACACCGACAAAAACCCCATACAGTTTGAACACCTCCTAGAAGAGAAAGAGATAACAATCTCCCCAACAGAAGAATTAAAACAAAGTACTACATACTACCTAAAGATAAACAACCTAGTAGGACTAGACAGCAGTCATATGGACAATGAATATACCCTAGAGTTCTCAATAGACGATGGACCTACAATAACGGGTACAAACATTAGCAGTGCATTCTCAATATCAAACAACATTGTACTCACCTTCAACCAAAATATTAAAGAACCACAAGATATTAAAAATATAATTAAACTAAACTCCT
>JAIOSB010000008.1 GCA_021107795.1 bacterium
AGTCGTCCAAAGAAAAGGAGAAGGAAGAGAAGAATTATTCAAAATCTTAAGTGTCCTCTTTGTGAGTCTGGTACTCAATACCTCTCTTACAAGGATGTATATCAATTAAAAAAGTTTACATCTGTAAGAGGTAAAATCATATCTACAGAAAAATCTGGAGTATGTCACAAGCATCAGAAACAACTTACAAAAGCCATCAAAAGGGCAAGAGTCATGGCATTACTTCCATATGTAGCGAAAGAGTAATACTTTAGTGATTAGAATGTAAAAGGGAGTAAAGTACTCCCTTTTTTGTTGTAAAAAAACACATATTTAAGTAAACTGATAGATATGAGTAAACTGTCCTTACTTAAAAAAAACGCATACCTAACAATTGTAGTAAAAGACAATGCAATATGGTCTCATCTTGCCTATGTAGATTACAACAATGATATACAATACATACTTTCGGACTACACAGACATATCCCATTTCAACAAACGATTAGACGACTACCTCTTCATGGAGAACTTTTGGGATGAATATTTCATACTCCTAGAAAAACTTTTTGGTTGGAAATTAATACAAAGGGTAGAAGGGGGATTGAATAGGATGGTAGAGTGTGAAGAAGAAAATATTGGGGTGAATGGGATTAAGGTTCTTGTTGATGATAACCAAGAATTCCTCCCAAACATATTCCATTCGATAACACAATACTCACACGATATAGCAGTAAGAGTCCTAGATGCGCAAAGTATGAGGGAAATAGTAGGAAAACTCTCCGAGAAGTTGGGGTATGAAGATATGATATACATAGATCTTGATATTAACTCATTCCAAATATATAGGGTACAAAGAAGGAAGAATAAAGCCCAGGATCCCAAACTACCAAGTGGATACAAATACAGCGAAGTTCAACAATATTGGAATAATAAGATAGGAATTATAGATGCCATCAAAGATAGAAGACTGCACGCATTCATGGCATCGGACATGAATAACACTCAACTAGAAAATAGTTGGGCCAACCTAGTTATGCACCCAGTAGATGTCCTACCTGATCCAAATCTAGTAGATATTTTAAGAAGCTTTACTACCGTACAACTCTTCTCACTACTTACAGACAACAGAAAGAAATTGGAAGGTATAGGGAGTGGAGAAACTAAGACACTCATAGTGGTTGGAGGTAAAATACCAAGACTGCTGGGTAAGAAAGCAACTCTCCTGTCCATCATCGATGGGTTAGAACTCTACGGGATTTTTGATGTAATTTGGGACAACGAATGCAAGATACAAGCATATGGCATGAGTATGGCTATGGGGAGCCAATCAAAGGATATTGTAATAGGGAGAAACGATGTAATATCTGCAGTAACAAAGGTGTTGATACCAGAACTAAAATCAAAGAAAACAATCAACAAAGTAGTGTTCTCTGCCATATACAAATCACAAGACTTTGAACCAGAGAGTATCATTGTACTAGGGGGAGCCTTCAAGATGATTAAGATAAAGAATAAGGTAAATAAAGTCATATTTGAAGGTAAACTAGAGAACAATGTATACCTTCCATCTCTTGAAAACCAAACAATAGAATTCATATCCGCACCACTTGGAGTGAGATATGACAATATTCTAATAGATTCTAGGCTACGGCCAATTGTATATGGTACGGATGGTTACAGTAATAAATTAAAGATAGAGAAATGGTTAAATGATAATTAGAGCAAAAGTGTTTGAACACTACAACAACTATCAATTCAAGATTCCACTTGCAGGAGGGGAGAGAATATATGTTAAGAATAAACAAAAGATTAAGGTTGGTGATAATCTTTTTACTAAGTCAGACAACAATATCAAAGAATCATACTTTTTAGTAGACGAATTAGGTTGTAAACCGTCTGAATGTCTAAGGTATATTACATGTATTGATGGTGTGTATGTACAGGAAGGTGAAGTATTGGCACAAAAAACTGGAAGGAATAAACTGACTATTAAAAAGATTGTAGCAGGAGTGTCTGGTATTATAGAACTAGAAAGACTCTCCAAAGGCTTTATAGACATACTTGGAGAAGAAGAAGAAAGAGATGTGAAGAGTAACTTTACAGGAGTTGTATCTCAAGTACTACCTGGTAGTGTCATAGCCATAGACTCTCCAGCATCAGCATTGGATTTAGTAGCTACTACACTTTTCCAACAAAAACTGTTTGGAGAACTTGTATTTCTTACAGATGGAGTGGAAGTCCTCTCTAAAATACCAGAGATGGATGTAAAGGGTAAGATTGTATGGGCAGGATCATACCTTCCTCTCAATCTAGCTTTTAAACTCTTCGAGAGGGGTGTTAAGGCTGTTCTTACATACTGTATGGAGTATGACAACTTTAAAAACTTAGGACTACCTGTGGGTGTAATAGAGGGGTTTGGTAAGATACATTGTGATGAGCAATTCTTTAAACAATTGTACAAATGTAATCACAAATTCGTAGTAATTGATGGAGAAGAAAACCAACTATTTATTGCAAAAGAATCTCAACTTGAGAAATCTGATACACAATATTTTGTAAAAGAATTACTAGGATCAAAAGTTGTCTCTCGTTACACTGCTCACTATGGATATATTGGGACTATAGTACAGATGCATGATCTAGACTATGTAACTGTGGACTTTGGAGATGCAGGAAGAGTCATAGTTGATATGGGTGTACTGGATTTCATAACTATGTAGGAATATAATCAACATGCTATACTCTCTATACTTTACTTTTTACTGTCTAGAACATGAATAAAAAAGAAAATAATACAAGCATGAAAAGCTTTGGTGTAATAATTCTCGCCGTGTGTATGCTTGCAATTGGTTTTACTGCAGGGAAATTAACTAAGAGTGATCCTTTCAAATCTCTTCAGTCGCTTGTATCAGAGCAGCCAGATCTTTCCCTCTTTTGGAGTGTATGGGATGTAATGCAATCAGACTTTGTAAATCCAGAAGATATTACCATTGAAGATATGCAATATGGAGCTATTAAAGGACTTGTAGATGCATACGGTGACCCTGCTACAATATTTCTTACCCCAGAAGAGACAGAATCTTTTAACAGTACAAATGAAGGGAAATATTTTGAAGGTATAGGGGCTGAATTGGGGTATGAGGATAACAATATCATTGTAGTATCTCCAATTGATGGATCTCCTGCAAAAGCAGCAGGTATTAGACCAGGTGACTACATTCTTGCAGTTGACGGAGAAGAGATTCATAGAGGGGCTAATATATATGAAGTTGTAAATCTCATCAGGGGAGAAGCTGGTACAGTTGTTATCCTAACAGTATTGCATAAGGGCGATATGCAGAGTAGTGAGATTGAAATCACAAGAGGGGAGATTACCGTACCGAGTATGAGTTTTGAATACAAGGAAGATATTGCATATATAGATATTGCAAGGTTCACAGATAGCTCCTATGTAAGTTGGATAAGGGCGTGGGACAAGGTAGTAGATGAAATAAATGAGAATGGGACTAAGAAAATCATTATAGACCTAAGAGGTAATCCAGGTGGATACTTCGATGCGGCGGTATATGTAGCTGATGATTTCCTTTCTGGTACACAAACAATATCTTTCCAAGAAGATGGTAAGGGTAAGAAGCATACCTTTAGTTCTAAAAAAGGTGGAGACCTTACTGATGCGAAGTTAGTAATCCTAGTAGATGCAGGAAGTGCTTCAGCATCAGAGATTCTTTCAGGTGCACTAAGTCAGAATGAAAGGGCCATAGTGGTTGGAGAGAGTACATACGGAAAGGGTACTGCACAAGCAATAGAGAATTTTACTGATGGTTCATCTTTGCATGTTACTGTGTTTAAATGGTTACTTCCAGATGAGTCATGGATTAATAGGGATAATCCAATTGTTCCAGATTTTGAGATAGAGTTTACTACAGAGGATTTCACCAATGGAGAGGATCCTCAACTAGAGAAGGCTTTGGAGTTATTAAAATAATTTTTTATTAACATTGTATGAAAAAGAAGAGTAAAAAGGTGGAAGTTAAACAGAAGGAGGGGGTTAAGAAAGGTATCATCCCATTCAAATGTAAGGATCCTAAAAAAGCAGGGATAATTGCATTTCTAGTGATGTTTCTAATCAGTGCTATGCTTCTTGGAGCAATCCTAGCTGTTGTATTTCTTTCTAATCCTTGGAATAAAAGTGATGTAAGTTCTGATGGTGATGATGTAAATGTTGTTGTTACTCAAGAGGAGAATCTCATTGTCAATGTAGTTAAGGAAGTCCAATCCAGCGTAGTGAGTATTGCAGTCAGTCAACTCTCTTTTTCAAACGAAGAGGGATTAATAAATGAGAGTAGTAATATTGGTACGGGTTTTGTAGTAGATAGTAGTGGGATCATTGTGACGAATCAGCATGTAGTATCTAAATTGGATGCTGATTACAAGGTAATCACATCTAAGGGTGTGGAGTATGATGTTGTGGAGATAGAGAGGGATGATAATAGTGATATTGCTGTACTTAAAGTAGATGCAACAGATTTAATACCTCTGAAGTTTGGGGACTCTGATGCAATAGTGGTAGGTCAAACAGTTATAGCTATTGGTACACCACTAGGTGAATATATGGGTAGTGTTACATCAGGTATTGTAAGTGGATTAGATAGGGATGTGACTGCTTCTAGTAGTTGGTTTGGAAGTAGTAAAACATATGAGAATGTAATACAAACAGATGCAGCCGTAAACCCTGGTAATTCAGGTGGTCCATTACTTAATACCGCTGGCGAGGTGATAGGTATAAACTTTGCTACTACTGCAGGGGCTGATAATATAGCCTTTGCATTACCAATAAACATTGTGAAGAGTAGGGTAGATGAATATAGGACGTATGGTAAGTTTATAAAGCCCTATTTGGGAGTTTCCTATCAAATGATATCGGAGTATCAAGCTATATACTACCAAGATGTAGTAGCAGGGGCCTTAGTTGTAAGGACAGATCCATATGGCCCTGCACATTCTGTAGGTATAGTGAGAGGGGATATTGTAATAGAATTTGGTGGAGAGAAAGTCGAAGGGTCTTTTAGTGCAATGATTTCAGAGCACGAAGTGGGTGAAGAGATAGAAATGAAACTTTGGAATGAAGGTGAAGAAAGAGTTGTCAGTGTAACACTGGTAGAACTAGAGTAATTATCCTCTTACAATTACAAACCTCTTCTTGTTCTTAATATCTTTAACAATTGTGGTTTTGTATTTCTTAAATATCTCTTGGGTATCCTTTATAATCCTGCTTTCAGTTTCTAGTATAAGAGTGAAGTTCTTCCATTTCCTACCACTCATTTGTTTAAATAATTCTTTGTAGTACTTGTTACCATCTTTACCACCGTCTAGTGCAGACCTAGGTTCGAAGTTTTTAACACTAGCATCCAGTTTCCTATACTGTTCAGTTGGTATATATGGGAGGTTAGCAAGTATGAGTACGGATTTGTCCTTTACAGTGATGTTTTTAATGAGGTTGTTCTTAGTAAGAGTAATAAGTTTCTTTAATTTGTATTTCTTGATATTGCTAGTTGCTACATTAAGAGCCTTTTGACTACTATCTGTAGCAAGGAACTTTGTATTGGAAATGTCTCCCTTGAAAATAGAGGGAAGTTGTAGACTGTTTATTAGACTTATTATGATACAGGCACTACCTGTTCCTACATCTATGACGATATCAAACTTGTTCTTTTTGTATTCTGCTATAGCGAGACTAACAAGTTTCTCTGTTTCAATGCGTGGTATTAATACTCCTCTGTTAATCTTGAAAGTGAGGGTGTAGAAATTCGCCTGGCCATGTATGTATTCCCAAGGTTTGCCTTTCTCAATTTGAGCTAATATTTTGGTAAGCTTCTTACCATCCTTGGCATATGCAGATATTTCCTTGGCTATTCTCTGATAATCAGAGTAGTTAGCTTTCTTGAGAGTCTTTTGTATTTTAAAGAGTTGTGCTAGGTTAAACATTTTTTGTTTCCTCCAATATTTTAAGTTGAATTTCGCTTCTTACTTCGTCTAGGACATCCTGTATATCTCCATTTAGTATGTTTTCAAGATTGTGCCAAGATTTCTTTATCCTATGATCCGTTACTCTGTTTTGTGGGAAGTTGTAGGTTCTAATCTTTTCGGCTCTCATAGCGGTTCCGATTTGAGAAGTTCTCATATCTGATCGTTTACTAGCTTGTTCAGTCTTTTCTTTTTCATAGAGTCTAGTTCTTAGTAGGTTCATGGCTTTTTCTTTGTTTTGTGCTTGGTATTTGGTTTCTTGGCAACTTACTACAATACCTGTTGGTATATGGGTGATGCGTACTGCAGAGTCTGTTTTGTTGACGCATTGTCCACCTGCACCAGAGGCTCTCATGACCTCTATATTAAGTTCTTCAGGTTTGATTTGTATATCTAAGTCTTTAGCTTCAGGGAGTATGGCTACGGATGCAGTAGAGGTGTGTATTCTGCCTGCGGATTCGGTTACAGGGACTCTTTGTACTCTGTGTACACCACTTTCATATTTGAGAGCTTTGTATACTCCTTTTCCATTAATTTGTGCGATTACTTCTTTGTAGCCTCCGCCTTCAGTTACATTTTCACTTACAATGGAGATTGTCCATTGTCTACCAGTAGAATATGTTTTGTACATTCTAAAGAGGGTTGCACCAAAGAGTGCAGCTTCGTCTCCTCCTGCTCCTGCCCTTATCTCAAGTATTACAGACTTGTCATCGTCTTCATCTGTAAATTCCCTGTCAATTTGTATTTTCACCACTTCCTTGTCTAATCTTTTAACAATTTCTTTGTTCTCATTTAACTCAATCTTAGCTAACTGAGCCATATCGGGTTCTTGTATTAGTTCGTTGGCTTGTTTCCAATTGGAAAGGCCTTTTTGTATTTGAGTTACTTTAGTTGCTAAAGAAGAGTAGTAGGAGAGTTCCGTGCTTAATTCTGACATACTTTCTCCTGTGGTATGGGCGTTAGACATCCTTTCTTCTAGAGAGTTTTGTTCGTTTAGGGCTGTATTTGTCTTGTATTTTTCTTGGTAGATTTCAAGATCCATGTTTGGATGATATCATTTTAGAGATATTTTGTGAATTGTTACTTAGAGATATCAGCGTTAGCAAGCATATCTTTGAGTGTTAATGTTGAGGATGGTTGTTTAATATTGTCTTTTTTAGACTTTCTAGCTTCCATCTTAGCTTTTTTAGATCTAAATGACATTGTTTTAGCTTTTTTCATCTTATCTTCGTATTTCTTAACAAGGTTGTCAGCGTCTACAATCTTTTGTTCACCGGTGTAGAAGGGGTGGCATTTAGAGCATAGCTCGACACTGATTTTTTCAGTATCAAGAGTAGATCCTACTTGGAATGTGTTTCCGCAGGAGCAGACTATTTCTATTGAGTTGTATTTTGGATGAATGTCTTTTTTCATAACGGTTAGGATTATATCAGAAGGTGGGTAGTGTGTCTAGAATGTAAGGGTAGTACATTAGTATATTGCAGTAGAGGAGAGGATGGGGTAGACTTATAGAGTAATTTATAATACAGGTTGGTAATATGAGAAACTTTGACGATAATCGTGTTGAAGGTGATTCTTCCTCTGAGAGTATAGATGGGAGAAGCCAATTAGCTGAAGCCCTTTCTGATCAAATGGGAGTGGTTATCGACTTAAACAAATCTGTACTTGAGCTCGACGAAGCTCGTGGGCATGTAGGTCCTACAGTATCTCGTAGGGATGAAGCAATAGGGAATGTAGTAGAAATAGCGAGACAATTATCATCTCATATTATCCAGCAGGAAGATTCTTTATATCTTATGGAACACTTGGATCAAATTGATATCTTAGATCAAATAAATAAGGGTCTTGGGGAATGTGAAGGTGTCAATGTTCGTGAAATTCTCATGGAGGTAGTAGTTTGTCAGTATGGTGAGTATTTAAAGGATTCCGGTATAGAGGGAGGAATTTCCTATCTCGAAGCTTTTCCTTTCGTGGGTAAGTTTGGCATAGAGATGCAGGATATCTTGCGCCAATTAATAAAAAAGACTGCAGAGGTAATGAAGGAGATGTATGAATAGGAAGAAATAGAATAATTTTATAATACAGGCTGGTAATATGACTAAGATTGAGGGAAAAGGTGTTGAAGGGACATCTGCTTCTCTAGAGCAGATAGTAGGGAGATATATAGATAAAGTCGCACAACTTGCAAATATGGGGGTTGTTGAAGAGTTCCCAAAATGTAAAGATACTCTAAATCAAATGAATGCAGAGCTCTCTTGTGAAAAAGAAGAATCTAACTTTGCAAAAGGTGTGAGAACAATAGTGGCGGACCTTTCTGATCCTCTTATCCAATCACAAGATATGGGAGGTTTGGCAGGAATCTTAGAACAAGTAAAGTCTGGTCTTGTAGAATATGAAGATATTGATAATTTCCTCATAGGGCTGATGATATCTCAAGTTAAAGAATATATGGGTATGTGGGGAGAAGATGCAGGGGTAGAATGTTACAACTTCTTGTGTGCTGGATATCCAGGTCTCGACTCTGAGACACTCCACAGAAAGATATTAGGTTATGGATTTGAAAAGAATTGTAAAAAGTTTGGCTACAAAAAAGCAGTTGCCCTTCTAATCAAAAACCTACAAAGTGGGTAGTGCTAAAAGAGTTGCAGTTGGGGTGGGGAAAGTGTAGACTCATAGTAATAACTTCAGTGGTTGGTAGTATGTCAGTATTTAGAGATGGTGTTAGAGTGAAATTTGGGGGTGGTGGAGAATTGGAATCTCCAAAGTTCCTGTTGGAAGAGAGATTTACCTCAAAAATAGCAGATGTAGTTGAATGGGATAGAGAGGTATCAAAGGGGGAAGAGGAAAATCAACCTACACGTGTGTCTGTTGCAAAAACTTGTATGGCGAATGAAGTGGATGAGCTGACAAAACGTGCAGAGGAATTATCAGATCACTATATTGGAAGTATAGATGATATGCAAAAGTTGAGTGAAATGATAGGGGTAATAGAGGTAGAACTTGCAATGTGTGTGGGAATCAATCTTTGGACACTTGTTGAAGGGATTGTACGTTATCAATGTGATAAATATTATGAATCCGCGGGAAAGAAGGGGGTGACCAACTATTTAGTGTCTTTGATGGGAACTAGGTCAAAATGGGAGGAGTTACTTGTAGAGATAGGGGATTCTTATGATGATGACAATTTGCCCTCTTAGATGAAAACCTATAAAATTGAAGACTAATAATCTTACAAATTAAGACATATGAAGATCAAAAAACACAGTTGGACAACCTTCCTTATCACAGGAGACAATGTAACCCTACTTACCGATCCCCAAGAAGTTAATAAATCTGGACTAACACTCTCTAAAGTAAAGACAGATGTTGTACTCTTCTCTGATACTAAACTCATACTAAAAGATAAAATCCTTAAAAGTGAGGGAATAGAGAAGAAAGTTGTAGCTAGTGAAAGAGGTGAGATAATTGAGATAAGTAGTCCTGGAGAATTTGAAGTAGGGGGATTAATGATTAGAAGAGAGATTGGAAGCAATATATATATCATTGATGAGCAAAACCTTCGTATAGTGTACTTAGGAATAATGGATAAAGAATTTGATGTAGACTCTACAAAAGATCTCGGTGATGTAGACGTGCTGATTGCACCAATAGGGGATGGGAAGACCTTTATGGATTACGATAAGCTAGAAAAGATATTCTCAAATATCGATCCTCAAATATTACTACCATGTGGATATGAGGAAAAAGGTCTTAAGAAGAATGAAGGTATTAAGACAAAAAAAGACTTTCTCGAACACTTTGGCTTTACTAATGTATCTGATGAGAGCTATTTAAATATTAAATCAAAGAAAAGCGAAAGAGAAGGAACCCCTATGGAAGTAATCTTTCTTTAAGTGTAGAAAAATATATGGAGAAAATACCACCACAAAATGTAGATGCTGAAAGATCAGTACTAGGCTCTATGCTTTTAGACAAAGATTCTATTATCAATGTCTCCGGTTGGTTAAGACCAGTACACTTTTACGATGAAAGACATACACTGATATATGATAATATCCTCTATCTATTCGAGAATGGTCTACCAATTGATGTAGTTACCATATCAGATCAACTTAAGAAGAAGAAGGTCCTTAAAAAGATAGGAGGGAGGGCATATCTTGCTGAATTAGCCAGTAGTGTCCCTACAGCAGCACATGCTGAAGAATACGCAAACATTGTAAAAGAGAGTGCTACAAGAAGAGGGCTGATATCTTCCGCTACACAGATGATACAGATGTCCTATGATGAGAAGCAGGTATTACATGAAGTGGTAGATCGATCAGAAAAGTTACTCTATGATGTGGCCCAAGAGGGAGTGAAGGCAAACTTTGTTCATATCAAGGAGTTACTTAAAGATGCGTATGAAAGAGCCTCTAATGCTCAGAATGCGGATGAACTTAGGGGAGTGTCTACTGGATTTAAAGATTTGGATTCATTACTTGGTGGTTTTCAAAAGTCAGATCTTATAATTGTGGCTGCAAGACCATCAGTAGGTAAGACGGCATTAGCACTAGATATGATTAGACATGCAGCAATACACGAGAAGAAAAATGTAGCGTTCTTCTCTCTTGAAATGTCCCAAGTACAGATTATGGATAGACTATTGGGTATGCAATCAGGAGTACCATTCTGGAAGATTAGAACTAATCAGGTAGGTGATGATGAAGTCCTTAAGCTTTCAAATACAATGGGTCTTATGGCTGACGCAAACATCTTTATCGATGATCAAGCGGGACAACATATTAATCAAGTTCGTACAAAAGCCAGAAGACTTGCTATGGAAAGGGGAGTAGATATCATCTTTGTAGATTACCTCCAACTTATGCGAGGTAATAGTAAGGAGAGTAGAACACTGGAAGTTGCAGAGATATCTCAGGGGTTGAAGAACCTGTCTAAAGAGTTAGAGATACCAGTGGTAGCTCTTTCTCAGCTATCTCGTGCTATTGAACAAAGACAGAGTAGAAGACCACAACTCTCAGATCTTCGAGAATCAGGCTCTATTGAACAAGATGCAGATGTTGTCATTTTCATTGATAGGGAAGAGACATGGAACCCCGACACAGAAAAGAAAAATGTTGGTGAATTGGTAATAGCTAAGCATAGGAATGGTCCTACAGGGGCTGTAGAACTTGCTTTTGTGAAGGAGATTGCAAGTTTCAGGAATTTGTATAGAGAGAAGCGCCCGTAAACGGTATTCTCTTTGTACCCGCTTTTTTGTATAATAACTTGCAGGTCGAGTGGTGGAACTGGCAGACACGCGGGACTCAAAATCCCGTGCTAGCAATAGCATGAGGGTTCAACTCCCTCCTCGACCATATAATTACATAACTTGATATATAGAAATATGAACTTCGAAGAATTTGTCTTAGGTGCTGTGGAAAGTATTGCAGGGGCTGATTACAATCTACTGGGAACCTTGTTGGGTATAGTATCTTTAATCTTTTGGGTAGTAGTAATCAGCTGGATATGGGTTGATTCTGGAGAGCGAACTACTAGCAGGTGGATGAGAGTATTTTATGCCTTTATTGGTATAATTCCTGTACTAGGCTGGATAATTTACTTAATTGTAAGACCTCCTGAGACCATAGATGAAATATATTGGGGAGATTTAGAGAGAAGGTATCTTAAATATGAGACGTCCGAATTAAATGATTGCCCAAGATGTGCTACACAACTCTACCCGGGATATATATACTGTCCGAATTGTAAATGTCCACTTAAGACTAAATGTCCTCAATGTGAGGTATATGTTAGTGTAAACTATAAATATTGTACTACCTGTGGTTATCAGATGAAGAAAAGGGCTGTAAAGGAAGAGATTCCAAGTACACAAACTATGCAAAAGCAGATAGATGCTACAAAGGAAGAGGCTCATCAGAGTGTAAAAGCTAAGAAAAGTAGATACAAGATAGAGATTAATTTTGTAGGAAAAATAGGGGAATCTGTGATTAAAGGGTACAAGTTGCTTGGTGAGAGGATTAAAAAGTTGTTTGAGGAGAAACCAGTAGTACAGAAACCTGAGGTAAAAGAAGAGGTCAAGAAGGTAGAAAAGAAAAAAGAAGAGAAGGACTTAGATCGTAAGAAAGCCAAGGCGAAAAAGAAAAGAAAGAAGAAGAAAAAGAAGAAGAAATAAGTGTATAATGAAAAAGTATGCAGGATGTAATTAATACAATCCGAGAGTTTCTAGCGAATGTAAACCCTCTTTGGGTGTATTTTGTGATTTCAATCATGGGGTTATATGTGTACTGGAGGGGATGTACTGAGACGAGAAAGAGCAGGTCTTCCATATTCGATACTTTCTCTTTAGCTATGATTATTGGTCTCATAGTTGGTCGCGCATCTTACTTAGTCATTAATTGGTCTCAATACTCAAGATATACATGGTATTTTCTACCGTATGAAAAATATGGGGATACTATGTATTTCTTTAGATTACTACCATGGAGATTAGTCAGGGTTTGGGATGGTGGGCTTACCATCTTTGTTGCTATGATAGGTTTTCTGATTGTCATTACACTACTAGTTTTACTTGTTAAGAAGTGGAGGTGGTATCAGGTATATTTCCCGATATTTTTCTCTATGATAGCTATGTTAGGTATTTCTTTTGTATATATGGGTATTTTAAATGAGAATACTTTATGGATAATTCAGGGTGGAATACTTTTTGTAATACCGGTCTTGTTTTGGCTGGTGTCTAAAATCCTGTTAGTAAGTGTTAAGAATGGGATTAAAAGAAGACGAATTTTGGTGTATATAGGGGTCCTTATTATCACTCTTACCTCTATGTACATATCCTACAGCTATCTTCTAGACGAGGTTTCTAGGTTTGAGTTTGTAGCAGTAATTTCTCTTATTCTTTGGGTAGCCATTATGGATATCTTTTTGATAGTAGATATTAATCGTCCTAGCGTAACGATTGAAAGAGTTTCGAGTGTTAGAGCTGTAGATATCGAGATTAATCAACCTATCAAGTTTTAAGATGGAGATCAATATTAATCCCCAGCAGAAAGGAGAAAGAGTAGACAAGATTGTTGTAGAACATCTAGAGAAGCTAGGTTTCAGGCAGGTTAGTAGGAATATGATAAAGGATGATATCTCTCTTGGTACTACAGTAAATATGGAGAAGGCAAAACCTTCCTACAGGCTTAAAGTAGGAGATGTTTTAAGTATTGAGGAATCATTCTGGAAGAAATTCTTTGCTAACAAAAATCTGAGTGAAGAGATATTGCCAGAAGAGGGTGATTTAGACATTTTGTATGAGGATGAACACCTTCTTGTATTGTGTAAACCAAAGGGATTGGTAGTACATCCTGGCGTAGGTAATATGGATGGTACACTTGCTAATTACTTAAAGCATTATCTCCAAAGTAAAGATGAGTTTGATATCAATATGGATAGAGCGGGTATTGTACATAGGTTGGATAGGGGAGTCTCCGGGATAATGGTTGTAGCTAAGACAAAAGAAGTTCAAGATTTGTTGAAGGAGCAATTTGCAAATAGGGAAGTAGATAAACTGTATTTGGCTACTGTAGAGAAATTCAAAGATACACAATTAGAAGTGATAGAGGATATGAGTGTAGAGGAGGTAGTAGAATGTTTAAAATGTGGAGGATTGAACTATTCTGCATGGTTTGATGCTAGGGGATATATTGGTAGGGATAGGGTGAACAGGTATAAGATGGCCTTTAAATTGTATGAGTTTAGTGGATCAAAGAAGGCTCAGAGTTATCTCTTACCAATTAGTAAGGACAAGATACTGGTTAAAATAGTGACTGGTCGTATGCATCAGATTAGAGCCACTCTCGCTTACTATGGCTATCATATCCTCGGGGATGTCTTATACAATTCGGGAAGTAGAGAGGTCTCCTCTCCGGATATTATGCTACAATCCATATACCTCTCTTTCGTACATCCAATTACCAAAGAAAGATTACACTTTGACAAGTTTTAAAAATATGCCTACTGCCAAGAAAAGAAAAACTAAGAATAGGGATAATATAGGGAAAGGGTTGTTAAGAAGTCTTCCATACATACTTTTGATATGTGCTAGTCTCTTTGTAATATATCGTATAGTTGTTCTAGTTAGTTTCAAGGTAGATTGTTCTCATGTTCCACAAGAGATGCTCTCAAATGATAATGGAGTGATATCTGACATCTTCATTTTCGAGAGTGCTGGGAAGATAAGTAATATTGAAATCCTTATATACAGTAATGATAAGCAGAATATGTTGAAATTAGCTATTCCAACTGGGATATATGTATCGGAGGAAGGTGTTGATGAATTCCCACTATCTTCTTTGGAGTCTGTAGGGGAATTTCTAAGCTATGGTTCAGGGAAAGAGTATACAGTTCAATATATGAGCGACTTGTTGGGTATTAAATTCGATAGTTATGTTTGGTTGGAAGATAGTAATGAGAGTATAGATGAGTTCCGAAAAGATTTGTCAGTATGGAGTATACTTTTTGATTTTGAGTATAGCGAGGAGTTGCAAGGGCATATATATTCGAATCTGCCCATTATCAACCTTATTACTCAAATTAATTACATAAGTAGTGTGATGGGGGAGTATGAGTATGAGGAGTTGGATATATCACTTTGTTGTCTGAAAGAGGTTGTAATTTCTGGGGAGGATAAGCGACAGGATTTCGATAAGAGTGCTTTTGATAGTGAATTTGGTAAGTATATGGACGACTTGGTTAGTAGAGATGTAGAAAAAGAGAGAGTTAATATAGAGGTTTACAATGCGAGTGATGTTTCTGGTTTAGCGAGTAAGTATGCTAGGAAGATTAGGCATACTGGATGTAGGATACTTAGGTTTGATAATGCACCCAATATGTATGAGAGTACAGTAATATTTATACCAGAATTGCTTGGTTATGAGCATTCTTTAGGACTGGTGCGTGATGTAATGGGGGAGGATGTAGAGCTTAGGTACGAAAGGCCTCAATTTATAACAACAGGGGATATTGTAGTAGTATTGGGTAAAGATCTTTCAGAGTAGTTTCAATTTTTACTAATTAAATGTAGAATATATTTATCATGACAGGAGCAATATTCGCATTATTTATATTTTCACTTTGTTTTATACTCTTTATCTTTGTATACCAATATATGTTTACATCAAAAGAAAAGGTAGAGGTGTATGAAGAACTTAGGAATCCTGTTGTAATGCAAGTACTTGTTCCAAGGGAGAATGATAAGACACCATTAGCAGCTGAGCAGATGTTTGCGTCTTTGCATGGATTGTTGGGTGATTTGATAAAGTGTAGGGATGTTGTTAGTTTTGAGATTATTTCTACTGGAGAGAAGGGTATAAGGTTTTATATTATCTCCCCTAAGTCTTTAGCTAAGTTTGTAGAGGGGCAGGTATATGCTCAGTACCCTAATGCAGATATTAAGGATGTTCAAGATCATATCTTTGAGAGTAATTCAGGAAATTCTTTCATCACAACTGGTGAGGTAGAGTATATTAAGGATTACATATTTCCAATTAAGACCTTTAGAGATTTTGAGGTTGATCCTCTTGCTGCAATTACTGGTGCTGTATCTGATCTAAAGGTTGGTGAGAGTGCTTGGATACAATTTCTAGTAAGGCCTGTGGGGAACTTTTGGCAGGATGATTCTAAGAAGTACATCTCTGCTATAAGGGAGGGTACAGATCTAGAGAGTAGTTTCTTTAAGAAGTTAGGGAAGATCTTTGAGAGTATAGGGAGAGCATTAGCTAGTAGTGAGGACTCTTCTAGTGGTAAGAAGGAAGTTGTAAGATTAGCTCCTGGTCAGGAGGAGGAGTTGGCACAGATTGAGACTAAGATGCTCAAGGTAGGTTTTGAGTTTGTAATTAGGATTGTAACTAAGGCAGACACTCAGATTCGTTCAGAGCAGATACTTAGGGATGCTGTTGCTAGTTTTAAGCAGTTTACAACAGCCCATTTAAACAGTTTGTCCTATTCTTTGGAAGAACGAGATGCGAAGGGAATATATCAGGATTTTCTTAGTAGAAAGTTGTCGGCTGATGTAGTTGATATTATTAATATTGAGGAATTGGCATCTCTTTTTCATATGCCAAATATTTCAGTAGAGACTCCCAATATTGCATGGAGTAGGTCTAAGAAGTTAGAACCTCCTATGGATTTGCCAGTAGCTACCGACTATGGTGTCTCAATATTTGGTGAGACTGATTACAGGGAGCAAAAGATAGAGTTTGGTATTAAGCCCCAAGATAGGCAGCGTCATTTCTATCTTCTTGGTAAGACTGGTGTAGGTAAGTCTACTCTTTTTAAAAATATGTTCATTGCAGATATCTTGCGTGGAGAGGGTGCTTGTTTTGTAGATCCTCATGGGGAGGTTGTAGAGGAGTTGCTAAACCATATTCCTCCAGAGAGGATAAAGGATGTTGTGTATTTTGATCCTACAGATATTGATAACCCTGTTGGTTTTAATTTACTAGAACTTAAGGATAAGTCACAGAGGGATTTGATTGCTGATGGTGTAGTGGAGGTGTTTAAGAAGCAGTTTGGTGACTCTTGGGGTCCTAGATTGCAATATCTTCTTACCAATGCAGTAGCTACTCTCTTAGAGGCTCAGAACACCACTCTTCTTGCCGTTATTAGAATCCTCATGGACAAAAACTTTAGGAAGTTCATACTAAAACAGGTCGAAGATCCAATTCTTCTTAAGTTTTGGGAAGAGGAGTATACTCAGATGGCTGCTAATCAGAGATTAATCACTGAGGCTGTTGCTCCAATACAAAACAAAGTAGGTAGATTTATATCATCTTCTGTTATCAGAAATATCATCGGGCAGGTTAAGTCTACGATAGATTTGAGGGAGATAATGGATAATAGGAAGATTTTGCTTGTTAATCTTGCACAGGGTAAGTTGGGTGAAGAGACTGCTTCTTTGTTGGGAGGTATGATTATCACTCGTTTACAATCTACCGCTATGGAAAGAGGGGATATCCCTTTTGAAGAGAGGGTTGATTTCTACCTTTATGTAGACGAATTTCAGAACTTTGCTACAGACTCTTTTGCTAAGATACTGTCTGAGGCTAGGAAGTATAAGTTGAATTTGACTATGACTAATCAATATATTGATCAATTACCGTTAACAGTTAGACAGGCGATCTTTGGTAATGTTGGTACTTTGGGTTCATATGTAGTGAGTCAATCAGATGCGAGTATTTTGGAGCAGGAGTTTGCTCCTAGTGTTACTTCTGATGATTTAGTTTCATTAGATTCTCATGCTATGTATATGAAGGTGTGTATTGATGGTATGACATCAGTTCCTTTTAGTGCAAAGTCTTTACCTCCTAGGTATCAACCTTACGGTCTTAAGGATGAGGTTATTGCAGCAAGTAGGGAGAAGTATAGTATGGAGAGGGAGGTGATAGAGGAGAAGATAATGCGATGGAGCAAGCAGAAGTATAGTGAGCAGGGTAATAGGTCAATAAATAAGAAGGTGGTTAGTAAGAAGGGTGTGCAGAAGAAGAGGGTGAAGAGGAAAGAGAAGGTTGTTTTAGAGGAGAAGAAGGAGAGAGTTAAGAGCTCGGCATACAAGATAAAGGTTTAATGATACAATAACCTATATAAGTTTATTACTTCATATATGTCAGGACATTCCAAGTGGTCAACTATTAAACACAAGAAGGAGGCTAATGATGCTAAGAAGGGTAAGATTTTTTCTAAGGTTTCTACATTAATTACACATGCTGCTAAGCAGGGTGGGGGAGATCCTGAAATGAATCCTACATTGAGGATGCATATAGAGAAGGCTAAGAGTGTGGGTTTTTCAATAGATAAGATTGAGAAGGCTGTAGCAAAGGGTACTGGAGAGGGAGGTGAGGGTATAGATTTCATAGAAGCTACCTATGAGGGTTTTGGCCCTGGTGGGATAGCGATCATAGTTGATTGTTTAACAGATAATACAAATAGGAGTGTATCTGAAATTAGGAAGTTGTTTGAAGAAGTAGGTGGTAGTATGGGAGAGAGTGGTTCTGTATCTTGGAATTTCGATGTTAAGGGGTATATTGTAATCAAGTGTGGTCATATGGAGAAGGGGGAGAAGTATGGTGATGAGGATAGGTATGTAAAGGATGATAGGGATACCATTATGATGGAGTTAATGGATGTGGATGGTGTTGTGGATATTAAAAGGACGATATTAGATAGCGTGGAAGTGTTGGAGGTGTTTACTGAGTTTACGGATATGGCTAAGGTTAGGGATATTCTTTCTTCTCAATTTCCATATGTTATTGATGATGCTTCCATTATCAAAGTAGCTAAACTTCCTAAATCATTATCAGGTACAGATCTAGAGAAAGCACAGAGTGCATTAGAGAGGCTGGAGGAGAATAGTGATGTTCAGGAGGTTTGGACTGATTTAGAGGTATAATTAATTATGAGAATATTAGGTATAGATCCAGGTTTAGCAATAGTGGGGTGGGCCGTTCTAGATTTCGATAGAGATCTTAATCCTACACCAGTTGATTATGGGGCCATCACCACGAAGAAGGGTCTTAGTGTATCCACCCGATTAAAGATTATCTATGATGATATGCATAGTATATTGGAAGAGTTTAATCCTGAGGTTTGTGGCGTAGAGACTTTGCTTTTTTACAATAATGCAAAGACAGCTATAGTTGTAGGAGAGGCTAGGGGTGTGATTCTGCTTACTTTAGAGGAGTTTGGTCTGCCTATACATGATTTTACACCTTTGCAGGTTAAGGATGTGGTTACAGGGTACGGGAAGGCAGATAAGAGGCAAGTTCAAGAGAATGTAAAGAGATTTTGTAATTTAGAGAGTATTCCTAAGCCTGATGATGTAGCAGATGCAATGGCAGTGGCTATAGCTACCAGTAGGTTGGTATAGAAAAGTATTATAAGTTTTGGTATACTGGAGCGATAAGTTTAGCAAATATATACTGTGTCACCAGAGACTGGATTAGGGTCATGTTCTTCACAAACTGAGCAGATTAAGGAGAAGACTTCAGAGTATAGTGATATTTTTTGTGACAATCTTCTTCAAAGTAAAGGTTTCTTTGCTCCTCAACTTGAAGAACTTAATAGAAAAACGCAGGATTTCTGGGGTAATCTCCAGGATGCAGGTCTTTTTGGCATGGATCTTGTAGAGTTCCCTGATGGTCAATTGCGTGTTATTACACTATTTGCAGGGGTTAAGGATGGACCTCGTTCTTCCGTGCATAATGAGGAAATTCAGTTTTACCTAGATAATTTTCATATAATTTATGAGGATTTTTTCAAGAGAGTGAAAGAAGGAGATGTAAATGCGTTTTTACCATTTTGTTTATCTTTTACTAATAAGCCAATAGGTGTCTTTTGGCCAGTAGTTATAGAGTTAGACGAGGATCAGATGAATTCCTTTAATCTAATGTTTAGGCAAAAGAAGAAATTCCTTCCAGAGGCTTGTAGAGAGAGTTATAAAAAGATTCAGGATATTGAGAATAGTTAAATTATAAATAAATATATATTATGGCACCACATCGTAGTGAATTTGATCAAAGCTCCCCAAGAGATCTTTTTATGCAGCGTCATAAGAAAGCAGTAGAATCTCTTGGAGAAATATGTGCAATGGAGAGTCTTGTTTCTGAGCAAATCGCTGAAGCTTTGGAAGAAAATGATTTGATATCTCTTGATTTTGTATCTTCTGGTAGTCGGGTTTACCCAGTTTCTTTTGCAGTATTTTTACTAGATGGTAGTGAGAAGGGGTTAGTTAATAATAATCCTTCTGTTGATGAATTGGAACTTTTGGAAGAGATAACGCAACTTCCATCCATAAAGTCGATGTATAAAGGTTTTTCGGGGCGAATACATGAAAATGAACAAGGTGTTTTTTTCAAGTCTACGGATTGTTGGTGGAAAGGAGATGCTTTTAGAATAGTCCCAATTGTAGGGGATCCTATACTTCGAGGGCAAGCTGAGAAGATACTTAGTGTGATTTCAAGTTCAGATGGAGAAATAATTGAGTATCGAGTTGGAAGAGAATAGATAGAAATAAGTTTATTATTTGGAGAATATATGATTATGCTCCAAAGTAAAGGAGTGAAGTGTTCTAGCTCTTAGAAATCTTTTACCATATATGATATATTATAGGTATACATGATTTCTTACATACAGGGTAAAGTACTCAAAACATACATAGGTAAGCAATCCTATATCGATATCCTCATATCCAGTGGGGTAGGGTATAGGGTTTTTGTTCCTACTAACACTAAAGTTTTGCCAGTTAAGAGCG
>JAIOSB010000007.1 GCA_021107795.1 bacterium
CAGGAGCTGCAAAAGCAGTTTTTACTGTATCAGCTACACCACTTACAAAAGCGTTCAAACGATTTGTTACACTTATCTGTGTTCAGTTAACGAGATGAACTCGATTTGAAACATACTGAATCTAAACCTCTGTCGAAAGCCTAGCGTCCCCATATTGATAAAGAGCTATGTATTATACCATTTTTAGGAGAATCTTTCTATCATATCCATTACTTGAGGTGTTAACTCTAAACCATCAACTTCCTCGGGTTTAATCCAAACATATCTTAAATGTTCTTCATTTAAAACCATCTCCTCCCCTGAGAAAAGGATACGAAAAGGTTGCATCTTCCAAATAATCCCCTTCCACCTAGTAAATTCAAACCCTTGTTGTTCAATAATGTTACTACTCGATATCTCCACTCCTATTTCCTCTTTAACCTCCCTCATTAAACCCTCTATATAACCTTCTTTATCCTCCAGTTTCCCAGATAATATATTATAATGCCCTGGAAAATATCTATCGTCCTCTGATCTCTTCAACAAAAGAATTTCTCCCTTCTCATTAAAGATTAACGCATTGAAAATACGAACATCTGGAGAGATTTCTTTTTCAGGATTAAATTTCTCAGGAACTGCTGTTTTAGAATTACCCATAGAATATTATACTCTAGTCGTCTACTTTCTTCTACCCACCTCCCACAGCCCAATAGCTGTAGCTATAGAGAGATTAAGCGAATCTATATCCTTAGCATGAGGTATAAACACACTCTGTCCGATATCTTTATATTCGTCACTCAACCCCTTACTCTCATTACCCTGAATCATACTATACGGCTCCTCAAACTCTACTGTCCGAATATCTTGTCCCCCATCTAACATAAAAGGATAATATGTATGATTAGGAAATTCGGACATATACTCTTGAATATCTTTATAATACTTAAAATTAACCCTAAACAAAGCTCCTGTCGTAGAACTCACAACCTTAGGATCAAAAATATCCGCACACTCCCCTACCAACGCCAAATTCCTATATCCAAACCCCAACATTGTCCGAATGATTGTCCCTATATTCCCCATATTCCTAGGCTCTACAAGGACCAAATGATTCTCACCTGCATCTAAACTACACTCATATTTATCAAAAACTCCTACAAAATATGTATTCTCCTTAAAAGCAATCCTCTCTATAGCCCTATCTGCCTCCTCTACCTCAATACCAACCTCCCTACACAACTCCTCTAACTCTCTCCCCCCCTTGCTACCATCTGTAACACTCTTTTTGAGAATCTTAATAACAGAATTCTTACGATACTTAAGAAGATCTATAACAGGATATATACCGAAAGCGTAGGAATAGTTAAACTTTTTCTGATACCTTTTTACCCTCATTTCTGCGCATCGATAATATCTTGCAAAATACTCCCCTTCTTTCCCCCTTTACCCTCCTTAACCAAATCCCACTTCTCTTTCCTAATTAACATATATGCCTCTTCTATAAGGTTCTTAGTCTGCATTAACTCAATATTCTTCCTCTTTAACTCCTCTAAATACCCCGCCTCCCTCCTGTACATCTCATATATACTCGTCAAGAAACCAATTAACATAAAAATGTAGCTAAAGAACTTCGCAAATATGGAAAACTTCATCATCAACACATACTCTAGATTTAGCAAAGGAACAAAGAATATTGTAGAAAGAAGAAGAAAAACAAGAGAAAAGATTAACCAATATTCAAACGTCTCATATTTCCATGCTTTCTCTTTCCAATAACCCAATATACTCAAAATGAAAAGCAACATACTTAGAACACCCCCTACGAGCGCAGGGATATATTCCTGATAGCTATCAAACACGTTTGTAAAGAACAAGAACCCTACTAAAACAGCTCCAAACAAAAACACTATACCCAAATACAAATACTTCTCCTTGCCTCCGTCCGTCTTTTCATAGTCTTTTCTAACAAACCAACTAAGAAATATTACAACCGCCAGAAAGCTCTTAGACAGAACCATACTCAATGGGAAGAACTCACTTGGAGAATATGAGAGAAGCTCTTTAAAACCATCAAGAGCAGAAATTAGCTGTATTGAATCCAATATCCCTACACAAAGAAAACCAATACCCAACATTAAAAAGTTAAGTTTGGACTTCTTTGTGTAGAAACGAACTAGGGCTGCAACACCAATGAAGATAGCTAGTACAGATGAGAATAGCTCCGCAAAAAGTAGAATGTCCTGCATCCATACAATCTCTCCTGCAACATATGCAAATATTAGGAACAAAAAGACTACTGCTAACAAAAGCAGATACCTCTTCTGTCCCCCACTCTTTTTTATTAATGATTCTTTCATAGTTAATATTAATACAAATATTTAGTAAAAGAAATATCTTCACCTCTTTCTGCATATGGCGCACATACTGTAAGGGCTCCTTCACCATCGTGGAATATGTAATATCCAGTACCATTTGCAGAAATATATATAGGATCACTTGGGATTTTTGTAATACTTTCACTACTAGAATCATTTAATACACTAAGATTCACAAGCTCTTCACAATCATATGGCCCCATTTTACACACCTCATTACCATAAACTTCACACTCATGGGCGAATGGTACCACAGTAGGAATTTCATCGTTCTCTTCGGAATAAGCACTCACTTCAGATAGTATAAATGATAAATCTATTTGCCTTTGTACGTTTCTAGCCTCTGCTTCCTCTTTCCCCGGATTAGTTACAAGCAGTGTTAATATCGCTATTACTCCAATAGCAGAGAGAACAACAAGAACCTCTAAAAATGAAAACTTCTTTTCTTTTGCTTTCTTTATAGCATAAATATCAGCCTTTGATTGCTCTGATATGGGCATTGCAAGATTTTGCATACTTATATATTACACAAAAATCTCCCATTTGGATAGCCCGGCATGGTGATTCCTATAGCTAGATAGTGGTGTGTATATAGTAGTACCCTCTTCCTTTGGCCCCTCTACTCCAATATTTTCGACCACTCTAAGTTGTTATCCACATACGGGAGGCTTAATGTGACTAACTCTCTTTTTGAATAAATACTAAAGATCTGCAAAACATCCCTACTCTCGTGAGATGTGCAAACACTCCCCTGTTTCTTGAAGACCTCTCTAAGCTAATCTAAGCCTCTTAACAACTTGCTCTGAATTGATTCTAGAGCTCCTAACCCCCCCCTATAGTCCAAAACAGTATAATCATTGTTTTTCCAATGACTGTATACTCTATTTGCTCTTAGCCTTGAATACCACTTTGTGTGTTGTAATAAAATCCTCTACTTGGCGGAGAGAGAGGGATTCGAACCCCCGGTACGAAATACATCGTACAAAGCATTTCGAGTGCTTCCCATTCGACCACTCTGGCATCTCTCCAATGGATAATTATATATCTAAACCTCTTCTAACTCTACATACTCTCCAAAATTCATCTTTTCTAACCTCCTCTGCTTCCTAATATCTTTGTACAAAACAAACTCTTGCAAAAGAAGGAATAGAGGTAGCCTATCTTTCTCGTCTAAAAGTAAAACTAATGTACTTGGAAACCTTAGCTTAGTATTCACTATTAAAAAGTTCTGTTTGTTTCTTTTTGTAAAATAGAAATCTGTAAACATATGCCACTCGTATAGCTTATCATTAAAATCTATCCCCCTTGCTGTAATCTTATGCTTAATCATCAAAGGTTTGGTAGTACCAAGAACATATATGAAGAAGATTAGAGAGATTAAAGCAGCCATTAAGAAGAACTTTCCCACTATTGCTAAGAAAAGAATCAAAACAAGAGAAATGGCAACGATGATGGTGAATTCTTTACTATCAAAAGAAAATTCATACCTATCTGGAGCTTTCCACTCAAAGATCTTGATGTTTTGTACGACCTTCTTAGGTTGACTCGCCTCCTTCTCCAACACTACTTCCTTCTCTACAATCTTTCTCCTCTTTGCATCTTTTTGTTCTTCAATGGCTTTCTTCTTTAGTTTCTGTAGCTTCTCTTCCTTCTTCTTTAAAGCCTTCTCTCCAGAGATTAGCTTCATTATATTTTCTAAATCTTTATCTATCTTCTTTGTCATGGTTAATCATATAACAAGGAGGGTGAGTAGAACAAGGGCTAGTACTCCAATACCGTAATAGATGTCTAGGATGTGTAAGAAGTTGAGAATTACAACAAGAGTAACACCAAAAGATAAGATCACTCCCTTTTGTAAAGATTTGTATATCAACTTCCTTCCAATTCCCTTGCCTAGGAAAACCCTACTCATTACAATGTATGTCATAGAGGTAAGGTTTATTAATATATTTGCCGAAAAAAAGATTAGTACTACAATATTTTGCCAATTCAACCCTCCGTTACCTAGATATGGAGAGAATTGTGTGGTGTTGAATAAGTAATACAAAATAATTACAGAGAGCAATATTAGAAATCCTTGTCCAAAAAGAAATTTCATAAGATTTTCAATATAGGATTATGAGTTATCACTCTTTCGCCCTATTCTGTATTAATAACTTAATTACTTCTACATATTATGAATATCCTTATTATAGAGGAAAGTAAAACAATAGCCCAACTGATTAAAAAGTCTCTCACTGCACAAAGTTTTAATATAACATTGGATGATAGTAGATTTAATAATGAAGTTTTTGTTAAAAAAGATCTTTTTGAAATTGTAGTTTTAAATACTAATTTACCAAAAGATAGGACAAGAACCATTATCAAAAAACTGAAATCTTTAAACAGCAATATTAAGATATTGGGTATATGTAGTCATGGAGGATGGAAGGATAAGGTTAGTTTTTTAAAGGATGGTGGTGATGATGTAGTATCCTACCCTTTTCCAATCCAAGAGTTAGTAGCAAGAATATGGTCATTACAAAGACGTCCAAAATCATATATTGATGAGCAGTTCTATATTGGTGAGTATATATTGGATAAGGATAATCTTCTTGCTAGTAGTGAAAAGAGGGATGTAAAGCTTAGGAGAAAGGAGTATCAATTGTTAGAATATCTTGTTAAGAATAAGGATAGGACAGTAAGTAGGTGTGAATTACACGATCATGTATGGGATTATAGAGAGTATTTAGGTTCAAATACTGTAGATGTACATATAAAAAGGATACGAGAGAAGTTAGACAACAACAGCCTTATCCAAACTGTACATGGTCAAGGGTATAAAGTTATCAATCAGAAGCACTAAAGCATCATTGGCATAACCAAGTGTATAAAGCTTTCATCGTCTTTGACTTTGAATACTCCCGGTTTTACAGACTCTGAACACTCTAGTATTACTTCGTCCTGCTCTAAATGACTTAAAACATCTGAGAGAAGTCTAGAACTAAATGCTATCTTAACATTCTCACCAGATATCTCTCCTTCAAATGTACTCTTGTTACTCCCTACATCTGATTGTGATGCAGACATTGTGATAGTTCCTTCTTTGCTATTAATATCCAATATAAGTTTGTTTCCTAGTACTGTCCTTGCAATGATATTTGTAACCTTAAGAGCATTAAGAAACTCTACCCTGTTTAAAACACACTGTGTCTTAAATCCTGTAGGTATGATTTGCCTATACTCAGGAAATTCCCCCTCTATTAATCTTGATACTAAATCAACCTCACCTACTCTAAACACTAACTGATTCCTCTCTTCAATAATGAAAATCTCAACACTCTCTGAATCCTTCGCAACCTCAGATATTATAAAAGAGAGCTCTTGCATAGCCTTCACAGGAACAAGCAGTGACTTATCACTACTACTATTAACCTCCAGATCTATACTTTGTCTAGACAATCTTAAACCATCTGTACCCACAAAGTTTATCTTAGATCCTTCTATTTCCATCAACAATCCTGCAAGTACAGGTTTAATATCATCCGTAGCACAACTAAAAGCCACTCTGTTGATAGCTTTTACTAAATCCTCCTGTGGAATCTTGAGCAGAGGCTTCTCTTCTTTAACAACAGCTATCTCTGGATAATCATCTACAGGTATAGTATGAAATTGAGCAGTATTATTCAAAGTATTAACTACAAAGAATTGACCCTCTAGATTAATATCTACTTTTTCATTAGGTATAGAGTTTACAAATTCAGACAATTGCTTAGCAGGTACAGTAACACTACCCTCAGAGTTAACATCAGCCCCTATCCAAGTACTTATACCAATCTCTAAGTCAGTTGCTGTCATAAGCAACTTTCCCTTAGAGGTAGTAAACTTAACATTGTTTAGTATAGGTAACCCAGGCTTACTACTAACTACCCTACTTACAATATTTAAGTATTTAGAAAAGGTGTCTTGATTACATGAGAATTTCATTTTAATAACCTAAGATATTAAATATAGGCAGTAGTTTCTATTCCATTATATGATAATTGAGAGATAGTTGGTAGTGTTTGAATATATTTAGAATATTTTTTGTTCATCCTTCTTATTGTTCCTCTATTTATAAAATCAATACCTAATAATAATAAGGGGTATGGATATGTTGATAAGGGAGAAGATTATCTATTGAGAGGGTTTCGTAGAGAGGATAATTACAAATAATGAGTTTGGGGATATCTTTTGCTTAATTATTTAGTAATAAATACAAGAAAAGGGGGAGTAGAAGGAATCCTTCTTGTGGGCAATTTTTGTGTTTAAATACGGATAAGTAAAGGGGGTATGTGAATAAGTAGGGGTGTAAGAAAGGGCTTTCTAATACAAGAATCCTCTTAGAAAAGGAAATCTTTAATGTGGGCAACAGTGGAGTTATCAAAAACTGTCAGGGAGTTACTCACATAGTTATACACAAGGTTTATTGTAGAAGATATCTTCTACAAGCCTCAACCTTCTCGGAGAATCTTCTATCTTCTTTTATCTTTGCCTCTATTTTGGTACAAGCATGTAATACTGTAGTATGATCCTTACGATTTACCTCTCTAGCTACTTTCTCTAAAGGAAGTTCCAATTCATTACGGAGGATATACATAACAACTTGTCGTGAAAGAGCAATGTATGCAGTTCTCCTGCTTCCTTTTATTTCGGAAGGTTTAATATCAAAAACTGTAGAAACAGCTAGAAGGACTTTCTTTGGTGTAATTCGCTTTCTCTTACTGCTAATATCAACCTGCAATATTGTAGAAGCTTCTTCATATGAAGGAAGCTCTCCCAGTCTTGCTAAGGAAAGGAGTTTATTCAAAGCACCTTCTAATTCTCTAACATTACTTTCTATATTTTTGGATATTAAATCTAGATATTCATTAGGTATTTCTACCTTCTTCTCCTTTACAATTTGTTGGAGTATAGCCATGCGTGTCTCATAATCAGGGGCTCCAATATCTGCTACCATACCACCTTCAAATCGAGATCTTAATCTGTCTGTCAAATTCTTTATTTCATTAGGAGGCCTATCAGAAGCCAGTATTATTTGTTTGTTGGATTGATACAAGGTATTGAAGGTGTGGAAAAGAGCCTCTTGGGTTTTGGGGTATGTCTCAACAAATTGAATATCATCAATTATGAGTAAATCAACCTGCCTATATTTATCCCTAAAAGCTTGGTCTTTTTTAGACCTAATACTTGCAATTAACTCGTTAAGAAACTGCTCAATTGAAACATACACAACCTCTTTTCTGTAATCATTCTTAATTACTTCATTACCGATTGCCTGCATCAAGTGAGTTTTTCCTACACCAGTGTTGCCGTAAAAAAAAACAGGGTTGTAAAGAGATCCCAATTCTTCCACTACAGCCCTAGATACCGCTTCGGCAAGCCTGTTGTGTGAACCTACTACAAAATTCTCAAAGGTATATTTAGGATTAATTTGAGCTTTGGTAATTGCTTTTTCTCTCAACTCTCTCACATTCTCTAAATCAGAGAAGAGGGTTTTAGAAGAGGGTTTTCCACTATTTTCCGTCTTACCCTTTTCAAAATATTCATAATTTTGTTTTGTATGATGAGGAGTGTTACTTACTCTAGTCTTAACATTGATAGAGAACTCATGTCCAGTAGACTGATGTAGACAATCCTTTAGTGTTTGGAGATATTCATTAATTATTGTCACCTTTTGAATATCATTTGCACAAGAGAGCTCTACAATACCGTTAGCAATTCCTTCGATATATGTATTTGAGAACCATGCGTTGAAATTATGATTATTAATCTTGACTCTAAGCAACTCCTTTACAGAATTCCAAGTCTTATCGGAATCCATCTTCCCATATTGTGCAATACTCCCTTTTTTAGAAGCAGGAATTTTAGGGACAGTCTTTAAGTATTCTTCAAAGTTTGCTTTATCCATAAACAAAAATGTTTAACTAAAAAAAGAGACAGTATGGGCAGTGGCTAGTCGGTTGGGACTGCTCTTCCATTATATACATATTTTTGAACTTGTGGATAGTTTTATAAAATGATTTCGAATAGTGCCTTCTAAAAGCAAAAAGAAGGACAGCTATTTTGGGAGAGTTTTTAGATATCATATTTTAAGAGAAAAACATCTGGTTTGCCATATTTAGTATATTCGGATATAATTAGCACTGTTAAAATACATTTTGTAACGTTATGAAAAGAACATATCAACCAAAGAAAATTAAAAGAATTAGGAAATTTGGATTTAGGGCTAGAAACAAAACAGTAGGAGGTAGAAGGGTCTTGAAAAATAGGAGAAGGAAAGGTAGAACACAACTCTCTGCTAGTGAGGAGTTCAAGCTTTTGAGAAAGCAGCCTAAAAAGACTGAGAGATAGTATATAATAGAGAATGCTACAGAAACGATACAGGTTACCTGCGAAACTTTTCAAACATATCTATGATAAGGGTAAGAAATACCGAAGTGAAGTTGGAATGTTGATTGCTCTACCTTATGCAGAAGAGATTACACCAAAGTTTGGATTTGTTGTGAGTAAGAAGGTTGGGAATGCTCCAGCAAGGCATAGGATGACAAGAGTTTTGAGAGCTATAGTGCACGAATCTGTTGATGAACTTGAATTAAAGGATAATGGGTATATATATGAGTTCATCGCTTTTAAATTTTGTGATGACTACTCTGCTCTGAAGGAAGTGTTTCAATCTTTACTAAAACAATCATTGAATGACAAGGAAGACAATTCTTAAGATAATTAAACTTTACCAGAAAACTATTTCCCTAGATCATGGGTTATTGGGGAAGATATTTCCAAGTAAAAGGCATTGTAAATTCACTCCTACCTGTTCACAGTACAGTTATGATGCTATTGAAAAGTATGGAATATTGAAGGGAGGCAGTCTTGGTTTGAAAAGAATAGCGAGGTGTAATCCTTGGGCAGAACCTGGACAGTATGATCCTGTTTCTTAATCTTTAGCCAAGAGGTTTAATTTAGGGTATAATCCAAGAGTTTATTTTGAAAGAAATCCTATGTTAGCAACTATATGGAATACAATTTTGACCTATCCTGTCCTCAATCTTATGGCTATACTATACCATTTGTTGTGGGACAATCTTGGCTTAGCCATTATCGTTATTGCTTCAATTTCTAGGTTAGCACTTATCCCTCTTACAAGAAATCAGACAGAAATGACGAGGAAGATGGCATCACTTAAGCCAGAGTTAGATAAATTACAGAAGAAATATGCAAATAATTCTAAGAAGTTAAGTGAAGAGCAGATGAAATTGTATAAGAAGGAGGGGTATAATCCTTTAGGTTGTGTAGGGAGTATGGTTCCTCAGCTAATAATTCTTTCCGTATTAATAGGTGTAATAAGGGCTGTAACCAGTAATGAGGTAGATGGTTTGTATGATTTTGTATTGAATTGGGTGAGTAATGGTGGTGGAGAGTTTAGTATTAATCCAAATTTCTTAGGGTTGGATTTGACCTTAAGTTACAATGAGCTGTCTGAGGAGTTTGGAAGGTTTGCACCCAATGTGTTGCCTTACCTAAGCCTTGCGTTAATTGTTGGTGCAGTGCAGTTTGTTGCTACTAAGTTTACAACAATGCTGCAGAATCCAGACAAAGTCCAAAAGAAGAAGAAAGGGAGTTTAGTAAAGGATGGAGAACCAAATGTTGCAGGTATGCAAGAAAGTATGCAGAGTTCTATGCTTTTAATGTTCCCGATTATGACAATATTTATCACTGTTAGTGCTCCTGCTGCTTTAGGGTTGTATTGGATAGTTCAATCTTTTATGTTGATTGTTCAATATTTCATTATAGATTTTGATAAGAGTAAGAAGGGAGTACAGAATTTGTTTACGAAGTATAGGGATAAGTTGGGTAAGAAATAAAATTTTATTAATATATTTTTATGAATAGTAAAGAGTTAACAAAGATTGTAGATAAAGAGATAGGGAAGTTTATAGATCTCTCAGGTGTGGATGCAACATATGATTGTGAGATAGAGGAGGTTGAGGGTGTTACAAACATCAATATTGGTTTTGAGGGGGAGAATTTGGGGTATATGATAGGGAGTCATGGTAGGCATTTGGATTCATTGCAATATATTTTACAATTGTTAATCAGGAGAGCTATTAATGATGAAGAGTTTTCTTTTAGATTAACCTTGGATGTTGCAGATTATAGGAAAGAGAGGAATGAGACAATAGAGAGAATGGCTCTTACCAAAGCAGATGATGCTAGAATGTTAGGAGATTCTATAGATATGGTTCCTATGAAGCCTTACGACAGAAGGGTTGTGCATATGGTCTTAGAGAAGTTTGAGGATATTACGACAGAGAGTCATGGAGAGGGAAGAGATAGGTATGTAAGGATTGTTCCTGCTGCAGATATCGATGTAGATATCATGAAGGATGTAAATGGAGAAGAGAGTGAAGATAGCGAAGAGTAAGGAACATTCTGTTACAATGGAGTATGAAATTTGTTAGTGCATTAAAGAAGTATTGGTATTTAGTAACTACGGTTATATTGATATTATCCCTGTTTCCTCTTTATACTGAAAACTTGTACAAGGTTTTAATAATTAGTTCCATTCTTATCACTTGGTGCGTACTGGGTATTGTTCTTAAGAAGTTTTCGTTAGCTTCCTTGTTAATCATCTTTTTAATTCTTCCTTTTAATATTACATACCAACTACCCTACTCCCTATTAGGAGTTACCCTTTCAGATCCGTTTGTTAATGGAATTATTGTTAATTATTTAATCCCAACACTTTCAATATTAGATTTGGGGGTTTTCTTACTACTCCTATCCCTTATCTTTGAGAGAGAGGTTTGTTTTAAGTGGAAGAGGTTTTCTTTTTTCAAAATCTTTGTATTTTTTACAATATATTTATGTATTCAAAATGTTTTGGTTGGGGAGTTAGTTACAGTTGTAAATTCTTTAAGGCTTTTGTTATATCTTTTTACTTTCTACAATCTTTCGTTAGGTATAAAGGGATTATTAAGCCAGAAGGTTTTGAAATATTTACTAATACTTTCTCTTTTGCTTGTTTTATTCCAAGGTGTTGTAGCTCTGCTTCAGTTTGATGGAGGGTCTTCTCTGGGGTTGGGTTTCTTGGGAGAGTCTCAGGTAGTTAGTGGTATGAGGGGATCTAGTTTTCTTAATTTGAATAATCAGTTGTATTTAAGGGGGTATGGTACATTCCCTCATCCTAATGTTTTTAGTGGTTGGTTACTGTTTAATATGTTTTTTGGTTGGTTTTTGTTTGAGAGGATGAAGAAGAAGAGGGATTGGAGTGTTGTTTTAATGGTTGTTTCTTCGTTGGTATTGTTATTAACTTTTTCAAGAATAGGTTTTTTTGTTTGTATATTGGTTTGGGTGGGGTTTTTAGGGAGTGTTTTCTTTAAGATTAATTTGAAGGGGAAGAGTTTTGGTTTTGTGGGTTTAGCTTCAGAGAGGGTTCTTAATTTGATGGGTGGTGGGGATAGTAGTTGGAGTGAGAGGGTTGATTTAGTTAGGGTGTCTTTAGTTGTTTTGAGGGATAATTTGCTAAGGGGTGTTGGTTTAGGGAGGTTTGTTTCTAGTATGGGAGAGGGTGTTCCTAGAAGTTCAGGTGGGATATTGTTGTTACAGCCTGTTCATAATGTTTTTCTTTTGGGTGTTTGTGAGTTGGGTTTAGTAGGGGTGGGGTTGTTGGGGTCTTTGTTGTATTTCTTTTTAAGAAGGGGGGAGTTTGGTGTAAGGTTTGTTACTGTTTTAATAGCGTTATTTATTATTGGTATGTTCGATCACTATTTGTTTAGTTTAGGACAAGGGATGGTTTTGTTTTTGTTGTTGGTTGTGATGTAGAGGTCACTTATACAATCTTTTTACCTGCCTCGTTATAGTTTGGAGTAATAGAAAAGATTTCAGTAATCTTAACTTCTGCAACCCCTTTAACAATCTTCTTTGGTTTTAATTCTAATATCCACTCTTTAGCCTCTTCAAACGTGGCTCCTTCTGAATGATATGTAGCAAGACCTTTAATTTGATAACCCCTTCCGTCTTTCCACATAGCAATTGCTATTTTGTTATTTTGTAATATGTTCTCTTTTGTTTTTTTAAAAAAGGTGTCAATAATCCATATTGTATCCTCACTGACGATTTTCTTAGAAGCAATGGCAACAACGTTTGGATTTCCATTTTTATCTACCGTAGAAAAAGCTATTGTAGGAATTGACTTGAACAGTTGTTTTATTTCTTCTGGAATGCTCATATTTTAAGGTAGATATTAGTCGTACAACTGGCGGAGAGGACAGGATTCGAACCTGCGGTACAGTTTGACCCGTACGAACGCTTTCCAAGCGTTTCCTTTCGACCACTCAGGCACCTCTCCTTGGCGTACCTGGCCGGAATCGAACCGACAACCTA